>JAHBVU010000001.1:0-300000 GCA_019637315.1 Gemmatimonadales bacterium
CATCCGCTCGGTAAATGCCCCAACCTGTGCCAGAACCAGCGTGGCCCCACCGATTCCGGCGAGCACACCGCCAGTGACAACGGCTCCCGTCTGGCGCCAGCGAACCGACACGCCGGCGGCGCGCGCGGCCGACGCCTGCTCACCAACCGCGCGGAGTCGCAGCCCCGAGGTGGTTCGGAACAGGTACCACGTCATTGTCGCGGCGGCGAGCATGGCGAGATAGGTGAGCCACGGCTGCTGAAAGAGCGCCGGCCCGAGCCACGGAATCGACTCGAGCCCGGGAATGCTTGCCGGGGAGAAGGTTGGCACCGTGAGGCCGGCCGAGGTTCCGTGCGCCGCCTGACGGTACCACATGCCGGTCACCCCGATCGATGCCAGAGTCACTGCGGTACCGGCAATGATCTGATCGGTCCTGGCCCAGATCGCCGTTGCCGCAAAGACCGCCGCAACGGCGCCCCCGGCCAGCATCGCGGCCGCCACGCCAGCCCAGGGGCTGCCAGTGGTGGAGGCCACGGTCGCCGCCGCGAGACAGCCAGCGAGCATGGCGCCTTCGACAGACAGGTTGATCACGCCGGCGCGCTCGGCCAGCACCTCGCCCAGTGCCGCCCAGGTGAGCGGTGTGGCGATTCGAATCGCCGCGGCGACAAAGCCGATGATCGGATCCATTGCTTAGCCGCCCGTCTCTGCGCGCAGCAATCGAGTGCGACTGACGCTCAGCAGCGCCACCACGATGATCACTGCCTGAACCACATAGACCGCGACCGCCGGCACCCCTGCCTCACGCTGCATGCCCGCAGCGCCAGCCTCGAGTGCCCCGAACCCGAGCCCGGCCACGATGACACCCAGCGGATGCAACCGCGCAATCAGCGCGACGGCAATAGCCGTGAAGCCGTAACCGGGCGACAGGTTGGCATAGAGCGAATAGGTCACGCCCGACACCTCGAAGGCGCCCGCGAGGCCGGCCATCCCGCCGGCTATGGCCAGCGCGACAGCAAGCACCCTGGGCGAATCGATCCGGCCGGAAACCCACGACGCGCGGGGCGATTCACCAACGGCCCGAAGCCGGAAGCCCCAGGCGCTCCTGGTAAACAGGACCCAGAAGATGAGCCCCAGCGCCACCGCGACGAGCAGACCCAGGTGCAAACGCGAGCCCGGCAACACCGGCAGGCGCGCAGCGGCGGCGATCGGATCGCTCTGCGGGTACGTCCGGCTGGCCTCCTGGAGCGGCCCGTGCACCATGAAACTGACCACCGCCTCCGCCACGAAGTTGAGCAGCAGCGTGCTGATGACTTCGAGCACGCCGAACCGAAGCCGCAGCCAGATCGGCACCGCAATCCAGACCACCCCGGCCAGGCATCCGGTCAGCGCAACGGCAACGATCGCGAGCGGGCCAGGCCAGCTCGCCACCTGCACGGCCATCCAGGTGGCCCCGACTGCACCGACGGTGAACTGCCCTTCGGCGCCGATGTTGAGCCCGCCGGCGCGAAAGGCCACCGCCAGGCCCAGACCAATCAGGATCAGGGGAACCGCCCGCACCAGCGTTGCCGACCCGAAGGCATACCACGACCCGAACGCACTGCGCCAAAGCGCACCAAGCGCGAGTGGCGCGTCGTAGCCGAGTGCTGCCAATCCCACCGCCAGCAGCAGCAGCCCGGTAAGCACCGCAGCCACGGGAATCAGGAGCGGACGCAAGTAGCTCACTGAGCCCCCTGCAGCATCAGGCGTCCCAGCTCCGCGCGGCTAGCGCCTTGCGGGACCGGCAGCACGACGCCCCGGTGCACCACGACGACCCGGCTTGCCAGCTCGAGGATTTCGTCGAGATCGGCAGAGTAGACCAGGACACCAGCGCCTCCGGCGGCGGCGCTGCGCAGGCGGGCGTGCACCGCAGCCGTGGCCTGGAGATCGAGACCCCGGGTCGGATTCTCCGCCACCACGACGCGCGGAGCGAGGTCGAGCGCTCGAGCCAGGATCAGCTTCTGCTGATTGCCGCCCGACAGGGTTCGAGCCAAGGCGCCGGCGCCAGGCGCCCGTACGTCATGCTCGCCAAGCAGGCGACCGGTGCGGTCCGCCGCACCCCGCCAGTTGATCCAACCGCCGCGGCTCCAGCGGTCGAGCTGGCCGAGTACGAGATTCTCCGTCAGGCTGAAGCCCGGTATCAGACCCTCGGTAGTGCGATCACCCGGAATGAAGACCACGGGAGACGCCACGAGGCCATCGCTGGCCCGCGCCTCGACGCCCGCGATCGTCCGGAGCAATTCCCGCTCACCGTTGCCCTCGACCGCCGCAACCCCAACGATCTCTCCCGCGCGAACCACGAGCCCGGACACCTGGACCACGACGTCACCGGCGGGGCCGGGAGCCTGCGGTTGCTCCGACCGGTCGGTCCCAGCGCCAAGCATCGCGGCGGCCAGCGTGGTTGCGTTCTGGGCTGCGGCCGTTCCGCTCCACACGGTCTTGCCTCGGCGCAGCACGGTGACGCGGTCGGCCACCGCCAGTGCCTCCGCAAGCTTGTGGGTGATCAGGACGACCGCACCGCCCCGGTCGGCGAAAGCGCGGAGTAGTTGTAGTAACTCCGTCGTTTCATCCTGGGTGAGCAGCCCGGTGGGTTCATCGAGCAGCAGCACACTTGCGCCCGTGGCCAATGCCTGGAGTATCTCCAAACGCTGTTTGGCACCAACCCCCAAATCCTCCGCGCGAACCGACGGATCGAGCCCCTGCCAGAGTCGAGTTCGGGTTCCATCGAGTCGATCCGATACCGAACCCGGCGCAGGGGGGCTTCCTGCCGGGTGCCGGACCCTGCCGGCCGCGAGCCAGAGGTTTTCCCGCACCGTCATCGCGGGCACTGAGGTGAAGTGCTGATGCACCATGCCGAGCCCGCGCGCTTTGGCATCGCGCGGACCGGCGAGTCGCACGGCTTCGCCTCGGATTCGGATTGAACCCGTATCGGGCTCGACCAGGCCGAACGCCACCTGCATCAGGGTCGACTTGCCGGCGCCGTTTTCACCCAGGAGGGCGTGGACCTCACCCGGCGCCAGAACGAAATCGGCCCCGTCCAGAGCCTGAACGGAGCCGTACCGCTTGCCGATGCCGGCGAGTTCGAGGACGGGCGTCACAGTCCGGTAGGATGGTGATGGTACTCCCAGGGCAGCTCGAATCGTTCCGACAGCTGCGCAGCGAGGGCCTTCACCCCAACCTGTTCGGTGGCATAGTGTCCGGCAAAGATCACGTTCACCCCGAACTCGACCGCATCGAAGTAGGTGTAGTGCGCCCCCTCGCCGGTAATGAACAGGTCGAGCCCGGCGTCCCTGGCGGCGGCGATTCGCGCCCCGGCCCCACCGGTAATGATGCCGACCCGCCGAACTCGCTCGGGTCCGCCCGGAATGAGCCGGGCGTTGGTGTCGAGCAATCCGTTGAGCCGCACCACCATTTCCTCCCGCGCGGTCGGCTCAGCGAGAGAACCCTGCACCCCCATCGGGATTCCCTTGTAGCTGTCGAACGGATCGAGCTGTTCGACCCCGAGCAGGCGAGCCAGCACCGCGTTGTTGCCGACTTCGGCGTGCACGTCGAGCGGGATATGCGCCGAATACAGGGGAATGTCATGGCTCATGAGCGCGACCAGGCGGCGATACCGACGACCCGTGACGGGCTGGTTGCCGTCCCAGAACAGCCCGTGATGCACCAGGATAAGCGGCGGCGCCTCGAAACGAGCCGCTGCCGCAACGACGCCGTCGATAGTGGCCTGACTGGCATCGACAGCAGCCACGATGCCGCCGACCCAGCCGCGATTGGCGACCTGCAGACCGTTGACGGCACCGCTTTCATCGGGAACTTCTCGAATCCGCAGATAGCGGTCGAGGTAGTCGGTAACCGTCTCGAGAGCGACGCGCGGCATCTCAGTTGACCGGCACCGGCACCAGGGTGCCGGCCGCAATCGAGTCCGCTGCGGCTCGAACCCGCGCCTCCAACTCGGCGGGCACCGCGCCGGCCAGGGCCGGATTGGGCACGTAGCGGATTACCCCGCTCGCGATCCCGAACGATTCGACCTTCGGCACAAAGGTGCCGTCGGCAACTTCTCGCGCGACGGTGAGGAGTGCCCGCGGCAGATCGAGAATGACCGAGCCCTGGACCCGATCGGGCGCCAGCTCGGTCTGATCGGCGTTGGCGCCGAAGACGAAGATGCCGTTGCTTTCCCGCGCCGCCTGAAAGACCCCCTTGGCCGCTTCGTCGGCATTGTGGTGCAGCATATCGACGCCGAGTCGGATCATGGCCAGCGCGGCCTCACGACCGGCGGCCGCATCATCGAAGGTGTTGAGGTAGGTCAGCCGGGACTCTATTGCCGGGTTGATCCGCTGCGCACCATGCAGCCATCCGCGATAGCCGCGCTGAATCGGCGGCAGCTCGATCCCGCCGACGAAGCCGATCCGCCCGGTGCGGGACAGGCCGGCGGCGTACATCCCGGCCAGATAGGTCCCCTCCTCGATTCGGAACACCAGGGGCGCAACATTCCCCTCGACTCGCTCGCCAGAGGTCACGATGAAGATCGTCTCGGGGTACTCGCGGCTGACCCGTTCGGCCGGCTGCTGAAACTCGAAGCCGTGACCGAAGACGAGGCGGTACCCTGAGGCGGCGTAGGCCCGCAAGGCCTCTTCCTGCGCACCAGGCGTCCGCGCCTCCTGGTGACTGATCGACGCCTGGAGCGAGTCGCGAATCCACTGGAGGCCCTGGTACGCGCCGGCATTCCAGGAGGCGTCCGCCACTGAGCCGGGGGTGACCAGTGCTACCGTCAAACCGTCGCCGATTGCCGATCGGCCGCAGCCAGAGAGCAGCAGCGCAAGGGCGCCGAAGGCAAGGCTACGCATTGCTGCCGGCCGCCGCGGTTTCCATCTTGATGCCGCCATTGATGCACCCGCCCTCTTGGATTAGGAGTCGCGGCGCAACGATGTCGCCGTGGATCTGGGCGGTGGCCTGTACCTCGACTCGCTCGGTCGCGATGACCGGACCGAGGACCGTACCGGCAATGACCGCCTCACGGGTCTCGAGGCCACCTTCGACCACGCCCCCTTTGGACACCAGAATCTGCTGACCGGCCGCGACGTTGCCGGCGACTCGTCCTTCGACGCGAATCACGCCCTCGGAGCGCAGGTCGCCGGTAATGACGAGGTCGCTCGCGACAATGGAGAAGTTGGCAGATTCCGCGCGGCGACGCGAGGTGCCAGGGTCGGTTCCATTGGAGGAGAACATCCCCATGGTCAGCGTCCTTCCCGAATCAGAGTCAGCGGATCGACCGAGGTGCCGTCTCGGCGGATCTCGAGGTGGAGGTGCGGCGCCGAGGATCGGCCGGTGTTGCCGCTTCGGCCGATCACTTCACCCGCGGGAACCTCTCGACCGACGGTGGTAGTGATCCGCGACAGGTGACCGTACATGGATTCGTACCCGTTCGGATGCTCGAGCAGCACGAACAGGCCGTAGTGGGGGTCGTCGCCGGTTTGCCGAACGGTTCCCCCGCCGACGGCTCGCACCAGCGTCCCGACAGGCACAGCGAGATCGATGCCGGGATGCGCTTCGTCGGGGGCGCCGGTCGGTACCTGGCCGCGAGTCAGGTACCCTGCCTCGTCGAGCGGCCAGTGAGCCGGAACCGAGGGCCCGGGCTGGTACTGACGTTGGAGACCAGGGGGCACGACCTCGATGGCCGGTGCGACCGGGATTGCGCCAACGTAGCCGACCGGCTCGGGAACGAGGTCGGCGCCGACCATACTGCGAAGTCTCGAGTAGCTCGCCTCCATCGATTCGAGCGCCGCGGCCAGCTCGCGGATCCGCCCGGTTTCGAGCGTCAGGCGTCCGACCTCGCGTTCGAGGCCGGGGACCCGAGCCGCTTGGCGCGCAATTGGGGCGTAGAGTGCGATGCCGAGCACCAGCACGATCCCGATCGCAATGGCCCCGACCACGATGGCGCGAAATGCCAGCGCCGACAGGCGGTAGGTCGTGGAGGTGAGGTCGCCGTCGCGAACGACGTTGACCGTCACTCCACGGCGCGGCGGTTTCATCCGCCGAAGGGCTCGCCCAGAATCTTCTCGAGCACTCGTGCGAGATCGTCGTTGGAGAAGTAGCTGATCGTCACGAAGCCGCGGCCTTTGCGGCGTGCCGTGACCCGAACCTCCGTCTGCAATCGATCGCGGAGCGCTTCCTCGACGCGTCGCGTCTCAGCCGATTGGGTCCGCTCCGGCGTTTTGGACGCGCGCTTCCGTCCGCCCGGCACCTCGCCCCTGACTCGGCTCTCGAGGTCGCGGACCGACCAGCCGCCCTCGACCGCTGCCTGGCCCAGGCGAGCCATCTGGCGTTCGTCGGCCAGGCCGAGCAGCGCGCGGGCGTGCCCCTCGCTCAGCACCTTGCGCTGAACCAGAGCCTGGATGTCGGCGGGCAGCTTGAGGAGGCGGAGCGAGTTGGCAACGGTGGCCCGGTTCTTACCCACCAAGCGGGCAATCTCCGCCTGGCCGAGATCGAACTCGCGCACCAGGCGCTCATAGCCCACCGCTTCATCGATCGGCGACAGATCATCCCGTTGCAGGTTCTCGATCAGCGCGAGGGTCAGGAGCGCCTGGTTGTCGACCTCTTTGACGACGGCCGGCACCCGTTGCCAACCAAGTCGCTGCACCGCGCGCCACCGCCGTTCGCCGGCGATCAGCTCGAAGCGGCCGCCCGCCTTCGACCGCACCACGATCGGCTGCAGCAATCCTGATGCGGCAATCGAATCGGAGAGTTCCTGAATCGCTTCGGGTGCGAAGATCCGGCGTGGTTGGTACGGATTCGGCTCGATCACCCCGACGGGCAGCTCGCGCAAGGCGCCCTCCGCTTGCGCTTCTTCTTTCGAGATCGGGCCCAGCAGGGCCTCGAGCCCACGACCGAGACGACGGCCTGGCGTTTCGCTCATACGTCCTCCCGAGTGCCCGCCGCGCCGCGGGCCCGTTTGAGCAGCTCCTGCGCAACGGCGAGATAGCTCTTCGCACCGACCGACTGCACGTCGTACATCAGAATCGGCTTGCCAAAGCTGGGCGCTTCTGCGAGTCGGACGTTTCGTGGAATCACGGTCTTGAACATCTTGGCGCCAAAGTACTCTCGCGCCTCTTCTGCCACCTGGCGGCAGAGGTTGAGGCGGGCGTCGTACATCGTAAGCAGCACACCTTCGATGGCCAGGTCGGGATTGAAGTTCTGCTGCACCAGGCGCACCGTGTTGAGCAGTTGCGAGATTCCCTCCAGCGCGTAGTACTCGCACTGAATCGGGATCAGCACGCCATCTGCGGCCGTCAGCACGTTGAGGGTGATGAGCCCCAGTGACGGCGGACAGTCGATCAGTACGAAATCGAAGTCATCCGCTACCTGCGCAATGGCGCTGCGCAGTCGGGTTTCCCGGCGCGGCAAGCCGACCAGCTCCAGCTCGGCGCCAACCAGTTCCTGATTCGAGGGGATCGTGGCCAGATAGGGGAGTTCACCGTCGCGAGCGATGGCGTCGGCTGCCGGCCGTTCCTCGACCAGCAGGTCGTAGAGCGACGGCCGGTCGGCATTCTTGTCGAGACCGACCCCGCTGGTGGCATTGGCCTGCGGATCGGCGTCGATCAGCAGCGTCCGTTGCTCAGCAATCGCGAGAGAGGCTGCAAGATTGACGGCCGTGGTCGTCTTGCCGACGCCACCCTTCTGGTTCGCGACCGCGATGATCCTGGCCATACACCTCGCAAGTTATTGCAATCAAATCACTTACGGCAGAACACAACTGCCATGATCCCCGGGAGGGATACCGAATATACGACGCACCCGACCATCCGTAAATGCAGCAGGTACATGATGTTCCATCCGTCGTGCCTGGACACCTCGGAGCCGGACCGCAACCATACCAGCCCGGGCGTTCCTCCAGGCGTCCCGCGATGAGAAATGCAGGGATCGCCATGGTGCAAACGCGGGGAAAGAGAGCAGAACCGCAGGGCGGTGCTACGCGGGCAAGGGTATCGCGGACTGTGGAGCTCAAGGACAGGCCGAAACGATGCTTGGGGCAGAGCCGATCCATTTAGAGGACCGGGTTTCCGACAGAGGGGTGGAGGAACGAAGGGTAACATTGCGGGCCTATCAGGCCGCGGGGGGGGGCTTCGATCAGCGCAACACAACCCGCAACACCTTCCACAGTCGCGAGCGCCTCCACGCAGGGAAAGGCCATCCAACAGTGGAACCATGTCAACCAGCGGAATCGATGCTGCCCCTAAGCAAAGGACCCTCTACGCGACACCAGTCGCCCCGGCTTCGGCCAAGCACCAGGTTCGCACTCTTTCAATGGTGTCTGACTGACCACGCCGGAAGAGAGTCGCCGTCGGAGTTCGTGTCACGATGCCATCCCTGGGGACAGCGCTGTTTCACGTGAAACAGGGGGCAGAGTGGGCGCAGTGACGGCAACGGGGGGCAACGACAAAAGCGAGGGGGTGTTCTAGTGTTTCACGTGAAACAGGCGAGGCTGAGACGACGTGCTTTCCGATCGGAGACTATGCGTTCCGGCGACGCTTCGTCACCTCCATAGCCACAGAGTGAAGGTCGCTCGGCGAAACACCAGGAATCCGCGACGCCTGCCCCAAGGTAGAAGGACGACGGTCCGATAGCTTCTCCCGAGCCTCGTACGATACCGAAGCAAACGAACGATACTCGAGGTCGCCTGGCAGCTCGAACGACTCCAACTCTGACAGCCGACTCGCCATCTCACGCTCGCGCTCGAGGTATCCGCCGTACCGTAGCTCAATCTGAGCCCAACCCGCGTCATCTCCCTCAGGCCGCGCCCCAGCCGCGTCCAGGAGATCGACCAAAGATACCCCCGGACGCTTGACGAGATCCGAGATCCTCATCGCCTCCGCGATGGGACGCTCACCAGTCGCCTCAAGGACCGGATTTGCTCCACTCGGCTGGATCGTCGTCCCGAAGGCGCTCGCCAACACGCGCTCCTCGGCCTCGAGCCGAACCTCCGCGTTGCGACGCTCCTCGTCGGTCAGAAGGCCAAGACGAATCGCCGTCGGCAGAAGCCTCCGCAGGGCGTTGTCTTGCCGTAGCAGCAGACGGAACTCCGACCGCGAGGTAAAGAGCCGGTACGGCTCATCAACTCCTCGGGTCACGAGATCGTCGACGAGCACGCCGATGAACCCGTCCTGACGCCCGAAAATGACCGGATCGCGATCGAGCGCGTATAGCGCGGCATTGAGACCCGCCACGACACCCTGACCTGCCGCCTCCTCATACCCTGTCGTTCCGTTGATCTGTCCCGCGAAGTACAGCCCGGGAATCGACCGAACCGCCAAGGTCCGATCGAGCTGTGTCGGCGGGTAGTAGTCATACTCGATCGCGTAGCCCGGTCGAGTCATCTCGACCCGCTCGAGGCCCCGAATGCTCCGCAGAAACTCCAGTTGCACCGGCGCGGGCAACGAGGTCGAGAGGCCGTTGACGTACATCTCGTGGGTGTCGTGACCCTCGGGCTCCAGAAACACCTGATGCCGAGCAGCATCGGGGAAACGCTGAATCTTGTCTTCGATCGAGGGGCAGTACCGCGGCCCCCGACCGCTGATGGCTCCGCCATAGAGCGCAGACTGCATCAGCTGCGCAGTGATGATTTCCTTGAGCCTGTCACCCGTATGGGCCAGGTAACACGGCAGCTGCGCAGGATGGGGCTGCTGGACATGGTAGGAAAACCAGTACGGCGCCTGATCACTGTCCTGGCGCTCGAACGCACTGAGGTCAACCGACCGACCGTCGATCCTGGGCGGGGTTCCCGTTTTGAAGCGTTCGACGGTAAGTCCATGTGACTCAATATCTTGCGCTACATCAACCGCCGGGGGTTCCCCCGCCCTGCCCGCCGGAATCTGGGTCTCGAGACCCATGAATATCCGGCCCCGGAGAAAGGTGCCCGCTGTCAGGACGACCGCACGGGCCCGGTACTCACGGCCGTCCGTCGTCACCACACCCGTGACGGTACCCCGCGTGGTCAGGAGCCGGGCTACCGTGCCCTGGGCAAACCGCAGCCCCGGCAGGCGCTCGAGCTCGCTCCGCACGGCTCGCCGGTAGAGCCCCCGGTCGCACTGCGCCCGCGGCGACCAGACGGCCGGCCCTTTCGACTTGTTGAGCATCCGGAACTGAATCCGCGCCCGATCGGTCGCCCGACCCATCACGCCACCCAGGGCGTCGACCTCCCGAACCACCGTGCCCTTGGCAATCCCGCCGATGGCCGGGTTGCAGGACATCTGACCGATGGTCTCGAGATTCTGGGTCAGCAGTAGCGTCGGGGCGCCCAGGCGAGCCGCCATCGCAGCCGCCTCAGCCCCGGCATGACCCCCGCCAATGATCAGAACGTCGACCATATCCATGAGGGAAAAACTAGAGGCGCCCTCCCAAAACAGAAGGGCGCCCCAGACTTGTCCTGCTCCCGACCGGAATCCGGCCAGCCTTCCGTCCCGACCTTAGCTGGCGGGCTTGATCAACCGCTTGGCCAACCAGTCGGCCACGAGACCGAGCGCCCCTTTGTCCACCGCAAAGGAGGGCAGCTGGACATACCGCCCGGGGAACCCGTCCGGATCGTAGACAAAGAGATGGTTCAGATTCGGCAGGATTTTCGCTGTCACGTCTCGATTGCCCGCCGCTTTGAACGCCTTCTCGAGCAGCGGCACGTGATCGACCGTGACCTGCAGATCCGTTTCGCCGTTCAGAATCAGCACCGGCGTCGTAACTTTGCGGGCCGTCACACTCGGATCATAGTCGAGGAAGTACCGCATCCACGGCGACTGTGCCGCTCCGGCGTCAATCGTTGCGGGAAGCGCAGCCAGCGCAGAGTCGCGCTGCGTCGGCGTCAGCGACGTATCGTTCTTGATGGCGTTGGAGAGCTGAAACGTCAGGATCGGCCGGCCGGCGTAGGCCGTGCCGGCAAGCAACACGATGCCGGCAAGCTGTGGTTCTGCCAATGCCACCTTGGGCGCGATGATGCCACCCTCGCTGTGCCCGACCAGCGCCAGCTTGGCTGGATCGATCTCCGGTCGCGTGCGCAGATAGGCGAGACCGGCTTGGATGTCCTGCGCAAAGTCCGCACTGGTCGAACTCGCCGCATCGCCGCCAGACCCGCCAAAGCCACGGTCGTCCATGCGCAGAACGGCAATGCCCCGCCGGCCCAGCGTGTCCGCGATTTCGCGGAAGATGCGATACCCCTTGAAGAGAGGAATCGCTTCGTCCCGATCCTGCGACCCCGACCCCGTAATCGTGACAACGGCCGGAACCCGAGCCCGCGCGCTCGCACCCTTGGGAATCGTGATGGTCCCCGCCAGCGTGTGCCCCATTGGCGTCTGAATCACTACATCCTCCGCCGTGTACGGTGCGCCTGGCGGTGCTGAGTAGTCGGGCTTCTCCGCAACGAGCTGATCAGCCTGCGCCCGAACCCGCTCGATGGTCAGGCGCTGAACCGGAATCGTCCCGCCGAGAATCCGGCCCTCGGCGTCGACCCGCAGTCGCATGTCGCCCCCGGCCATCGACAGAATCACCGAGTCCGCCCCGACGCGCTTCGCGGTGATCGCGAGCGTCTGACCGCCCGCCACCATGAACCCCGGATACTCGGCCGAATCTGCCGCGGCGCGCCGAAAACGCTCGAGCAGCAACTCGAAGAGCGAGAAGGTCGGGTTGACCAGCGGCAGCGCGCCGGCACGGGTTCCCAGCCGCTGCTGCGTTTTCTGCTCCCCGGTGGTCAGGTCCGCGATGACCGAATCGCCCTGAAAGGTGAGCACCGCGACCTGGCGCGGAGGCGCATCCGCAGGGTCCGCCGCCATCCAGGCACGATTGGTCAGCGTCCGCACCAGTCCATCGGGCCCCACCACGGCCGACAATCCGATCCGGAGACCCATTACCTTGACCAGCGCCTCGGCGTCAACACCCTGCGCCGTCCGGGAGAATTGTTCGACTGCAATCGTGTCGGAGCCGCTCCGAAGCACGAAGGCATTGCGCTGCGCCGCTGCGGGCGACACCATCAGCACGAACAACAGGGAACTGCACAGCATGCGTGTCAACACGGCAACATCCTCACAAGAGCGTGAACCAACCCAGCCGCAGGGAGTCCGCCGAACCGGTGACTCCCTGCACCACAATCTTCATGTTTGCCTGACGCCAACCAGTCTCAGGCAGTCCGGATCCAGCGCCACATATCCTTGAACGAGGCCTGCTTCCCGTACATCAGGATGCCAACCCGATAGATCCGGGAGGTCAGCCACACGATCAGCACCAGCCCGGCAATCATCGTCAGGACGTACAGCAGCAACTCCGGCAGCGGAATCCGAGCGATCGAATAGCGCACCGGCACCACGAACGGTGCAAGCGGTGGAATCAGACTGGCCACCTGCGCATAGCTGCTCGTCGGATCCCGCAACAGGGCAAACCCGCTGAACCAGCCCGCGAGGGTCAGTACGATGACCGGCGTCTGGAGCTGCTGCGCCTCCTGAACCGTGTTGACCATCGAACCGATTGCGGCGTAGGCTGAGGAGTAGAACAGGAAGCCCAGCACGAAGAACATCAGGAACACCACGATGAGCAGCGGATCCATCGACGGCAGCAATGAGGCCATACCGCCCCCGGCCGCACCGACACCAACGAGACCGAGCAGCTGCCCCTGATACTTCTGGAAGAGAAAGAGAGCACTGACCCAGATCCCGAGTTGCAGCAAGCTGACGAGACCGACACCGAGCACCTTGCCAAGCATCATCTGGAACGGTGTCAGACTCGACACCAGCACTTCGACGATCCGGTTGGATTTCTCCTCGATCACCGAGGTCATGACCTGGGTACCGTAGAGCACGAGCGCCAGGTACAGGATGAAGCCCATGGCATACGCCAGGATGAAAGTGGACGCGCCGCTTTCCTCCGTCAGCCGACCCTCCGTCACCTTTCTCGTCTCGAGGTTGACGGGCGCCGAGGCCTTCATGGCGACCGCAGGATCGACCCCAACCGAACTGAGTCGTTCCGAAACCAGGACCGGTGTCAGGTTGCTGCGCAACTCACGCATGTCCTCCATGCTGCCGACGTTCTTGCCGAAATATCGGAGCCTGCCCGTCGTGACAGCCCCTTCATCGAGAATCAGCAGTCCGTCCAGCGCGTTGGCATTCTGCTTCTTCGACACACCGGTGAGCGGCACCAGCGAGTCGACCACGTCCTGGACACGACCGCCCGCCGGGATCCGGATCGGGGCGTAGGTCGCTTCCTGTGATTGCCGGTTCTGCACCGCACTCAGCGTCTGCTCGACCCGTGAGCCGAAGTCTCCGGACGCGCCGTCCACGATGACGATGCGCTGGCCGCTGCTCTGGCGACTGAGAATCAGCGACGGGAGGATCGCGAGGCCAGCGAAAAAGAGCGGCCCCAGGACGGTACCGAGAATGAACGCCTTGGTCCGGACTCGCTCCACGAACTCCCGGCGTACCACTGCGAGAATCTTTCCCATAATTCGAGTCCTCAGCCTTCCTCGGTGACGGCGTAGGGGCGGGCGCCCTCAACCCCGACCTTGGCAATGAAGATGGATTGCAGCGACGCCTCCGCGACCTCAAACTTGGAAAGTCCGACCCCGGCGCGAACCAGCGCCCCGAGCAGAGCATCCGGATCGCTCCCCGGGGCAAGCTCGACTTCCGCGCTCGCTCCCCGATCCTCCACGCGACTGACCAGGCTCCGATCAGCCAGCACCGGCACCGCACGATCCGCATCGCGGCTGAAGGTCAGGTTGATGTGTTTGCCACCAAACTCGCGCTTGATATCGGCGAGGGCGCCATCGACGACTTTTTTGCCGTGCGCGATGATCGCAATCCGATCGCACATCTGCTCCGCATGCTCCATGATGTGGGTCGAGAAAAGCACCGTGCGTCCCGTGCGGGCGACCTCGACGACGACCTCTCGCATGACCCGACTGTTGACCGGATCGAGCCCGCTGAACGGTTCGTCCAGAATGACGAGCTCGGGGTCGTGGAGCAGGGTGCCGATAAACTGGACCTTCTGCTGCATGCCCTTGGAAAGGTCTTCGACCTTCTTCTCGGTCCAATCAGCCAGGTCGAGCCGTCGAAGCCATTCGATCGACTTCTGACGCCCAACCCGTCGGGAAAGCCCCTTGGTCTCCGCCAGGAAGATCAGGTGATCGAGCACCTTCATCTTCTTATAGAGCCCTCGCTCCTCAGGCAAAAACCCGATTCGGCCCGATTGATCCCGGGCACCAGCCTTATTGCCAAACAGATCGATCCGACCCTCGTCTGGCACGATGATGTTCATCATCATCCGGATCGTGGTACTCTTGCCCGCTCCGTTCGGCCCGAGCAAACCGAAGATCCCGCCCTTCGGCACACTGAGCGAAAGGTTCTGAACCGCCACATGACCGGAAAACCTCTTGGTCACTCCGTTGACGGAAATCACCGTCTCGGCCATCGACCCGTCCTTCCCTGATAAGGTTCCAACCACACTACTCGGTGCTTGCACCATGATCCCCCAACGATCCGTTGCCGTTGGGGTCGAATATTTTCTCGATCGGCTGCCCGAAGACGCGGGCAATGCCAAACGCCAGCGGCAGGCTCGGATCGTACTTGCCGGTTTCGATGGCGTTGACCGTCTGCCGGGAAACGCCCAGCCGCTCCGCCAGCTCAGCCTGCGACCAGCCGCGTTCAGCGCGCAGCACCCGAAGACGGTTGATCACTGGTACTTGCGCCTCACGGCCCAAAGCCCAAAATGCCAAAAGACGAACATGCCGAGCCAGAGAAACGGAAAGACCTCCGTAAAACGGAAATCGGGCGCCACCCGGAGCCGAGCGAGCATGCCATAGGACATGATGAGCACACCCGTCAGCGCGAACTGCACCACCAGCGCCTCCAAGTGGATGGTCCGCTCGAGCTCATCGATCTCTTTGAGCCAGCGGCTAATCCGCAGGTACCAGAACACCAGCGGCACGCTGGGCACCAGACCAGCCACCAGTCGCAAGCTGGACGGAATCACACCAGCTCGGTCGAGGAGCGCGACGGCGACAATCAGGCCGGCTGACAGCAGGGCCAGGCCGATCATCCTGGCAGTGAAATCCGAGTTCCGCTGGCCCATGGCTTCAAGTCCAAGCGAGGATGTGTGCGTCAAGCATCATTTACGATATGTCAATCTTACTTGACACCCAGAACAGCGCAAGCCCCCTGTTTGGTCGTGGCAGAGTAGTTGTCATCAGGAATACCACGTGGTCGGGGTCAGACGGACCCAGCCGACGAATCCCAATATCACCCTGTCAGGCCGCTTGCCCTTTGGGAAGAGTGGAACTCTGGTGGGGCAGGCCGGCCCGTCAGTAGCGACGGACCGGTCAGATGGATCAGAGGTCGGAGAAGCGAGTGATCTCGCCAGCCTCACCCTCAGGAACGATCATGGTGCGCTGCTCGATCTGGATCCCGAACTTACGCTGCCGCTCGAGCCAAGCCTCGAGAGAGAGGTCAGAGGTCGCCGGATCGTGAACCCCGACATCCCGAAGCACCACTCCCTTGGGGCGCCGCTCATGGTAGCGACCCAGATAGGTTTTTCCCGACGCCCCGCCCACCAGGACGGTGACACCGTGGAGTTCCTCATGGCCGGGGTGAAAGACGTGCCCGGTCATCGTTACGAAGCGCAGTGCTGATCGAAGGCCGCCTTGAGGTCGGCCGCAATCGCGTCCGGGCCGCGCCCCTCGATCTGATAGCGGTGCATGAAGTAGACGACTTCACCATCCTTGAGCAACGCCATCGACGGCGAGCTCGGCTGGTAATCGGCAAAGTAGCTGCGCACCCGCGCCGTGGCGTCGAGGTCCTGGCCGGCAAAGACGGTCAGCGTCTCGGCGGGAAGCACCTCATGCTGAAGTGCTCGCGCCAGGCCCGGCCGCGCCGCACCGGCCGCGCAGCCGCAGACGGAGTTGACGAAGAGCAACTGGGTGCCCTTCGGATCGCCGAGCGCCGAGTCGACGTCTGCCACAGTGCGAAGTTCCCTCACATTGAGCCGAGTCACCTCGGCGCGCATCGGTGCCACCAAACGTTCATCGTACGGCATACTGGTTCAGATACCTTTCAGGTTCATTTGAGTCCCCTCACCGCTGGGACCCGGTCTCGTCGATTGCCTTGAGCATGGTGTGCCACGCCAGCGTCGCACACTTGACCCGGATCGGAAACGCGGCCACTCCCGCAAAGGCCCCCAAGCTTCCAAGGGGCGCGCGACCGCTGCTCCCCTCGACCGGCGGCGCGGCCGAACTGCCGGTCACCAACCCGTGAAACCGCTCGAAGAGGGCTTTCGCCTCCGTCACGCTCTTGCCCTTGATCGTCGTCGTCATCACGGAAGCCGATGCCTTCGAAATGGCACACCCCTGTCCCAGGAACGAGACGTCTGCCACCACCCCATCCTTGACGTCGACCCAGACTTCGAAGCTATCGCCACAGAGCGGGTTGCGGCCTTCGGCATGACCCGACGACGCGGTCAGAGCCCGAAAGTTCCGCGGCGAACGGTTATGATCGAGGATCACGCTCTGGTAGAGCTCGTCGAGTTCGCTCATTGTCCGAAGACCTGTCTCGCCCGTTCTACGCCCGCGATCAGCGCATCGACCTCGTCACGGGTATTGTACGGCGCAAACGACGCACGCACCGTGGCCGGTACACCCAGCCGAGCCATTAACGGCTGGGCACAATGGTGACCGGCGCGGACCGCAACACCGCCGGCATCGAGCGCCGTGCCAACATCGTGCGGGTGCACGCCGTCGACCGTGAACGTAACCAGGCCGACCTTGGTGCGACTCCGCCCATGGATCACGACACCCGGAATCGCCTCGAGCCGTTCCGTCGCGTAATGAACCAGCTCACGCTCGTGGCGCTCCGCCGCGCTCCGATCCCAGCCGCGCAGGTAGTCGATCACCGCGCCCAGACCAAAGACCTCCGCAATCGGCGGGGTACCCGCCTCGAACCGTGCCGGTGCTGGAAGGAAGGTCGAACGCTCGATCTCAACCTTGGCAATCATTCCGCCGCCGCCCATCCAGGGCGGCATCCGCTCTAACAAGGCGCGGCGCCCCCAGAGCACGCCGAGTCCGGTCGGCCCGAACAGCTTATGGACCGACAGCACGTAGAAGTCGCACCCCAGTGCGCGGACATCGACGGTCAGGTGCGGCGCTGCCTGCGCACCATCGACCACACAGACCGCCCCCATGGCATGCGCCAGCCTCGACACCTGGGCAATCGGCACCACGGTGCCCAGTACATTGGAAACGTGGCAGACCGCCACCACCTTGGTGCGATCGGTCAGGTGTCGCTCCAGCCACGCCAGGTCGAGGTCACCGGCGCCGGTAATCGGGATCCCTCGCACCCGGGCCCCGGTCCCCTCAGCGATCAGCTGCCACGGCACCAGATTGGAGTGGTGCTCCATCTCCGACACGAGAATCTCGTCGCCGGGCCGCAGCACCGAACGACCGTACGACTGCGCCACGAGATTGATGCCAGCGGTCGTCCCCGGCGTAAAGACGACTTCGTCGACGCTGGAATTGAGAAACGCGGCCGTCTGCTCCCGAACGGCTTCGAAGCGGGTCGTGGCTTCCTGACTGGCCGTGTGAACTCCGCGAGCAACGTTGGCTGTTACCTCGCGATAGTAGCGCGCCATCTCATCGATCACAGCCTGGGGCGTCAACCCGGTGGCCGCGTTGTCGAGATACGCCAACGGCGCCCCCCGGATCTGCCGTGCGAGCATCGGGAAATCCGGCCGGACCGCATCGGGGTTCCACCGCGCGGTTACAGGCACAAACGCCCCCGTCGAGTCGGGGGCGCCGTTGGCTATCGTCTCACTGGCCACGAATCCTCCTTCAGCGCACCGTGCCGAGCCTGGCGTGCACCAGGATATCGAGCGCGTTGCGCACCGGGGCGGATGAAATTTCTTCGAGCACTTCCGCGGCAAACGCGTAGGTCTGAATCCGCCTGGCCATCTCGGCGGGTACACCCCGACTCTGCAGGTAGAAACCCGAAAGCGGATCCAGGTTACCAACCGTGGCGCCGTGGGTGCACTTCACGTCGTCGGCAAAGATCTCGAGCTGCGGTTTGGTATCGATCTTGGCCGTATCCGACAGCAGCAGGGTCCGGTTGGTCTGCTTCGCATCGGTCTTCTGCGCAATCGGCTGCACGAAGATCTTGCCGTTGAACACGCCGTGTGACCGACCGTCGAGAATCGCCTTGTACACTTCCCAGCTCCGACAATCGGGCTGATCGTGGAACACGACCGTATGGTTGTCGATCAGCTGATCGCCGTGCGCCAGTGAGAGGCCGTACAGCAGGGCCTCCGTGTTCGGCGCGTTGAGGCGAGTGTGCAGGTTGTGGCGGGCAATGGCGCTGCCCATGGCAAGCGAGAAGGAGCGGTAGTGACTGTCCCGCCACTGATTGACTTGGGTAAAGGCGGTATGGTACGCCGCTTCACTCTCCCGCTGAATTCGGCTGTGCTCGATCCACGACCCTTCAGCCATCGAGATCTCGCAGACCGGATTGGTCCAGTAGCGCGCGCCCGGCGCGAGCGTCACATAACTCTCGACCAGCTGAGCCCGCGCCTCGCGTTCGACCAGCACCAGCGCCCGCGGGTGGATCGCCACACCGTCGGCCTCGGCGGTGCTGACGAACACCAGGTGAATCGGTGTCTCGATGACGGCGCGCGCTGCGATGCGCACCAGCGCTCCATCGCGGGACAAGGCCGTGTTGAGGGCAGTGAAGGGCGTTGCGTCCGGCGAGACATGCTGGCCGAGATGCCGCTCCAGAATCTCGGGCTCCGCGGCAAGCGCCACGGCCAGCGTCGTCGCCGTCAATCCCTCGGTGGCCGGACTGCTGGAGAGCTCAGGCGCAAACTGGCCGTTGACGAAGACCAGTCGAGTCCATTCCGGATGGCCAAACAGAAACGGCTCGAGGTCCTCGGCCCGGACGGTGGCCGCGCGACTCGCCGCGGCAAACTCCGCCCCTGCAATCGGGGCGACCGGCGTGAAGCGCCACTCTTCGTCCTTGGCCGTCGGGAAACCAGCCTGCTGGAAGCCGTCGATGGCCGAGCGGCGGAGCTGCTGAAGCCACGCTGGCAGCCCGGCGGTGCTGGCGCTCTGCGCCTCGTACTGCCGGAGGTACGTCTCGATCACGCGCTGGCCTCCACCACCCCGGTCAGCCACTCGTAGCCCTTGGCCTCGAGTTCGAGCGCCAGTTCCTTGCCACCGGAGCGAATGATCTGCCCGTCAGCCAGCACGTGCACGAAGTCGGGCACAATGTGATTGAGGAGACGCTGATAGTGCGTCACCACGATGTACGCGTTGTCGGGACGCCGGAGCGCGTTGACGCCGTTGGCCACGATGCGCAGCGCGTCGATATCGAGCCCGGAATCCGTTTCATCGAGCAGGGCCAGTTTCGGCTCGAGAACGGCCATCTGCAGGATTTCGTTCCGCTTCTTCTCACCGCCGGAAAACCCTGCGTTGACTGCCCGCTGCACGATCTCCGGGCCCCATTCGACCAGGTCCAGCTTCGACTCGAGCAGGTCGAGGAAATCGATCGGATCGAGTTCCTCCTCACCCCGCGCCTTGCGGATCTCGTTGTAGGCCGAGCGGAGGAAGTAGGCGTTGGTCACGCCGGGGATTTCGACCGGATACTGAAACGCCAGGAAGACGCCCGCCTGCGCCCGTTCCTCCGGCTCGAGCTCAGCCAGATCCTCACCCTGATAGAGGATTTCGCCGCCCGTGATCTCGTACGCGGGATGCCCGGCAATGACCTGAGCCAGAGTGCTCTTGCCCGAGCCATTCGGCCCCATGATGGCATGCACCTCGCCTGCGTTGACAGTCAGGGAGAGACCCTTGAGGATCTCTTTGTCGCCCGCGCGAGCGCGGAGGTCTTTGATTTCCAGTAACGGCGCCACGTGTCCACTTGCTCCGTAGTTATCCAACGCTGCCTTCGAGACTGATGCCCAGGAGCTTCTGCGCCTCGACCGCGAACTCCATCGGGAGCTCCCGGAAGACCTCCTTACAGAAGCCGTTGACGACGACCGAGATGGCGTGCTCCGTATTGAGACCACGTTGCTTCAAGTAGAAGATCTGATCCTCACCGATCTTCGAGGTCGACGCTTCGTGCTCCAGTGCGGCCGAGCGGTTCTGCACATCGATATATGGGAAGGTGTGGGCCCCGCACCGGTTCCCGATCAGCATCGAGTCGCACTGGGTGTAGTTCCGCGCGCGATGCGCCCGCGGCATGATTTTGACCTGACCGCGGTAGCTGTTCTGACCCTGGCCCGCTGAAATGCCCTTGGACACGATGGTGCTCTTCGTGTCCCGGCCAATATGGATCATCTTGGTGCCGGTGTCGGCCTGCTGCCGTCCGTTGGCCACGGCCACCGAGTAGAACTCGCCGATCGATTCGTCGCCCTGCAGGATGACGCTGGGGTACTTCCAGGTAATGGCGGATCCGGTCTCGACCTGGGTCCAGGAGATCTTGGAGCGGGCGCCGGCGCACTTGCCGCGCTTGGTCACGAAATTGAAGATCCCGCCCTTGCCCTCGTCGTCGCCGGCGTACCAGTTCTGCACCGTCGAGTACTTGATGGTTGCCCCTTCCAGGGCCACCAGCTCGACGACGGCGGCATGCAGCTGGTTTTCGTCGCGCTTGGGGGCGGTACATCCTTCGAGATAGCTCACCGTCGAGCCTTCATCCGCAATGATGAGGGTCCGCTCGAACTGCCCGGTGTTCTGGGCATTGATCCGGAAGTAGGTCGACAGATCCATCGGACAGCGCACGCCCTTCGGCACATACACGAAGGAGCCGTCGCTGAAGACCGCGGAATTGAGCGCCGCAAAGAAATTGTCGCTGGCGGGAACCACCGATCCCAGGTAGCGCTGAATCAGCTCGGGGTGCTCACGCACCGCCTCGGAGAAGGAGCAGAAGATGATGCCCATCTCGCCCAGCTGCTTCTTGTAGCTCGTCCCGACCGAGACGCTGTCGAAGACGGCGTCGACCGCGACACCGGAGAGGATCTTCTGCTCGGTCAGCGGAATGCCCAGCTTGGTATAGGTCTCGAGCAGTTTGGGATCGACTTCGTCGAGACTGCCGAGCGGCTTCTGGGTCTTCGGTGCGGAGTAATAGACGATCGACTGGTAGTCGATCGGCGCGTATTTGACGTTGGGCCAGTGTGGCTCGGTCATCTTGAGCCAGCTGCGATACGCCTTGAGCCGCCATTCGAGCAGAAACGCCGGCTCGCCCTTCTTTTCTGAAATGAAGCGCACAACGTCTTCGGACAGTCCCGGCGGAAGCGAATCCGCTTCGATGTCCGTAACGAAGCCCCATTTATACTCGCGGTTGACCAGCGTTTCGACTGAATCGCTCATTGCCGTCCTCGTTCGCTGCGCCGCATCCATGGACGCAACTCGCAATCCTAAGTGAAATAGTCGGGATTGTCAAATGAGAATGGAGCAAATGTAACCCGTTGTCCGGGCGGCACTTTGGCAAGACCGGTTGGGCCTGATTCTCATTTCCAAACCGACATCGCGATCAGAACATTTAGGAGTACTTAAGGATACTCCTATCTGCGCCTGCTCGACCACTTGGCCGCTGCACCGGAACATACAAGATTAGAAGGATGGCCGTCCATCGAATTCGCAGCCTCGGAGACCCTGTCCTCCGGACCAAATGTGAACCCGTTGCCAAGCCGGGCTCGGCTGCGGTTCGAATGGTGATCGACGACCTGCGCGAGACCCTGCGAGACTGGCAGTCACGTTTTGCAACCGGCCGGGCCATTGCGGCCCCCCAGATTGGTGCCCCGATCCGAATCGTCTACGTCGAGATGGACCGGCCCTGGGCCCTCGTCAACCCCGAAATCATCGACATCGGCACCGAGGATTTCACGGTCTGGGACGACTGCTTTTCCTTTCCCAACCTGATGGTTCGGGTCCAACGCGCCTATCGGATCCGGGTCCGGTATCAGGACACCAAAGGCGCCACCCACGAGGTCGAGCTCGAGGGCGACCGGGCCGAGCTGTTGCAGCACGAGATCGACCACCTGGACGGCGTCCTCTCGATCGATCGCGCGCACGGAGCGGACGCCTTCTGCCTTCGCGAAGAGTGGAGCCGCTGGTACACCTCGAACGACCGGTATGGCGAACCGGAGCCACGGCATATCCAGCTCGCTGCTCCGCTGCTCTAGCCCAGTCCCGCCGGTATCGCGAGCCAGAGAGCCCTCGGCTGGTAACCCGACGCGCTATGTTTCCTCCTCCGATCCCGGTATCACGGAGGACAGATGGGCACCATGGTGAGCTACCCGGCCAACGGGCACACGACCTCAGGTTATCTGGCGCTTCCGGAAGGGGGAACCGGCCCAGGACTGCTGGTCATTCAAGAGTGGTGGGGACTCGTCGACCACATCAAGGACCTGGCCGACCGCTTTGCTCGGGCCGGTTTCGTTGCGCTCGCCCCGGATTTCTACCATGGGGAGACAACCAAAAGTCCCGACGAGGCTGCCAAGCTCTTCATGGCAGTCAACATCGACCGCGTCGGCGCCGACCTCCATGGCTCGGCTGCGTACCTGCTGAGTCGCGCCGAGGTGAGCTCATCACGAGTGGGCGCGGTCGGGTTCTGCATGGGCGGCCAGCTCGCCCTCTTTGCGGGAATGCAGTATCCCCAGTCGATTGGTGCCGTGGTCGATTTCTACGGCATCCATCCGAAGGTCACGATCGACCCTGCTCGGGTTACCGTTCCTGTCTTGGGACATTTCGGCAAGCGCGACGGTTCGATTCCCGCAGCGACGGTTGAAGGCCTGGCCGACGGCGTCCGCAAAGCGGGCGGCACCTTCGAAGTGCATTGGTACGACGCCGATCACGCCTTCATCAACGACACCCGCCCCGCCGTATATCACCGGCCGAGCGCAGAGCAGGCGTGGGACCGGACTTTGCAGTTCTTCCAGCGGCACTTGACCTAAGGCGGGCAGCCGGGGGGCCCTTGCGCGGTTGTCGTCCCCCTCATACTGTGTCGGCTCGACCAATGCGGTTCATCTTGGAGGTTTTGTGGCGTACGTAATCACGGAAGCATGCATCGGCGTCAAGGACAGGGCCTGCGTCGACGTATGCCCGGTCGACTGCATCTACGAAGGCGCCGACCAGCTCTACATCCACCCGGACGAATGCATCGACTGCGGTGCCTGTGAGCCGGAATGCCCGGTCAGCGCGATTTACCCGGAAGAAGAAGTGCCCGAGAACCTGGCCACATATATTGCCAAGAATCGGGATTCGTTTTCGAGTGCCACTCCCCCCGGTCGGCCGCAGCGCTAGTTCTCCGGCAGTCGACAGTTCCGCGTCGGGCGGCTTCCTGCGGGAGGCCGCCTTCGTTGCGCTTGGGGTCGGCGGGGTCAGATGAGGCGAGCCCCAAGGGTGGAACCGCCACCCTTGGGGCCCGGGATTGGAGGAACTGCCAGACGGAGACTCGAGGGGAGAGTGAGTCAGGCCGCCTTACCAGATTAGACGCCTGAGCCCACCAGATGGTTTCACACCTCGTTTTCGGTCCTCCCCGCCAATCCGTTCAGGGGACGCCCGGCCCGACTGAAGGGCCCAACGTCGGTCGGCAGGGTCAGCGCAGCGTTTGTAGAAACTTGAGGATCCCGCGCGTCGTCGGTACCGGCTGCTCGACGCATGGCAGATGACCGGCGCCGGGCACTTCCACCAGCCGCGCATCGGGAATCGCCCCCGTCATGGCCTGCGAGATGGCGGGTGGCGTGATCACATCCTCATCGCCCACCATGACCAGGGTCGGCACCCCGACCAGCGTCGAGAGCAGCGGAGTGCTGTCGGGACGATCGCGCATCGAGGTCAGCGCACCCACGATGCCGGACACCGGGGTCCGAACGATCATGTCGCGCACCAACTGGATGATCTCCGGCGGCACGCTCGGCGTGAAGAAGCGCGGCAACATCGCCTCAGCGGCGGCGAGCGCTCCCTGATCCCGGACCCGGGTCACCAGCTGGTCGCGCGCCTTGCGTCCCTCGGCGCTGTCGGCCTCGGGTCGGGTGTCCATCAGCACCAGACCGCCAACGTGGCTCCGGTATCTCCGCAGAAACTCGAAGGCGATGTAGCCGCCCATCGAGTGCCCGATCAGAACCACCCGATCCTCGCCCAGCGCATCGATCAATGCGGCAAGATCATCGGCGTAGGTCGCCATCGAATAGCCCAGGTCGGGCGCATCCGACTGGCCCATGCCGCGCAGATCGGGCGCGATCCGGCGAAACCCGGTCAGCGAATCGATCTGATGGCGGAAGATGGTTCGGTCGAGCGGAAAGCCGTGTACGAAGACGAGCGCCGGACCTGAGCCTCGAATCTCGACGGCCAGACTGACTCCGTTGACGGTCAGACGATCAAGCATCTCGGCGCTCGGGCGGGCGTTGAAGAATCTGGCGACCTCGTCAGGAACCGGCTGCGGCAGGCCCTGACGATCCACACAAACAAAGACGAACTCCGCCGTCGCAATCGCACCGTCGTCGGCGGCCCGCCGCGCGTGCTGCCGGATTGTAAAGCTGGTGCGCCCGAGGTGGGTCAGGGTCTGGCCGAAGCGCACCACATCCCCGGCCCGAACCGGAGCATGGCAGTCGAGCACATTGCGGCGAACCACCGGCGCAAACCCATGTCGACCAAAAACGTCCACCCCTGGCCCACGCGCAAACTGATCCCACCGGGCTCGCTCGAACAGCCGCAGCAAGGCGGCGTGGCTGATCGAGCCAGCCGCATCACAATCGTCGGGAACCACGACGAACTCGACTTCGGCATCGCGCATCACGATTCGCTCGCTGGTTCGAACTGGTTGGCCGCCGCTCGGAAACTACGCCAGAGGGCCGTGCCGTCGCTACCTTTCGGGTCGTTCCTGACGACCCGCGACCCAACCCGGAGCAGGCACCATGCCGCCCCAGACCGACTATATCCGACACGCCGCCCGCCTGGCCCGGAAGGTTCATGCCGACGCCGCGCTTGGCGGCACCCCGCAGCCGGATGCCGACTTCTACAAGACCCTGGCAAAAGCGCTGGAGGAGATCGCTGTCGGCCTGGAGCAGTCGAGCCGACGCGAGTGACCCAAGACCCTGTTCGCCTGATTACCACGCCGGACGAGTTCAGTCGCCTGATCGAGCAGTGGGGGGACGAACCGGTCGTCGGAATCGACACCGAGGCCGCCAGCTTCCACAAGTACCGTGACCGCGTCTACCTGCTCCAGCTCTCGACCCCGACCGACACGGCAGTGGTCGACCCGCTCGGTACGCAGGGAATCACCCCCCTGCGCGACTGGCTCGCCGGCGGGAGAACCGAGTTCATCTTTCATGACGCCGACTACGACGTCCGTCTGATGCACCGTGAGGCGGGGTTGCGGGTGCAGCGACTCTTCGACACCCGCGTGGCCGCTCAGTTCCTCAACTTGCCCAACATCGGGCTCGCCGCCCTGCTCGCGCAGCGATTCGGCGTGGCAACCGACAAGCGCTTTCAGCGCGCCGATTGGTCCGCACGCCCGCTCTCCCCGGAAATGGTGGTCTACGCCGCCACCGATACCAGGTATCTGCCCCAGCTCCGCAGCCAACTGCTCGACGAGCTGACCCGGGCGGGGCGCGCGACCTGGGCGGCCGAGGAATGCGAGATCCTGGCTCGGGTCGAATGGCCCGCCCCCGACCCCCCGGAAGAGGCGTTCCTCCGGATGAAAGGGGCCCGCGATCTCGACCGACGGGGCCTGGCCGTGCTGCGCGAGCTCTTTGTCTGGCGGGACCGGACGGCCGCCCGACTCGACCGGGCTCTCTTCCGCGTGCTCGGCAACGAGCCGTTGCTCAAGCTGGCCGCGGCGCAGCCGCGTTCGATCGAGGAATTGGGCAAGATCCCCGGCGTTGGCGCCGAGAATGCGGCGCGACGGGGTCCGGAAATCCTCGAGGCGGTTGCGCGGGGCCTGGCCGTTCCGGAGCGGGAGCTGCCTGCCTTCGAGCGACGCCCGCGCCACCGTCCCGATCCGATCTTCGACACCCGAGTCGAGCGGCTCAAGGCGTGGCGGGTCGGCTTGGCCGAACGCTACCAGCTGCCGCCCGGACTCCTCGCACCGAACGGAATGCTGGAGGCGGTTGCCCGAGCCCTGCCGACAACGGTGGACAGCCTGAAAGCCGTTCCGGGGGTACGACGCTGGCAAGCGGATGAGTTTGGGACGGAGATGCTGCGGGTCCTCGCGGCGTAGCAACCACGGCTGCCGCCGTTCGATCGCCGAACGAGAGCGGGGTCGGCCCACCTCCGTGATGCCGACCCCGTCTCCGTTCAAGCGAGATGTTTGATCAGTTGTCGATCCGGGCCCCGGTCGTCGGGTGGTCGACCGAGTACTCCTTACCCGTCCCGCTGAAATAGTCCTTGGTGATCTTGCGCACCATGGGCAGCAGGATGGCCAAACCGATCAGGTTGGGGAACGCCATGAATGCGTTCAGCAGATTGCCGATTGCCCAGACAAGGGGAACCGAGATCACGGCACCAACCAGAATCAGCGCCGTAAAAACCAAGCGATAGAGCTTCGTATAGGCTGATCCGAAGATGTACTCGAAGCACTTCTCGCCGTAGTAGCACCAGCCGATCAGGGTCGAGAACCCGAACAGGAACGAGCAGATCGCGATGACGATCGGAGCAAACGGAATGGTCTGACTCATAGCCGCCGATGTCAGGTCCGCCGATTGGAACGTGCCTGCCGTCCAGAGACCGGACTCGAGGATGACGAACGCCGTCATCGAGCAGACCACGATGGTGTCGATGAAGACCTCGAACACGCCAACCACACCCTGCTCGGCCGGATGCCGGACGCTCGCGATGCCGTGGGCCATCGGCGCGCTGCCGAGACCGGCTTCATTCGACAGCACGCCGCGGCTCATGCCCATTGCGATTGCCTGAGCAACAGTGGCTCCGGCAAAGCCGCCGATGGCGGCAGTCGGTGAGAAGGCTTCCGAGAAGATCAGGGCAAAAACTTCGGGAAGCTTGTCGGCGTTCAGCACCACGTAGGTGAACGCGGCGCCGAGGTACAGCACGATCATCGACGGCACCAGCTTCTCAGCCGTCTTGGCGATCCGCTTGATGCCTCCCAGGAGGACGAGGCCAACCGCCACCATGATCAACAGCCCGGGAATCCAGGTGCCGATGGTGACCCCAGTCAGGCTGCGCACTGCGGCAACAAACGACACGGCCACGGTGTTGGACTGGGCCATGTTGCCCGTACCGAACATCGCAGTGGCCATACCGAAGAAGGCAAAGAGCCAGGCCAGCGTCTTGCCCAGCTTGCTGCCGCCGAGGCCGCGGGTGATGTAGTACATCGGACCGGAGGCGAGTTCGCCATTCTCGCGGGTCACGCGATAGTGAACGCCCAGGACGGCTTCGGCATACTTGGTGGCCATGCCCACCGTCGCGCAGACCCACATCCAGAAAATCGCGCCCGGGCCGCCGATCAGGATGGCGGTGGCGACGCCGCCAATGTTGCCGTTACCGACGGTCGAGGCCAGCGCGGTCGAGAGGGCCTGAAACGGCGTGATGGTATTGGAGTCCGCAGCCTCCTTCTTGAAGGCCCCCTTGAACACCGTGCGCAGGGCTGCGGGAAAGCGACGGATCTGAACGAAGCCGGTGGCGACGGTCAGAATACCACCGACAACCACCAGAACCAGCGGCATGAACTTCCAATGCCAGACGGTAGCCTCAATCGATTCGAACCAAGCGGTCAGACTTGCTGCGTCCATCGGTGCTCCTGCGGGAACGGCGGAAGTGAAGGGCGCTCGCCATCGAGCGTCCGGCGGTTACGGGTTGTCGAGTCCTTAATGGGAATCAGGCAGGCGCCACACCGCACCAATGGTGGGTGGACGCCAAGGTCGATCCGCGGCTAGCCCAGAAAGGCGCGAACGCGAGGGTCCATCTTGTCCGGGGTCCAGTATGGCTCCCAGACCAGTTCGATCGAAGCACTGTTGACGCCCTCCATCCCCTCGGCAACCAGGCGGGCGTCTTCCAGCATCTCCGGTCCCGACGGACAGCCGGGAGACGTGAGCGTCATCTTGATGTGGACGTCGTTGGCCTCGGAGACCTCGACATCGTAGATCAGACCGATGTCGACGATGTTGAGCCCGAGCTCTGGGTCCTTGACGGCCCGGAGGGCCTTTTTCACGGAATCCGACGTCACCATCACGATGCCTCCAACTCGAACGACCGGGAAGTTACCGGGAGGCCGGAAGCCGGGTCAACCAACCCGGCCGAATTCAGGGGAAACGAAGCGGACCTGGAGGCAGCTGGTAGAGCAACCGAACCGTGGCGCGGTCGCGGCCAGACGGACCGGGAACCTGGACCGTAGGGTACATCACGTCCCGCGGATCAGGCGAATGGGGCAGGCCAAGCACGTGCCCGAGCTCGTGCACGGCAACGGCCCGGAGCTCCTCGGGCTCCAGCACGCGGGTCTCATGCAGTCGCGCGAGCGTCACGACCGCCTTTACAATGACGCCGTGCCCGTCACCCTGCATCTCCGCCCAGCCGGTGCGGGATCCGCCGGCGCGGGCACTGTCACCGGCCTCCGGCTCGAAGCGCTCGACCCATCGGACCTGGACATCGGCCGTCGCAGTGTCAGCCACGGTCACAAATCGGACGCCCGCGCCCAGCGCCTCCCAGGTGCGCATGGCGGCATCAACCGCAGCCACCTGCTCCGACCGCGCACTGTCTCGCACGAGCGCGACTCGGATGGTGGCGTCGTCGGGCCACCGTCGAATCACCGAGTCGGGCGAGGTGAAGACTGAATCCAGGTAGGTTGCCCGCACCGAGTACTGGAAGCGACGGCGGGCTTCGAGCAGGGCACGCTGAGCCAATACCGGAGTGCGAGCCGCTGACCCGATCGTGTCGGGCCCCGGCCACGCCATGCGAACCGGCTGGTTGATTGGCAGGGGCCCCGAGAGGCCAGCCGAAGCCTTGGACGCGGTAGTATCAGCAACTACGATTGATCCGTTCGTTGGAACGACGGACTCGTTACCGGACCAGCGAGCATTGGCCAGCAGCGCGAAACAGACTGCCGCGAGCACCAGGAAAACCCGACTCATTGGCCTGGCAAGCCGCAAGATGGACGCCCGTCCCGACCGCGCTGGCCAGCATCCAACCCCTCCCTTACATTTGCCCCGGTTCGATTCCGTCAGGACAGAGGCTAACTAGTTGTCGCACGAACAGATGGAGCGTTGGTGATCCTGGCGTCCCTGACTCGAGCCCTGGTTCGGTGGCGCGCCTTTGTCATCGCCATCTGGGTCATCCTGGGCGCCTTTGCCTTCACCCAAGCCCCCAAGACGCCTGAACGCCTGGCGCTTCGAGGCGGCAGCGCGCAGCCGTCCGAAGCCCGCCTTGCCGACCGAATGCTCACCGAGCGGTTTGCCCGCCCCTTCGGTGAGTTCTTTGCGGTCACGATCGAAGGACCCAGTTCGTTCCGGGACGGCTCGGCCCGCGATGCGCTCGATTCTCTGACCAAAGCCGCCGCCCGCCTTCCCTACGTTCAGAGCGTCGTCTCATACCTGACCCAGGCCGATTCGACGTTCCTGTCGGCCGACGAGCGATCGACCTTCTTTCTCGTCTCCTTCACGGCCAACATCGACAGCATCGGCAACCTGGTGGAGCCGTTCCGTGCCGAGATGCATCGGGTGCTCGATCATACACCCAACCGACCGGCGTATACGCTCCTCGTCACGGGCCGATCGGCGCTCGACCTCGACATTCGGAATGTCAGCGCTGCGGACGGCAAGCGGTTCGAGCTGATGCTGATGCCGATCACGCTGGTGATCCTGGTCCTGGCCTTCGGCGCGCTGGTGGCTGCGCTCTTACCGCTGGCGATCGGCGTCCTTGCCATTGCCGTATCTCTGACGGCTATCGGGATCATGACCGAGTTCACCCCGATGTCGGTCTTCGTGCTCAATCTCACCACGATGATCGGATTGGGTGTCGGGATCGACTACTCGCTGCTGATGGTGACCCGGTTCCGCGAGGAAATGGCCCGCGGCCTGCGTCGACGTGAAGCCGCGGAACGCACCGTTCTGACCGCCGGCGTGGCGGTCTTCCACTCGGGTGTCACGGTGGTGGTGGGGTTTGGGGCGCTGCTGCTGACCCCGATGGTGGAGACTCGGAGCGTGGGCATCGGCGGACTGCTGGTGGTCAGTACCGCCGTACTCCTCTGCCTGACCCTCCTGCCAGCCCTGCTCGCGACGCTGGGCCAGAGCATCGACCGCCCCCGCTGGCTGGCGCGCCGGCTGAGCTGGTACCATGCTCCGCAGATCTGGGAAAAGTGGGCCAGGTCGCTCGCTCGGCATCCGGTGCGCGCGCTGATCCTGGGCGGTGCCACCATGGCCGTGCTCACCTTGCCGCTTCTCTGGATCAAGATTGGGCTGCCGGCGCGCCACTGGTGGCCCAGCGCCACGGAGGCCGGCGCAGGTGTCGACGCACTCGCGCGGATGGGTGTGTCGGGCTACATCACGCCGGTACGAATCCTGGTCGAGTTTCCCGAGGATCAGCCGGCCACGCAGGCGGTGTCGCTCCGCGGACTCCGGGCCCTGTCCGACTCGATGCGGGCCGATCCTCGGGTGCGCGACGTGCGCAGCATGGTCGACCTGCAGCCTGGGACATCGATCCTGGCGTACTCACTGCTCTATGCAGACCTGGATTCCGCACGCGCCAGCCAGCGCGAGTTTCTCGACGCTTATCTGAGCCGCGACAGCCGAGTTGCCCTGGTCGACGTGGTGCTGCAGGATACCACCTCGCTGACCTCGGCCATGGACGTAGTGGCCCGCGCCCGGACCCTGGCGGCCTCCGACAGCATACGTCAGCTGCGCATGCGGAGATCCGGGTCGGCGGTTACATCGCCGGCAGCGTCGACCTGCAGGAAGAGATGCTCGACATCTTCCCGCGGTTGATCGTGCTGGTGCTGACCGCAACTGCCGTGATGCTGGCGCTGGCGTTCCGATCGATCCTGGTGCCGCTCAAGGCGGTCCTGATGAACTCGCTCTCGGTGGCGGCCACCTTCGGGCTGATCGTGCTGGTCTTCCAGAAGGGGTACGGCGCCGGCCTCTTTCATCTGACCGGACCAACCGAAGCGATCTTCGTGCTGATTCCGGTGCTCGTCTTTGCCGTGGTGTTCGGGCTCAGTATGGACTACGAAGTCTTCCTGCTGAGCCGGATCAAAGAGGCGTTCGACCGGACCGGTCGCAACGGCGAAGCGACCATGGAGGGCCTGAGCGCCACCGCGTCGGTGATTACTTCCGCCGCGCTGATCATGATCTTTGTCTTTGGGGCGTTTGCCTTTGCGCGGGTCATCGTGATGCAAATGCTCGGTTTCGGACTGGCCGTGGCGGTCCTGCTCGACGCCACCATCATCCGCATGGTCCTGGTACCAGCCTTCATGCACCTGATGGGCCGCTGGAACTGGTGGCCGGGGTCGCGCCGAATCGCCCCTCCGGCCCGCTGAGCTGCCTATTGCTTGGCGTCGAGCCAGTTCACGCCAACGCCAATGTCGACCACGAGCGGCACCGACAACTCCGCGACCCCTTCCATGCACGACCGAACCAACTCCCGGACCGGCTCGACTTCACCGGCCGGCGCCTCGACCACCAGCTCGTCGTGAACCTGCAGCAGCAGGCGTGCCTGGTAGCCGCCTTGGCGCAGCGCATCGTGCAAACGGACCATGGCAATCTTGATCAGGTCGGCGGCCGAACCCTGCAGCGGCGAGTTCTGACTCAACCGCTCTCCGAAAGCCCGAGTGTTGAAGTTGCGGTCCTTGATCTCGGGGATGTAGCGTCGTCGCTTGAAGAGCGTCTCGACATAGCCCTGCGACCGCGCCAGCTCCACCTGACGATCGAGATAGGCGCGCACGCCGGCAAACCGGGTAAAGTACGACTCGATGAAGCCACGGGCCTCTTCCATCGAGATCTTGAGCTGTTTGCTGAGGGCAAAGGCGCCCTGTCCGTAGATGGTGCCGAAGTTGATCGTCTTGGCACGCGACCGCATCTCACTGCTGACCAGGTCGGGCGACACGCCGAAGATCAGTGAGGCCGTCTGCCGATGGATGTCCTCGCCGCTCCGAAAGGCGGCCACAAAGGCGGGGTCGGCCGAGAAGTGCGCCATCAGCCGCAGCTCGATCTGGGAATAGTCGGCGACGACGAACTGCCATCCGTCGGTCGGCACGAAGCCGCGACGGATCTCCTCACCGCGCTTGGTCCGGATCGGAATGTTCTGGAGATTGGGATCCGACGACGACAAGCGCCCGGTCGCGGCGCCGGTCTGATTATACCGCGTGTGGATTCGACCGGTCTGCCGATTGACCCGTGCGGGCAGCACATCGACATAGGTGGACTTGAGCTTCTGAAGCTCACGATACTCGAGCAACAGACGGGGTACCTCGTGTCCCTGCTCCGCCAGCTGTTCGAGCACATCCGCGTCGGTCGACGGGCCGGTCTTCGTCTTCTTGAGCACGGGCAGGCCGAGCTTCTCGAACAAAACTGCAGCGAGCTGCTTGGGGCTGTTGAGGTTGAGCGTGGCTCCCGCGGATTGGGCAATGGCCGCTTCGAGCCGAACGAGATCGGCCGTCAGTTCCCGTGAGAGCCGCTCGAACACCGTCGCATCGATGGCAATACCGGTCCATTCCATGTCGGTCAGGACTTCGACGAGCGGCATCTCGATGGTGTCGAGAAGCGGCAGCAGCGACGCCTCCGTCAGGCGCGGGACGAAGTTGGCCTCGAGCGCAAGCACGGCCGAAACCGTGGCCGCGCCATGTCGCGCTGCGGCGTCGACCTCGACCTCGGCCATCGGGATCTGACGCCGGCCGTTCCCCGTCAGATCCGTGACCGACGACAGCGGGCGATCGAGATAATCGAGGCAGAGTACGTCGAGCGCCGTGGAACGCCGTCCCGGGTCGATCACGAAGCTCGCGATCATAGGGTCGAACCGTCCACCCGCGAGCTCCGCCCCGGCGCGGCGGAGCAACTGCCACTGGAGCTTGAGATCGTGCGCAGCCTTCGGCACCGTGGCATCCTCGATCAGGGCAACCAGGTCGGCACACGCCGGGTCGGCTAGCGGGGGCAGGTTCTCAACCGGCGCGGGCGCTGCGAGCGCACCATCCGCCGGCCGATGACCAAACGGCAGGTACCAGGCCTCGTTTGGAGCCAGGGCCAGGCTGATCCCGATCAGCTCGGCGTCATGGGGTTCGGCGCCGTCGCCGCGAACCTCGAGCGCCACGAGCGGTGCCTGGCGAAGTCGCGCGACCAGGCCGGCAAGCTCGCCCGCCGCCGACACCACGACGGGCGCTGCAGCCGCTATCGCAGTTACCGACGCAGTCGGGTTCGAGGCAGCCTCGGTCGGCTCCCCGAGGTCGAGGCGATTGACCAGCGAATGAAACTCGAGCCGGGTCAGGATCTTGCGCAGCTGCTCGGGGTCGGGGTCTGCGGCGACAGCCGTCGTGAGGTCGAGCGTCACGGGAACATCGGTCTGGATCGTGACCAGCCGGCGGGAAAGCCGCGCCGCCTCGGCCTCGGCGAGCAGCGCCTCCCGGGGCCGCTTGGCCTTGATCTCGCCGGCCTTGGCCAGAATCGTGTCGAGCGTACCGTACTCCTGCAGCAGCTGGGCCGCGGTCTTGTCACCAACGCCACGGACCCCAGGCACGTTGTCCGAAGAATCACCAACCATGGCGAGGTAGTCGATGACCTGGTGCGGCGGAACGCCGAGCCGTTCGGCGGCGTTGCGCTCGTCGACCCAGAGCTCATCAACCCCGGCCGGTCCGCCGCGACCGGGATTGAGCAGGGCCACCTGCGGACCAATCAACTGGTAGAAGTCCTTGTCGCCCGAGACGATTACGACCTGAAGCCCCTGCTCCGCCTCGCGCCGCGCCAGCGTGCCGATCACGTCGTCGGCCTCATAGCCATCGAGTGCGACCCGCGGGATGCGAAAGGCGTCGAGAATGTCGCGAACATGCTCCAGCGCCAGGTCGAAATCCTGTTGCAGCTCCACGTCGAGCTTCTGACGGGTCGACTTGTATTCGGGAAAGAGCTGGGAGCGGAAGGAGTCGCCCTTGTCGAGGACCCAGACGAGGTAGTCGGGCTGGTACTTGGACCTGAGCCGGAGCAGGAAGTTGACCACACCCCAGGCGGCCGAGGTGTTCTCACCGCGAGAGGTCCGAAGCGGGCGACTGATCAGCGCGAAGAACGCGCGGTAGATCAGCGCGTGGCCGTCGACCAGAAACAGTTGTGGCGGATCATGATGAGCCATGCCGGTAACTTAGCTGCACCGACGGCCCCGCGGGTGCGGCCAGGAATCAGCGACCGGCCCGCGGGTTGCGCGGAATCATCGCACGGGCGCGGCTGAACTCCGAGCGCGACTGCTGAGTAAGGCGGAGTCGGGAAAAGCCCAGCGTTCCCTCGAAGTCGATCACCGCGCGATACTCATTGTACACCCAGCGGACGTAGCGGCGGTCAGCGGCCATCGAGTTCTCATACACCTGGTCCGGCTCACCGAGCGTGATGAACACTTCTCCGCGATCGGTGCGCCAGCCTTCCCCGCCCTCTTCACGGAACCGCTCGTTGGCAATTGCCAGGCGAGTGAAATAGCGATCGAGCGCCTCGTTTTCCGGCGTGGCCGGGTTGGGGTCGGTCGCCACCCAGAACTTCCGCCACAACTGGGCCCGATCGGCCGGTCTCGCGTTGCGGAGGTCGTTGAGCATGCCCGGCTCATACGGGAAGTACCGCATCAGACTGAGCAGGTTCTCATAGTTGGTGACCACCCAGCCGCGGGCAAACGACACCAGCGCCTGGACCTTTTGCGCCGACGGTCCCTCGCCCACTTCGATGGTCAACTCACCAAGCGGCGGCGTGTCTGAACTGAGTCGAACGATGCGGCCTTCGGCGCTGCGCCCGCCCGCAAACCGGACCTCGCTGCGATAGACCACGCTGTCGCGATCGTCGCGAACAACGACCGGCACGGTGGCCGGCCCGGAGAATCGGTAGCCCTCGACGTAGATGAAGAGCGTGTCGCTGCCGCCGTGCGCCACCGTCCCCCGGGAGTTGAGCACGATGTCGATCGGGTCGTCGACCGAGGTCCGGGTACGCACCTCGTAGACCAGCACCGGGGGCGCGATCGATCCCGCGCCGAATCGCGGCACCACCAGCGATCGCTCGGCTCGGCTGGCGCCGTTCGACGAGGGATCCCGCACGACGACCGATACCGTGTAGGTCCCCGGACGCATCAGAAAACCCTGCTGGAAGAAAATGCTTTCGTCGCTCCGCTGGGTTTCAGCAAAGGTGTTGACCCGGACGACTTTTGTTTCACTGACGGAGATCGGCTCCCCGCCGCCCTCGGGCGTCAGCGTCAGGTCCACCCGATAGCGACCTGCGAAGCTGCCCTGATCGCGCTGAAAGGAAATGGAGCGGTTGCCGAAGGAGAGGCCGATGTCGACGAGCGTCGAGTCACCGCGACCGGCGAGGGTGGCCACCGTGCCCACGAACGGCACCTGTCCGCCGGCGGCGATGCGACCGAGACGCTGGTAGACGGAGGTGAGACTGAACAGCTCACTGAGCGTCTGATCGGTCATGGTCGACGGAGCGCCGGGGCGGGGACCGCGACCCGACGAACAGGCGCCAAGCAACCCGATGATGGGAATCAGCGTGAGAGCAAAACGCCCAAAGATTCCGCGCATGCTGCTTCCTCGCACAACGTGGAAAGCCCGCGACCGTCAGCGAAGCGTGCTATCTTGCTTAAGCTCGGCTGCGGCGTGTAGCTTGAACCGATCCCATGAGCCAAGATAACCTCGTCGGTCGCACGGTGGCCGGGTACACGCTCCTCGAGTACGTCGGCGAGGGCGGCACCGCTACCGTTTATCGCGCAACCCACCCGGAGCGGGGGGTTGCTGCGGTCAAGATCCTGCGCATCCGCATGGCGCAGGATCCGGTTGCCGTCAAGCGATTTCTCCGCGAGGCCGAGTTCGGAGCCCGCCTCGATCATCCCAATATCGTCCGCACCTATGAGTACGGCGAGGCCGAGGATATGTACTTCCTCGCGCTCGAGTGGGCCGCTGGAGAACCGCTTGCCAATTTTCTGACAGCCTCAGGGCCGTTAGCCCCTGACGTGGTGGCCAAGATCGTCGCTCAACTCGCTGCCGCACTGACGGTCGCTCATCGGGCTGGCATCATTCATCGCGACCTCAAGCCCGCCAACATCATGTACGATCCCGCCACGCAGACCGCGCGTCTGCTGGACTTCGGGATTGCCCGTGACCAGGAGGACGACCCGAACCAGCGGCTCACCAAGGCAGGATTCTTTGTCGGCACCCTCCAGTACGTCGCGCCCGAGGCACTGAGCGGCGAGCTGGTCAAGGAACAGGCCGATGTTTACAGCCTGGCCACCATCGCGTACCACCTGCTGACCGGGCAGCTGCCGTACCCAGGCAAGAGCCCGCGGGAGTTGTTTCAACAACTCCTCTCAAAACCGCCAATCCCGCTCAACCAGGCCGCCCGGAACCTCAAGTTCTCGGCTGATCTCGAGGCCGCTGTCATGCGGGGACTCAGTCGGGACCTGGCCGAGCGCTGGAAGACCGTCAGCGATTTTTCCGCCGCGTTCAGTGCCGCCGCCACACAGGAAGAGAAGGGCAAGGGTGGGTTTCTGGCCTCGCTGTTCAGAAAGCGGCAGCCGTGAACGACCTTCAGGCCCTGGAATCCCTGCTTCTGGCCCGCTCGCTCGCCTTCGGCGACTTCACGCTGTCATCCGGGCAACGCTCGTCGTACTACATCGACGCCCGCAAGACGACCATGTCGGCCGAGGGGCTGGATTTGATTGGTCGGTTGGGGCTGGGCTTGATTCGAGAGCGAGGCTGGGCGCCGCGCTCGGTTGGTGGTCTCACCATGGGCGCAGACCCGGTGGCGTATGCGATCGCGCTCGCCAGTCGCGGTCAGGGACCTGCGGTCGATGGGTTCAGCGTTCGGAAAGCCACCAAAGACCACGGTACCAAGCGACGGGTCGAAGGCAACTTCGAAGCGGGCGACTCCGTGGTCATTGTGGAGGACGTGTTGACCTCGGGCGGATCGGCCATTCAGGCGGTGGAAGCCGTGCAAGCCGAGGGCGGCACGGTGCTCGGTGTGGTGGCGGTTGTTGATCGTGAACAGGGCGGTCGACAGGCAATCGAGCTGAAGGGGCTAGAAGTTGCAGCCATTACTACCATCTCCCGCCTTGGAATTGACCCCGCCTCGGGACAGCGAATCGGCTGATCCGTTCCACCCTTTCCAACAATGCGAATCACTCTGACTCCGGGCCGTTCAGCCTGGCGGGGTACTGGTGCGTCCCTCGGCCGGGCGGCGGCGATCAAGCAACCTGGCCCAGGCCTCGTGCGTAGAACTCTGGGACGGTGAGTCGGCGACTGGCTCAGCTCGGGTAACCGAGGCCACGCCGTCTCGAGGCGGGCGCCCCGGCCGGCCGGCGATCAGCGGATGGAAAGCCATCCACTGTCGGGCAAAAGGGAAGATCAGCAGGGCAACGAAACGGTCGATCGCGCTGTCGAACGTAAAGCGCCGGCGGAACTCGCCTGCCGTGATCCCCAGCATGGCGCGAAGGTGGCGGCCCAGACTCTGGGGTGATGAATAGACCAGGCGGTAGGCAACATCCGCCACCGACAGGGCTTCATTCTCGAAATACTGCGCTGCGTACAGCAGCCGGATGGCAGCCATGTAGGTCTTGGGCGAGGGCAGGTGAGCACGCTGAAAGCGGGACATCAACGTGCTGGGACGCATCCGCGTCTGGCCGGCAAGGTGACGGGCCACCGGGGTGGTCGGAGCAACCCGAATCATGATTTCGAGGAAGAGCCTGGTATCCGGGGGCAGGTCCGGAAGTGCCGACAGCACTCGCGCCGTAATCCGGGCCGCAGCGCGCGATGCCGGCTCTGCCACGATCCGGCGGAGCCGGGCCCAGCCGGCCGGCCCGGTCACGTCGACCACGTGCCGTACGCCGGTTGCTCCCAGTCGGAGCAGGGCCTCCGGCGCATTGGGATCCTGCCGGGTCAGGAGCGCGACGGTCGGGATGTCGGGGAATCGGCGGACCAGCTTGTCGATCTCTTGGACCTCCGTTCCCTGGCAATCGTGAATCGAGAAGACGATGGCGTCGACCGGCCGTTCGCGCACCGCACGCAGGGCGTCAGGCAGGGACGGTCGATGAACCACGGCAAAGCAGCCCACACCAGCCGCTTCGAGGCTGGCACGCTCCTGGACCGATACGACCGCGGCCACGGTAACCGTTGTCTGGTGCAGCAAACTCATGAAACGCCCGGCGTCGATGTGCCGGGACAACGTCGCGTCGGCGGCTCAACTTGGTGTCAACGGGTGACCGGGACCGAAGCAACGCGAATGGGCCGGTCGCGACGCTTTGACTGCGTCCGACATCCTGCAAGACACCAGCAGTAGTTTGACCGCGTCGCGATCAGGAACGTTTTCAAGGATGCTGGAATCACGATCATGAGCGCGGAACCACCCACACCCCCTCCAGGTTTCGGCGACGCGTTCGAGCGTGCCCTGGGCCATCAGTACCGGATCGAGCGTGAGGTCGGGCGGGGTGGCATGGGCATCGTCTATCGGGCCCGCGATCTCACCCTCGATCGTCCGGTCGCGATCAAGGTGGTGCATCCGGAGCTGGCGGCGAACCCGACGATCGCGAGCCGCTTTCTTACCGAAGCCCGGACCGTCGCCAAGCTGCGCCACCCGCACATCGTGACCATCCACGCCGCCGGCAACGTCGACGGCTACCTGTACTACGTGATGGACTATCACGACGGCGAGACCCTGCGCCAGCGCTTGGTGCGGGAAGGGCGGCTGGCGCCGGACCTGGCCATCCGGATCGCCGCCGACGTTGCTGCGGCACTGGATGCCGCCAGCGGCGCGGGCGTGGTCCACCGCGACCTCAAGCCCGAAAACATTCTGCTCGAAGGCCCTCGCGACGAGCCGCACGCGCTGCTGGCCGATTTCGGGATTGCCCACCTGGTGGACGGCAGCCCGCGCGACACCGCACCGGGGGGTGTCATGGGCACGCCCTCGTACATGAGTCCGGAGCAGGCAGCCGGCGAGGCCCTCGACGGACGGAGTGATCTCTACTCGCTCGGCATCGTGACCTATGAGATGCTGACGGGCAAACCGCCGTTCGTCGGCAGCCACCGAGTGGTGCTCTCGAAGCAAATCCTCGACCAGCCCGCGCCGATCGACGAGGTGCGCACCGACCTCCCGGTCGGACTGGGCCCGGTCGTGATGCGGGCGCTCGAGAAGATCCCAGACGCTCGGTGGGCAAGCGGGAAGACCTTCCGCCGGGCGCTGACCGGCGAAGAGGCGACCCCAACGCCGGTGCCGCAGCTGCTGACGCGGCCTCGGCGCCGCCGGTGGATCGCCATCGCAGCCGCCGCTCTCGTGCTCATGCTCGGGGTCCGGGCCTGGCTGCCCGGCGCATCAGGTCCGCCGCCCGGCGTCAACCCGCACCATTCGGTCCTGGTCCTGCCGTTCGAGAACACGCGCGCCGAGCCCGGGTACGACTGGCTGCGCGATGGCAGCGTCAGCATGCTGTCGCTGACCTTGTCGCAATGGCACGACCTGACGGTGATCGACCAGGACCGGGTCCACGACCTGCTCGCCCGGGTTGGCCACACGGAGGGTCCGATCGGCCTCGACCTGGCGCGCCGGCTGGCCCGGCAGAGCGGCGTCTGGACGGTCGTCCTGGGCGACTACGCTCGAGTCGGTGACTCGCTCCATCTGATCGCGCGACGGTACGATGTGGCCACCGGTCGGCGGGTCGACGTGATCGAAGTCGCCGGACCGGCAACCGACGACGTCCGGCCGCTCTTCGACGAACTGGCCGCGCGGTTGCTCGACCTCACCGGGGCCCCCAAGGAAGACCGCGCCAGTCTCGCCGCGTTCACCACCAGCTCGCTCGAAGCGTACCGCAGCTACCTGCGCGGCATCGAGGCGCTCAACCAATGGCGCCTCACCGAAGCAAGCGAGGCACTCATCGCCGCGGTCCAGACCGACAGCACCTTTGCCCTGGCCAACTATCGGCTGGCGATCGCGCGCGGCTGGATCAGCCCGGAGGACACCGTCGGGATGGCGGCCATCCGGCGGGCAGCGCGCAGCGCCAGTCGCCTGCCGCCGCGGAAACGGGCGCTGATCGAGGGGTATCGCGCCCTGATCGAGGGGGACTACGACCGTGCGCTCGAGACGTATGCCGTGCTGCTCGGCAGCGATTCTCTCGACATCGAGGCCTGGTACGGCAGCGCCGACGCCGCCTTTCACGCCGGGTACGAACGGGACGACCTGGGACTGCTCAATCGATCGCTGCGCGGCTTCCGGCGTGTGATTGCGCTCGACTCTGCCTTTGGCCTGGCCTACGAGCACATGGGCTCGACCCTGATCGACGCGGGGCGAGCCGGCAACCGGATGATCCTCGATGCCGGCGACACCCTCGCTCCGCGCAGGCCCGAGGTCGACTCGACGGCCGTGCGGCGGGCTCGGACGCGCGCCATCGACCACGCCATTGCGCTGGCCGAAGCCTGGACTCGGCGCCAGCCGAACACCGCCCGGTCTCACTACAACCTCTACCGATCCTACCTGGCGGGAAACCGGACCATCGAGGCCCGCCGAACCTTGATGCGTCTGCGGCAGATGCACCCCGATTCGTCGCAGGGATTCTTTGGCCTGCTCGAAGCCCGGGCCCAATTCGTCGCCGGCGACATCCGAGGCTCCGCTCAGACGATGCGCCGCACCATGCCGCAACTTCGGCCCGACGCGATCGGCGATCTCGACCTCGATCTGACCTCTCTGCTCGAGATCATGACAGGGATCGAGCCGCTCGGATACGTCGGGGATCTCGAGGGGGCAGCCGAAATGATCCGGCTGGGCCGTGGTTTGCGGAGCGAGCGGATCGACCATCGCGACTCGGCTGAGCGGGTCCGCAACGACGACCTCTGGGAAATGTCACGGCTGGGCATGCTCTATGCCGCCAGCGGGAGCCGTCCGGAGCGCCTCCGCAGCCTGTGGACCCGCAGCCTGTCGCTGGTACGACGATCGAGTGACGAAGAGTCGACGACCGATCTGACCATCATCACACCGATTGCGGTGGCCATGCTGACCGGTCCGACCAGCGACCCATCGGGTGTGCTCGAGTTGGAGCGGCTGACCGGCCGTAAGAGTCCGCCGGTGCTCCGGGCCCTGATCGCGGCGAGGGCAGGGGACAGTGCCGCCGCCGCAGCGCTGCTGGCACAGCCACCGGCCCATGAGGCATCGGCGCGGGGTGCCTTCAACTGGCGCCGCGCCATGGGCGACCCGCGCCCGATTGCCGCTGAGACCTACTTCGAGCTGGGCGACGCCGCAGCGGTCGTCCAGACCCTGCACACCTTCCAGCCCAACCAGTTCTCGACCGGGTCCTTCGATCCGCGCTGGATCCTGCTGCCCCGGATTCGCCTGCTGCGCGGACAGGCTTTGGAGCAGCTCGGCAGGACCGCCGAAGCGGGCGCCGAATACGAGGCCGTCGTGGCGCAATGGGGAGGAGCCGATGTGGAGTTGCTCCCCACGGTCCAGCTGGCGCGAAATCGGCTGGCCCGCCTGGCTGGTGCGCGCGAGGGCGCCTGATCCCATTAAATTGGTAGCGTTGGGGTAGGGCGGGATGGTCGCGGGCCGGGCAACCGGTCCGAGGAAAGTCCGAGCTCCGCCGGGTAGACTGCCAGGTAACGCCTGGGCGCCGCAAGGCGACGGACAGGGCCACAGAAAAGACACCGCCAGCCAGGTTCGCCTGGTCGGTAAGGGTGAAATGGTGGGGTAAGAGCCCACCGCGCTGGCGGCAACGTCAGCGGCACGGCAACCCCCAGTCGGAGCAAGGCCAAATAGGCGGCAAGGTGCGACCCGCACCGACCACGTCCTTCGGGACGAAGCCGCGGGTAGGCTGCTCGAGGTGGTTGGTGACAACCATCCCAGAGAGATGACCATCCGGGTCGCTTCGGCGATCCGAACAGAACTCGGCTTACGGCCCCACCTCACCCCCCGGCGTCCCTTCGGCATGCCGGGGGTGATTTGTCCCGGCCACGATGGTGGTCGGCTCGGCTCTGCTACGAGGAGGTACCATGCGATCGTTCGGTTGGTTTGCTGCAATGGGTCCGCTTGCCGTGCTCGGTCTCCTGGCAGCGGAGCAGAGCGGGCCCTCCACCACGCGGTATCGGATCGAGTCCAAAACGCAGCAGACCGTCGACCTGAGCAGCGTCCAGCAGCCGAATCAGGTCACCAACACGGTCCAGGTTGCCATTATTTCGGTCACGCTCGCTGATACGGTGGGCGGCAAAACCCTCCACGCCGTGATCGACAGCCTGAGCACCGATCTGCCGATTCCCGGCGCCGCCGAAGCAGCCCAGAGCGCCAAAAACGCCTGGCTCCACGGTCTCGTCGACAACTGGGGCCGGGTCAAGATCGTCAAGACCTCGGCGGACTCGAACGAGATGGTCGGTCAGCTGAAGGCCTCGTTGCAGCGTTTTTTCCCGGTCGTGAAACCGGGTGGCAAGCAGGGCGACAGTTGGATCGACACGACGCACGTCGATTCCCGGACGCCCGCGCAGGCCGTCAAGTCGACGACAGTCACCACCTATACGCTGGGCGGGGGCGCCCAGTACGGCGGCGCGACAGCTACCAAGATTGACGCCGTGTCGACCACGACCGGGGCCGGGACGATCGAGAATCCGATGGCCGGGCCGATGGAGCTGTCCCTGACCGACCAGTCCACCGAGGTCTTCTACGTGGGCAGCAACGGTCTCTACCTGGGGGGAACCACCCAGTCCTCCGTCAAGAGTTTCGTCACGATGGCGATGGTACCGAATCCCATCCCGGTCACCGCCACTCGCAGCACCACGGTGACCGTTCATAAGTGACGCTGCCTTCGACATCGCCGGCGGCACCGAGCCCGAAGAAGCGCTCGTTGCTGCGCTGGATTCTGCTCGGAACGTCGGCGGTCGTCGGGGTCGTCCTGCTGTGGCTGGTTGCGGTCTGGCCGCCGCCCCTCTGGTATCGCTGGTTCTGGCCGCGCGAAACCGCGTTCATGGCCATGCGCGCCAAGCAAGCAGACAGCCTGGCCAATCACGTCCAGCGACGGCGACAGGTGGAAGACGGCGTTTTGCCGCGGTTGTATCAACCGGTTCCGTTCGAGCAGATTGCCCCGAGCATGGGCCGAGCCGTGATCATAGCCGAAGACCATCGGTTCCTCGACCACGGTGGCCTGGACTATCAGGCCATTCGCGAGGCGATGGGATATCGGCGTGAGGGCTTCGATTGGGGCAACGAACGCGACCGCGCCGAACTGCGCCGGGTCCTGGGTGAGGCGTGGCAGCGGCGCGATCGGATTCGCGGGGCGAGCACCATTACGCAGCAACTCGCCAAGAACCTCTACCTCTCGCCCTCTCGGAATCCGCTCAGAAAGGTCAAAGAAGCCGTCACGGCCTATCGGATCGAAGCGGCGATGGACAAAACCCGAATTCTCGAGCTCTACCTCAACGTCGTGGAGTTCGGGCCTGAGATCTGGGGTGTGGAAGCAGCCTCGCAGGCCTACTTCCGGCGGCCCGCAGCGCGCTTGACGACCGAACAGGCCGCCCAGCTTGCCGGGACCCTCCCATTTCCGCTTCGTTCAAACCCGGCATATCGACCGGGGCGGATGCGCTGGCGGCAGCAATGGGTGCTGCGACGGATGGGTGGTGAGCGGGTCAGGATTCCGGCTGCCGAGGACACCACGGAAGCGCCGGATTCTGTACCGCCTCCAACGCCGTGAGGCGGGCACGGCGATGAGGGTCGAGCGCCGTTGCCACACCATCAGCGAAAGCGGCCGGCTGGGATCATCCCGGCCGGCCGCTGATGCATCGCGACGGGGCGTTGGTCAGTCGAGCAGGCGGAGTGGCATGACCAGCGTCAGATAGCTTGCCGGATCATCCCAGCCAACCGGCTCACAGGTCGTTGCTCGCTCGGGTGTCTTGAAGCTCATCCTGACCTCGTCGGTCGGCATGTACTTGAGCACCTCGAGCAGGTACGACGCATTGAACGCAATCTCGAGCGGATCGCCGTCATAGGCGACGGTGATTTCTTCCTGTGCCTCGCCAAGGTCGGGCGTGGTAACGGAGAGTTTGCACCCGCCGTTGGCAAAGGCAAGCCGGATCCGGTGAGTCTGGTCGCTCGCCACGATGCTCATCCGCCGGATGGCAGAGGACAGGGCGGCCTTATCGGCCGTCATCAGCTTGTCATTCTCGCGCGGAATGACCTGTTCGTAGTTCGGATATGGCCCTTCGATCAGCCGCGTGAAGACCTGGGTTCCGGCTGACCGGAAGCCCAGGTGGTTCTCACTTCTGGCAATCTCGATTTCATCGTCGGGATTGTAGAGCCGGCGAATCTGTTCGAGGGCTTTGGGCGGGACGATCAGATCTGCCTGGCCACCCGAACCGGTCAGCGGCACATCCATCCGAGCCAACCGGTGGCCGTTGGTAGCCACCATCCGCATCCTGTCGCTCCTGAGTTCCCACAGGACGCCGTTCAGAATGGGGCGGCTCTCTTCGGTGCTGGCAGCGAACGCAACGTGGCTAATGAGCTTCTGGAGGTCTTTGGCAGCCACTTTCCAGGCACCATCAAACTTGACGGCAGGGAATGCCGGAAACTCATCGCGAGACAGGCCCAGCAGCTTAAACCGGGACCGGCCGCACTCGATCTGGACTCGTTGTTCGCCGGAACCCGTGAAGCGAATCGCCGCGCTGGGCAGCTCGCGAACGATTTCCACGAGTTTCCGAGCTGGCAGCGTCGTCGCACCTTCCTGGTCGACCTGAGCCGGGATGATGGTACTGACCGCGATGTCGAGATCGGTTCCGGAAAGCCGGAGTCCGTCCTTGGTTGCTTCGACGAGGATGTTCGACAGCACGGGCAGCGTCGTCTTTGACGGAACGCTCGCGGCCACGGCGCCAAGTCCTTCGTGAAGCTTTTCTCGCGTTATGGTGAACTTCATCGGATCACTCTCCCGACCAACACCAGGTTTTCACCACGGGATATTAGAAAACTATCCTGTATTTAGAAAACAAGTAGTCGTAGTAGAGAGGCGGTGATGTGGATGTTGCCACCAAACGGCGACACCGCATCATGTTCCACTCCTCATCGACGCCACCTGCGATGTGTACGGTGCGGATTGTGGGGTAAAGTCCCAACGAATATCCCCGCCCGTCCACACACCACACACAGTACCCACACTACGATGCGGTTAACTCTGCTCGCGCCGAGTCGACCCGTTCACGGAAGCCGCGATCGCGCGCCAGCTGCCGTTGCACCTTGTCCACGCTGTGAATCACCGTCGAATGATCACGACCGCCGAAGGCCTGGCCGATCTCGACGAGCTGCATGTTGAGCACTTCGCGGGCCAGGAACATCGCAATCTGGCGCGGTACCGTCAGGCTCTTGATGCGCGCCTTGGAGCGAAGCCCCTCTGGTGTGACTCCCCAGCGGCGCGCCACTACATCCTGGACCCGGTCGATCGACGGCAGTGCCTTGGGGCGCTCGGTCGTGGCCGACTGGCTCGGCCGAATCCGGTCGGCCAGGGCCTCGCGGGCCAGATCGACCGAGATCTCGCGATGCCGCAACGACGCGTACAGCAACAACTTGATAATCGATCCCTCGAGCTCGCGCACGTTGGAATAGACATGCTCGGCAATGAAGGTGAGCACGTCATCCGGAATCGTCGTTTCCAAGTGGTCCTGTTGTTGCTTCTTGCGCAGGATCGCGATGCGATGCTCCAGATCGGGTAGTCCGACGTCGACCACCATACCCCAGCTGAACCGACTGACCAGGCGATCTTCGAGTCCCGGCATTTCCTTGGGCGGTCGGTCAGACGTCAGGACGATCTGCTTCTGCGCGTCGAACAGGGCATTGAAGGTATGGAAGAACTCTTCCTGGGTCGCTTCCTTGCCCTCGAGGAAATGCACATCGTCGACCAGGAACAGGTCGATCCCGGTACGGTAGCGGCGGCGCAGCTCGGGCATGGTCCGGCCGTGGATGCCCTCGATGACCTCGTTGATGAAATGCTCGGCGCCCATGTAGGCCACCCGGGTGGCCGGGTTCTTCCGGAGCACCGAATGGGCAACAGCCTGCATCAGATGGGTCTTGCCGAGTCCGGTGCCGCCATAGATGAACAGCGGGTTGTAGGTCCGCCCGGGCGCCTCGGCCACAGCGTACGTTGCCGCGGCGGCCAGCTCGTTCGACTTGCCGATCACGAAGGCGTCGAAGGTATACCGCTCGTTGAGTGGCAGGTGCGAGGGTGTCGCGTCACGATTGGTGACTACTGCCGAGGCCGCTGGTTCCGCCGCCGCCACCGGCTCGGTGGCGAAGATATCCATCTGGGGGCGCTGAAGCCGCTCCTCGGGTACCCGGAAGACCACTTCGGTGTCGGTCCCGAGTGTCTGAGAGGCGAGCCGAGACAAAACCTTGGCGTGTTTTGCCTGATTCCACTTCACGGCAAACTCGTCCGGGAGACCGAGAATCAGTCTCCCGTCCTCCAGGTCAAGCGCTTCTGCCGGGGCGAGCCACGTTTTGACGGCTTGTTCCGTCAGTTCCTGGCGCGCCGCGTCGAGAATCCGCTTCCAAGCGTCCTTAGGGGACCACTGCTGCATCTCGCCTCGATAATGCGATGGGGCGTCTCGAAGGGGCGACGATACTACGCCCCGGATGTGGAAAAGTCAACCTTGACCGAATCAGCCCCTGGCAAGTAGCTTTCTGGGCTTACTTTGGCACTAGCTTTTGGTTCAAGGATTGGCTTCAGATGCAACCGACATATCGCCCGCGGAACCGGAAACGGGTCAATAAGCATGGCTTCCGTGCCCGGATGGCCACCCGCTGGGGGCGGGAAACGCTGGCGCGCCGGCGCAAGAAGGGCCGCAAGCAGCTGACGGTTCGGATCGCCTCGAAGCACGGGGGACGCTGACGTCATCCGAGCGGCTCGGTCGGGCACAGCGCCTGACGGCAGCGGATGAAATACGGCGGGTGCTGGGCCGGGGTGTGCGACATCGATCGCCTCACCTCGAGATAGCGTGGCTGATCAACGACGTGGGTCGCCCCCGACTGGGCGTGATCGTTCCGAAGCGCCAGTCGACTGCGGTGGCCCGCAATCGTTTGCGGCGGCAGGTCAAGGAATGGATGCGGCGGGTGGGTTTGCCGCGGCTCCGTGCGGTCGATGTCGTGATCCGGACGAAGCCCCAGGCAAACGAGGTCGATTTCAGCGTGCTCCGGTCGGAGCTGGGCGATTGGCTCGCCGAGCGGGCGCCGACCGCCGGATGACCGGCGTACGGCAGTGGCCGCGACGGGTGGGGATTGGCCTGATTCGCGGGTATCAGCGGTACATCTCCCCGGCTTTCCCGCCGCGCTGTCGATTCTCTCCCAGTTGCTCGCAATACACATTGGAGGCGGTGGATCGGTATGGCCTGGTACGCGGTAGCTGGATGGGTCTCAAGCGTATTGCCCGGTGCCACCCGTTCCATCCCGGTGGCTACGATCCCGTTCCATAACGTCTGACGGACACAAGCCTCATCATGGATCGTCGATTCATTCTGGCCATCCTGTTGATGATGGTCGTGCTGGTGGTCCCGTCCTTCTTCCTGAAGAAGCCGGCGACCCCCGTTTCGCAGGCCGCAGCGCCGGCCGTACCGGTCGACTCACTGCAAACCCCCGCGGTCATCGATGCGCCGCCCGGCAGCATGCCGAGCCCGCTGACGGTCGAATCGGACGCGCCAGCTGCGGACGACTCGGTCACCGTGGTGTCGCCCCTGTACCGTTATACCTTTTCGACTCGCGGTGGCCGGATGGTCGCAGCCGAACTGTCCAGCTACCGGTCGATGCGCCGGGACGAGCCTGGTCAGCGCGCCCAGATCTTCGCGCCCGACGGTGACTTCCTGACGCTTGGCCTTCTGGTCGGGCGCGACACCATTCCGCTCCGCAACCTCGCCTTCCGTCCGACCACGACTTCGCTCGATGTGGCGGGTGGTCCGACTCGGCTGGGCTTTACCGCGGCGCTGGACTCCGCGGTCGGTGTCGATCTCGAGTACACCTTCCTCCCTGATGATTACCGAATCGGGGTAACCGGTCGAGTTCGTGGCCTTGGGCCGGCCGGCGCGACCGTGCTCATCGGCTTGGGGCCCGGCCTGCGCAACACCGAGTCGGACAGCGTTGAACACGGTCGCGAGCTCGGGGTCGTGACCAAGCACACCAAATCGAGCCTGAAGCGCTTTTCCGACCTCGATGTGGGGCTGACGGAAACGTTGCCGGGTCCGTTCGAGTGGGTTGGCATCAAGTCGAAGTATTTCGTTGCGGCGGTGCTGGCGCTCGACAGCGCGCGGGTTGGTCAGGGTCGACTGGGTGGGGTCCAGGCCACCGCGACGGATCGATTGCATCGCACGCCGGAGCGGGCCGATGTCTGGACCAGCTTGAGTGTCGGCGCAGACGGCGCCATGGCGTTTACGCTCTATGTCGGGCCCATGGAGTACCCGAGGCTTCGGAGCATAGGTCACGATTTCGACGACATCAATCCGTATGGATGGGCCTGGCTTCGGCCAGTGATTCGCCCCGTTGCCGTCGGTGCCCGGGCCTTGCTCGTCTGGATGCACGAGAGTCTCGGTCTGGCATACGGACTCGGACTGGTGGCCTTCGGCATTCTGATTCGCATCGTTCTTTGGCCGCTCAATCAGAAGGCCATGCGGGCCGGGATGGCGATGCAGGCGGTCCAGCCGATCCTCAAGGACATCCAGGAGCGCTACAAGAACGATCCGCAGAAGCTGCAGCAGGAAACCTTCCGGATCTATCGCGAGCACAAGGTCAATCCGTTCGGCGGCTGCTGGCCGATTCTATTGCCCTGGCCTGTCCTGATCGCTTTGTTCTTTGTGTTCCAGAACACGATCGAGTTGCGGGGTCAGTCGTTCCTTTGGGTGCCCGATCTCTCCAGGGCAGACCCGACCTTCATCATCCCCGTCGTCATGGCGGTCTCGATGTTCGGGGTCACCAAAGTCGGGCAGATGGGTCTGCCGCCCAACCCGCAGATGAAGATGATGCTGTACATCATGCCGGTCATGATGCTGGTGCTCTTCTTCAATTTTGCGTCCGGTCTCAACCTCTACTATGCGGTGCAGAACATCGCGAGCATTCCGCAGCAGTGGTTGATTGCCAAAGAGCGGTTGCGAAACGCGCCCGCGGTGACACCGGCGCCGATTCCGCCGGCGCCTCCGCCTAAGAAGGCCAAGAAGAAGCAGCAGGGATAAACGGTCCCGCGCCTGGCGGCGGGCCAGGAGATCTCGCCATGCTGTCCGATCTGATCACCGCGATTGCCACGGCGCCCGGCCGAGGGGCGCTCGCGGTGGTTCGCGTCTCGGGCCAGGGGGCCTTTGAGGCGGTGCGGCGATTGCTCGGCTGGGCAGACAGCCTCCCGGTCGTTCCGCGTCAGGCCATTCTCGCCACCTTTCACGAGTCCGACGGCACGCCTTTCGATCGTGGCCTGGTGACGTTTTTCCCCGCGCCTGCGAGCTACACCGGTGAGGATGTGGTCGAACTGTCGTGCCACGGTGGCGCGCTGGTTCCCGCTCAGCTGCTGGCCGCGCTCCAGGCGCTCGGTGCCCGGCTGGCATGGCCCGGCGAATTCACTCGGCGCGCAGTTCAGAACGGCAAGCTCGACCTGTTGCAGGCGGAAGCGGTTGGCGACCTGATCGATGCGACGACGCGCGCTCAGGGTCGAGGCGCCCTACGGCAACTCGACGGTGGTCTCTCGCGTCGGCTCGACGAATTGCGGTATGAGCTGCTCGAGCTCACGGCCCTGCTCAGCTACGAAATCGACTTTCCTGAAGAAGACGACGGACCGATCAGCCCCGAGACGATTCGGGCCGGCCTCGAGTCGAGTCGGGGTGCTGTCTCGGCGCTGCTGCGCACCGCGCCGGTGGGCGAACGGGTTCGTCGGGGCGCGCTGGTGGTGCTCGCGGGCCGTCCGAACGCCGGCAAGTCCTCCCTGTTCAACGCCTTGCTCGGTATCGACCGGGCGCTCGTGACCGAGATACCGGGTACCACACGCGACGCCATCGAGGCTGAACTCGATCTCGATGGCTGGCCGGTCCGGTTGGCCGACACGGCAGGTCTCCGCGACGCGACCGATCGAATCGAGCGTCTTGGCATCGAAGTGAGCCAGCGGTATCTCGCGGCGGCAGATCTGACCATCTTATGTGTTGAAGCAGGGGCTCGCCTGACCGATGAGGAACATGCCATGGTCCGGGAGCGGGCCACGGTGCTGGTGCGCACCAAGTCTGATCTGGGGGCGGTCGGTGACGATGGGGGATTGCCAGTGTCGGCCGTCACCGGCGACGGCCTGCCACTGCTGGCCACCACACTGGTCGACCGCCTCTTCGGCGAGGTGGAGCAGTTTGCGGACGTCGAGCCGCTCCTGACGCGTGAACGGCACCGGCTCGCCCTCGAGCGCGCCGAGGCTGCGCTGGTGGATGCCGAGCCGCACATCGGTGCGCGAGGGGATGCGGTGCTGGCAGCTCATCACGTCCGGCGTGCCATCACGGCGCTCGACGAACTGATCGGTGCCGTCGACGTCGAAGACGTGCTGGGGGCGATCTTCGAGCGGTTTTGTGTTGGGAAGTAAGCGATCCGACCGGTGGGTCTACGCGGTTCGGATATCCTGGGTGGTGTCGGCCAGCGCTTCGAATTCTGCTGCGGAGGCGCGCAGTGCTGCCGGGAGCCCCTGTTCGGCAACGAGCCCCTCGACCATCCGATAGCCAAGGTAGTACCCGGAGCGTTCGGGCAGGACGCGACCGAGCGCGAGGCGGGACGAGGGGCTCAGGCCCGCTGACAGAAAACGGAGTCGGAGGCCGATGCCGGACCGTTCGAGGTCGTGGTGCGCTGCGCGGCGGAGGAACGCTTCTGATTCCCGCATCCGCTGAAAGACCCGCTTCGGATACCCGAAGTAGTCGGCAATCTCGTGCCCCGGGGCCACCAGCTGGGCGGCGTGAACCGCCAGGCCTTCGTTGACGAGGAGTTCCCGGAGCGGCGCACGAGCGGCCGTTGTCCAGTAGTTGTAATTCCCGCCGTTTTCGTCCACCAGCCGACGGAGGTCGCTCCGGCTGTCTGGGGAGGTGTAGCGCACCGTGTGCGCAAGCTCATGCGCCACCCAGAGCGGGATCAGGTCCGGCGAGAGGCCGAGTCCATAGGTGGTCGGGTTGACCTTGCCGGTAAAGTGCTCGATACAGATGAAGCCGACGCCGCGTCCGTTGACGACGAGTTCGCCGGCGTTGGCCGCCCCGACGCCAGCCATGAGATAGATATCGGTCGGCCGGTCGATCTGGAGCAGGTCGGTGGCGCGGGTGATTGCGTCCTCAACCAGCTCCGACACGCGAACATTCTGAAGCAGGGCCTTCAGGTCGCTCCGGTCGGCGCGGAGCGTGGTTGCAATGACCTCGGCGGCGTGCGGGCTCTCGAGATCCAGGACATAGTTGCCCCAGTACTGCTCGAGCACGGCGCGATGTGCTTCGAGATACCGGTAGTACGCGGCTTCCCGATTAGCTGAACCGAGGATGTCGAGGAATTCCGGGAGCAGATTGATGAGCACGGGACAAAATGCGGCTGTCCTGTGATGAAAAGCAAGATGTCGATTCTTTGCGGGACCTTTCTCAGGTCTGTTCGCGGCGCTTGCGCTCCGAGGCCTCGCTCAAGACGCGACGTTCGTGCAGGCTCAAGCTTTCGATTCCGAACTGCGCGATCTTGTCCAGCACCCGGTCGACTTCGGCGTTGGTTGCCTCGGGCGGCAGCTCGGTATGCGGGACCACCGTCTGTTTGGGTTCGAGCGCGGCTTCTTGGGCGCGCATCGGCGTGACCACAGGGCGGCGGATCGGCGGCACAGGTCGGATCGGTTGCTCGCGCGTCGTCAATGATTGCGCACGGAAGTAGAGGTAGCCGGACAGGATGCCCCCGAGCGGGACGAGGCGCACCAGCCCCTCGCCGGCCCAGAGGCCGAGCCCCAAGTCGAGCGCCACGAAGGCAACGAACAGAGACCGCGCACTGAGGCCGCCCTCAGCCCCGGTATGCAGCTCGATCGGCGCGCGGGTCAGGACGTAGGCGAGGCCGAGCCCGTAGATCGCGCCAGCGGGTCCGTGGAAGGTCCCGAGGTTGAGAATCGATCCGAAGCCCAGGCCGATCAGGGCCGCGCCGATACCGCAGTAAGCGTAATACAGCAGGAATCGCTTGCTGCCCATTCGTCGCTCGACGGTGGGTCCGAAGAACGCGAGCATGGCCGAGTAGAACGCCAAGGCCAGGAGATTGGCAGGAACGAACATAGCCGTCAGTATGGCCCATGGTCGCTTGCCGAACTGCGTGGGGTCGAGAATCAGTGATTCAACGAACCGCGGCGCCGTGAACACGGTTGCAAGCAACAGCAGAACCACCCCGTTGATCACGATCAACCGGATGACCCACGGGGTCAGTTGCGGTGCACGACGAGTGGCGGCCATATCGCGTCAATACCTACCCTATACCTTACCACCGGTCCGAGCCGTCAGGCAAATCCGTTCGCACAACTCAGGGAACTCGATTCCCGCGGCCTGCGCTGACTGCGGGAGCAGGCTGGTCGAAGTCAATCCAGGCAACGTGTTGACCTCGAGACAACTCAACTCGCCAGTCGGGGTCAGTCGAAAATCCACCCGGCTGTAGCCGCCAAGCTTAAGGGCCTGGTGCGCCTTTTGTGCCAGATCGCGACACGCGGTCGTGACGGCCTCCGGAAGCTCGGCTGGGAAAATCTCAACCGCCATACCCGGGGTGTACTTGCATTCGTAGTCGAAAATCTCGTGCCGAGGGATAATCTCACCGACTGCGAGAGCTGCGCCGTCGAGGATCCCGACGGTCAACTCGCGACCGGGAACGAATCCTTCGACCATGATCTCATCATCGAACCCGGCCGCGTAGCGAATTGCGTCACCGAGATCCGCCTGCGACCGAACCAGTCGCAACCCCACCGTCGACCCTTGTTTGCTCGGCTTGACGATGACCGGGAACTCCCGCAGGGTCGGAACTTCACCGTCGCGGGTGACCATGGTCCAGTCGGGGGTTGGAACGCCGGCGGCCCGGAACAGGTGTTTCGACACATCCTTGTCCATGGCCAGTCCGCTGCCGAGTGCACCGCTGCCGGTGTACGGAATGTGAAGCAGGTCGAGCACGGCTTGCAGAGTGCCATCCTCGCCGCGCCCGCCGTGCAGGGCAAGGAAAAGCGCATCGGCCTGGATAACGTCCGGCACGGCGGCGAGCCCGGTCAGCAGGAAATCACGCTCGCGGTCGACCAGGTGATCGATCGCCGGCGGCGTGGTGCCGACCGCCACGCCGATCAGCTCGGCTTCCCGATCTCGGGGAACCGGTCCACCGGCGATGTCGACAACCGAAACCGAATGGCCGCGAGACCGCAGGGCCGCGACCACCTGGCCTGCCGAGGCCAGGGCCACGTCTCGTTCTGCGGAGCTACCCCCGGTCAGGACCGCGATCTTCATCGGGTGCCGATCAGCTGCTGCAGCAAATCGTAGCGACTCACGATGCCGACCAGCTTGCCGTCTCGCTGAACCAGCGTTGCCGGGTTTTCCCGGGTCAGCATCGGTGGGAGCCGATCGACCGGGAAGTTCGCGTCGACCACCGGAAAGGGCGGATCCATGACCTCACGGACCGGTCGATCGAGGAGTGACGGCTGGCTCAGTGCCCGGGTCATCAGGGTCGGCTCGATCAGGCCGCCGATGCACTCGTCGTTTTCGACCACCGGAATCTGACTCACGCCCCAGGTGCTCATCAGGTTGAGGGCCTGCCGCACCTGTGCGGCCCCAGTCAGGCTGACCAGCTCCGGCGCGCCCTTGCTCCGCCGGGCGATCAGCTCGGCCACCGTCAGGCGTGGCACATCGAGCAGTTGGTTCTCCTGCATCCACTCGTCGTTGAACACCTTGGACAGGTAGCGCTCGCCGGTATCGCACAGAATGGTGACGATGCAGGCCTCCGGATCATCCACTTCGCGGGCCAGTTCGAGCGCGAGCTGAACGTTGAGGCCCGCGCTGCCGCCAACCAGCATCCCCTCCTCGCGCGCCAGGCGCCGCGCCATGCCGAGTGCGTCCCGATCGGACGCCTGCCGGAACTCGTCGATATAGTCCCACCAGATCGTGGTCGGGATCTTGTCGCCCCCAATTCCTTCGACCTTGTAGGGACGCCCCTCGACCTTGGCGCCGGTTTTGTGTCCCGTATAGATGGAGCCAATCGGATCGCCGGCGATGATGCGGATGGCGGGGTTCTTCTCTTTGAGGTACTTGCCGACGCCACTGACCGTCCCCCCGGTACCTGCGCCGGCGACGAAGTGGGTGACGCGCCCCGCCGTCTGCTCCCAGATCTCGGGGCCGGTGGTGCGGTAGTGGGACTCGGGATTGCTCTGGTTGTAGAACTGATTGGCCAGGATAGCGCCCGGCGTATCGCGGGTGATCTGCTTGGCCTTGTTGATGTAGTGATCCGGGTGATCGGGCGGCACAGCCGTTGGTGTAATGACGACTTCGGCGCCAAACGCCTTGAGCAGCCGGACCTTTTCCTGCGACATCTTGTCGGGCATGGTGAAGATGCAGTGATACCCTTTGAGCGCAGCCGCGATGGCAAGTCCGACACCGGTGTTGCCGGAGGTACCCTCCACCACGGTGCCTCCAGGTCTGAGCTCGCCGTTGACTTCGGCCGCCGTGATGATGTCGAGACCGATGCGATCCTTGACCGACCCGCCCGGGTTGGCGTATTCCGCCTTGCCGTAAATGGGGGTTCGGATGCCGTGACCAATCCGGCCCAGCCGGATCAGGGGCGTCCATCCGATGGTGTCGATGACCGATTCATAGGGGGTGCGATGTTGGGGCGAACTCATGGAACGGGGCCTCCGGTCGGGGGCGCTCGGAAATTGATCGGCTGGAGAAAGCGGGTGGCTGTCGGAGTCCCGTCGCGCAGCGCCGGGGCAAAGCGCAGCTTGCTGGCAGACTCGAGCGCGGCGGAGTCGAGCGCGGGATACCCGCTCGATTCGTAGATCGCGGTCGATTCAGGCACGATTCGGCCCGCCGTATCAGCAAACAGCCGCAGCATCACGGTGCCACCGATGCGCTGGGCGGCCGGGCCCTCGGGATAGACGATGGCCGGATTGGCATCGAGGGCCACCGGAGTCTCGTCGCGCCGGATGGCACTTGGCCGATCCGCAGGAAGCGTAAGTCCGGGTGCCGCCTCGCGCTGGCACCCGACCGCGACCGCGAGCAGCGCGATACCGAGCCAGCGCATGACTAGGAGGTCTCCGAGCCGAGCTGCCGCTTCAGATCGGCGAGCCGATTGAGCGCCTCGAGCGGCGTCAGCGAATCGAGATCGAGCGTTTCAATGGCGCGTCGAATCGGATCCGGGGGAGCCGGCGCTCCAGGCTTCGCAGGTCTTTGCTTCCGGTGTGCTCCCGGATCGCCGAACAGGCCAAGCTGACCCTCATCGATTCGGGCGGCTTCACCGGGGACCATCCGGTGTTCGCTTTCGAGCGTGAGGAGCACCTCGCCGGCCCGGGCTACCACAGTGCCGGGGAGCCCGGCAAGCTGGGCAACATGGATGCCGTACGAGCGATCGGTTCCACCCGCCACAAGCCGGTGCAGGAAGACCACGGTATCGCCCGTTTCCTTGACGGCAACGTTCATGTTACGGGCGTGGGCCAGTCGTTCCGGGAGCTGCATCAGCTCGTGGTAATGAGTCGCGAACATGGTTTTGCAGCCGACCCGGTCGTGCAGGTGCTCAGTGACAGCCCAGGCAATCGCCACCCCGTCATAGGTCGAGGTGCCCCGGCCGATTTCGTCGAGCAGGACGAGACTCCGGGCAGTGGCGCTGTGCAGGATGGCGCTGGTTTCGCTCATCTCGACCATGAAGGTCGACTGACCGCGCGCCAGGTTATCGCTGGCTCCGAGCCGGGTGAACAGTCGGTCGACCGTCCCGATGCTTGCTGCGGTGGCCGGGAGGAAGGAGCCAAGCTGGGCCATCACGACCACCAGACCGATCTGGCGCAGAATGGTCGACTTGCCTGCCATGTTGGGACCGGTCACGAGCTGGACTCGACTGGCGGCATCCAGGTGAACATCGTTCGGGATAAACGACTCCCGAGGCATCAGGCGCTCGATGACCGGGTGCCGACAAGCGGTCAGGGTCAGATCGAATCCTTCGTCGACCGTGGGGCGGACGTAGCGATACTGCACCGCCAGCTCGGCCAGCCCAGTCCAGACATCGAGGTGGGCGAGAACTGCGGCGCTTCGCTGGATCCGCGCGATGGCCGCGCCGACCTGACTCCGGAGAGCGCCGAACAGCTCCGCTTCGCGAGCCACCATCCGCTCCTCCGCACCGAGCACCTTGGCCTCGTACTGCTTGAGCTCCGGGGTAACGTAGCGCTCAGCGGTGGCCAGGGTCTGGCGCCGTTCGTAGTCGGGCGGAATCCGGGCCGAGTGGGTTCGGGTGACCTCGATGAAATAGCCGAAGACCTTGTTGTAGCCGATCTTGAGCGAGGCGATTCCGGTGCGCTCCCGCTCGCGCTGCTGGATCGAGGCGATGTACTGTTTGCCGCCGTCCCGGAGCTCGCGCGACTCATCCAACTCGGTGTCGAACCCGGCCCGGATCACCCCTCCATCGGCAGGATTGACGGGTGGACGGTCTTCCAGCGCGGCCTCGAGTTCGGTGGTGAGATCCTCGAGCAGGTCGAGCTCGGCGGACAGGCTGGCAAACGGGTGCGTTGCGGCGCTGCCGGGTGGAGTCAGCCCTGCCAGCGCGGCGGCAATACGCGGCAAGCGCTTGAAGGAATCTCGCAAGGCGCCGAGTTCGCGGGGGTTGGCTCGCCCGGCTGCGGCCCGTCCGGCGAGCCGTTCCAGGTCGCGGACCCCGTCGAGGGCTTCGCGGGCATCGGCACGGGCGTTGGGGAGCCGGACGCCGCTGGCCACCGCATCGAGCCGGCGATTGATCTCGGCACCGTCCCGCAGCGGTGAAAGAATCCACTGGCGCAGCAACCGGGCGCCCATCGGTGTCATGGTTGCGTCGAGCGTCTCGAGCAGGGTGACGCCCTTGGTGCCAGCGCGCAGCGGCTCAACCAACTCCAGATTGCGCCGGGTCATCTCATCGAGCCAGAGATAACGGTCGGAGCGGCGGATGGTCGGACGTCGCAGGTGGGCAATGCCGCCGGGCTGGAGTTCGCTCAGATAGCGCAGCAGGGCACCCGAGGCGCCGACGGCCGGGCCGTCGTCCGCCTCGATGCCCAAGCCATCGAGGGAGGCCAGGCCAAAGCGTCGGGTCAGCTCCTCACTTGCCAGCTCCGCATCGAACTCCCAGGCGTCGCGGAGCGTCTGCATAACATCGGTTGCGGTCAGCGCGTCGGCCACCGTCACGACTTCGGCTGGGGCCAGCCGACCGAGGGCTTCGTCGATCCGGGCTCGGGGCGTCGTTTCGAGCAGGAACTCACCGGTCGACAAGTCGATCGCGGCCAGGCCGGCCGGACCGTCGGGCCGGTGCCGGTCGCCCGGGTGCAGTGCGACCAGGAAGTTGTTGCGTCCGCCGGGAAGCCAGTCCTCTTCCAGGAGGGCACCAGGCGTGACCGTCTCTACGACTTCACGGCGGACGATGCCTTTGGCCTTCTTGGGGTCTTCGACCTGTTCGCAGATAGCGACCCGATGCCCCGCAGCGACCAGCTGCCGCAGGTAGTCTGCGGCCGCCTTGACCGGCACACCAGCCAGCGGAACGCCGTCGCCGCGCGCGGTCAGCGTGATGTTGAGGAGGCGCGCCGCAACTTCGGCGTCATCGAAGAACATCTCGTAGAAATCGCCCATCCGGAAGAAGAGAATCTTGTCGCGGTGGCGCGACTTGATCTCCTGGTACTGCCGGAGGAGCGGGGTGCCGTCGGTCACGGATGCGGTCACGGGTCCGCGACGATGAAGGGCTGCCCGCCGAGCTGAGATCGAATCCGGGCCAGGGCCTGGTTGGCCAGGGCGCGGGTGGCGAACGGGCCGGCGCGGACCTTGAAAAACCCGCCCTCGTGGACGACGGTTGATTCGTAGCCCAGGCCCTTGAGTCGCGTGACCTGCTGGTTGGCGGCGGCCTGGTTCGGTGCCGCAATCACCTGCACGCGGAAGCCGCCTCGCGCCGGTGCGGCGGTCGGGGGCCGGGCGGGCGCCGGTGCCGGGGCGGTCGGACTGACCGTCGTGGTTTCGACCGGTGCGGCGGGGTCGACACCTTGGGCCTGAATCGATCCGCAGCGCTGCTTCTGGAACTCGAGCTGGTTGCGCAGCTCGATGTCGTCGGGTCGCGCAGTCAAGCCGATATCGGCCAGCCGGCAGGCCTCGACGCCGTTGCGCAGGTCGCCCGCGGCGCGGGCGCCCCAGAACGCTGCCATCGCGCGGAGCGGGCTCGATGGATAATCGGCCAGCAGGCGGCTGACTTGGGAGACCGATGCGCCCGGGTTGCCGCTGGCGTACTCGACCTGGGCCAGCAGCAGGAGGGCATCGTCGGCCCATTCGGAGGTCGAGTACTCCACGATGACGCGGCGGAGCGCGATGCGCCGATCGAACTCCGTGGCGGCGACGATGCCGGAAGTGTAGAGCGCCTCGGCGTAGAGGTTGTCGACCGGGTCGGTGCGGTCGAGCAGCGCCCGAACCGCGGCGCGAGCGGAATCGGCGTGCCCGTCCTGTGCCAGCTGAACTGCGGCAATCAGCTGCGGATTGGTCTGGGCGCTGGTGGCCGTCGGCGTCAGGCCGACCGCCAGGATCAGTGCGAGAACGCCGAGCAGCGTCAGGCGGCGCGTTGCCATGGCACGGACATCTCCATCACGAGGTCGAACAGTATGGAACCTTCGTCGGACACGGAGGTGTTCTTGAGGCGCTCATCGGCACGGCGAAGCGCAGCAAGGGCCAGTTCGATCCGGTTCCTGCTCCAGTCGGGGGCGAGCCGACTCCACTGAGCCGACGCCGCATCATAGGAGACGCGGGCCGGGCGGGCGCGAAAGAGCGACCCTTTGACAGCCTGAACCAGCGCGGAGGAGCGGGCCCCCCGATCGTAGTGGGCTCGCGCGAGCCCCACGCCGACGATGCTGGTTCCCAGGAGGGTTACCAGTGAAACCCCTGACACTCCGGACTGGGCCAGCAGGTGGGGAATCATGCTGGCGGCGGCGCCGGCTTCGCCGCGCAGCACGGCATCGCGCCAATCGTACTGGGTTTCGCCGTGTCGCACTCCCAGAAAATCGGAGACCCGTTCGACGGTGAGCGGATCGGTCGCACTGAGCCCGGCCAGCTTGTCCAGCTCGCTCCGCAGGGCTGCCAGGCTGGCGTCGGTCACGCGCACCATGTGGAGCGCGGCCTCATCTTCCAGGCTGAGACCGAGACGCTCGGCTTGGAGCAACAACCACTTCTTGGCGCGCTCAGGGGGCAGCGGGTCGGCCGACACCGCCAGGGTGCGTCTTGCCAACTCGGCATCGGCGTCGGCGTCGGTCGACCCCTGCACCAATATCAGAATCGTTTCGGGTGCCGGTCGTTCGAGGTACCTGAGCACGGCGGTCTTGGCTTTGGCGCGCTTGGCCCAGCTTTCGACGTCGCGGATGATCACCACCCGCCGGTCGGACATCATCGGCAGGGTGTTGCAGAGCGTCTCGGCGTCCTCAGGATCGAGAGTTGCGGCGGACCGCTGATCGAAATTGAAATCCTTGAGCGACGGATCGAGGGCACGGGACACCAGCTCGCCGATGGCCTCCTCCTTGAGCACATCCTCGGTGCCGTGGAGGTAGAGCGCCGTCGGGAACTCGCCCTTTCGGAGCGCCTTGAAGAGCTGATCGAACCCCTGGGTTGCCATGAACCGTCCCGCGCATACGTGCCCGACAGATCGAAGCCGGAATCTAAGCCCGATCCGAGCCCGGGACGAGGCGACCTGCGGGGCTTCAGGCGCGCAAGAAGCTCTGCACGAACATCAAGGCGGTCAACGACTTGGCATCTCGGATCCCGCGAGCACGAATCATCTGTCCGACGGCGGACCAGCGAAACTCGTGAACCGTGATGAACTCGTCGGCCTCCGGGGCTGCCTCGGCCGGTGTCAGGTCGGTGGCCAGGTAGAGATGAATCGATTCGTCCGTGAAGCCGGGTGCCGTGAAGATCTGGGTCAGACTGGTCAGAGTTCCGGCTTGGTAGCCGGCCTCTTCGATCAGTTCGCGATGGGCGCAGGCCTCGGGCGCTTCGCCCGGGGACAGCGTCCCGGCCGGGATTTCCCAGATATAGCCGTCCGCAGCATGGCGGAATTGTCTGATCAGGAGAATCCTGGGATCAGGGTCGGTCACCGGGTCGAGCATGGGAATCACGGCCGCGGCTCCCGGATGCCGGATCGTGTCGAGGGTGCCCTGGGTACCGTTGGGAAACTGGACCTGGTCGACATCGACGGCGATAACCCGTCCGGTATGAACCCGAGTGGATTTGATCAGCATAGAAGTAGTGTTAACTACCACTCACATTAGAGGATGGTTCGAAGCCAAATGTATGGAATCTTGAGTGTTTCGAGCAGGAGATAGCGGATCTCGCGGGCACTGCCGGGTACGATCGGGCTCAGCGTCACGGGGGACGTATAGGCCGTCAGCCCGACCCGATAGGCCTCGAGCCGGAGCCGGCCCAGGTGGAAGCCGTCGCTGACGAGCAGGACCGAGCTGATCCGGGCCTGGTCTGCCCAGTCACCGAGCGCGCGGATCGAGGCTTCGGTCGACTGGCCCTGGGGTAGTTCGACGATGACCGCTTCGGGAATTCCGGCAGCCACCAAAGACCGCCGCTGCACTCGGGCCTCGCTCTCACTGTCGCCCGGGTGGGTTCCGCCGGTGACGACGATCGAAGGGGCGAGCCCTTCGCCGAAGAGCGCGTAGGCGTGGTCGATCCGGGCCTGCAGCACCGGTGAGGGGCGCCCGTTGTAGTGGGCCGCGCCCAGGACCACGATGGCCCCGGCCGCTCGACGCTGATCGACTCGGCTGGCGCGCCAGATCCACGCAAAAATGCCCAGGTAGCAGATGCCGGCGGCCAGGATGGCGCGCCAGACCCAGCGGAGCGGCGACCGGCGACGACGACTCACAGCACAAACGACTCGCCCAGGCGCGGGATAGTGACCTCACCGACGCCGTTCTCGAGCAGCAAGGTACGCATGGCCTCCGCAGCTTCCGGTTCGCCATGGACCACGAAGGCGCGCCGGACCGGACCGCCCAGGGCTTTGACCCAGTCGCGCAGTTCGTTCCGATCGGCGTGGGCCGAGTAGCCTCCGATGGTCTCGATCTCGGCGCGGCGGACTACGGTTTCGCCGAAGACTTTGACTTCGGTCGCCCCGTCCTGGAGGCGACGGCCCAGCGTGTGTTCCGCCTGGAAGCCGATGAACAGCACCAGGTTGCGATGATCGCCCAGGTGGTTGCCGAGGTGATGCAGAATGCGCCCGGCCTCCGCCATCCCGGATGCCGAGATAATGATGGCTGGCCCGACCAGGCTGTTGAGCCGCTTCGAGTCCTTCACGTCCCGGACATACTGCAGCAAGGGGAAATCGAAGATGCTCTCCATTCGTTCGACCAGCTTTTCTCGCCGATCGAACACCTCAGGATGCATTCGGAAGACCGTCGTGGCGTCGACCGCCAGGGGGCTGTCGACGAACACCGGCAGGTGCGGGATGGCGCCGGCGCGGTAGAGCTGGTGGATCGAGTAGACCACTTCCTGGGTCCGGCCGACCGCAAAGGCCGGGATCAGGATCTTGCCGCCCCGTGCCGCCACGCGTCGGATGGTCTCGCCCAGGTGTTGCTCGGCCTGATCGGTCGATTCGTGATCGCGGTTGGCGTAGGTCGACTCGATGATCAAGGTATCGACGGGCCCTACCGGTGGATCCGGATCGCGGATGATCGGCAGGTTCTTGCGGCCGATGTCTCCCGAGAACACCAGCCGGTGGCCGCCGTCCTCGGTGATCCGGATGTTGACCGAGGCGGAGCCCAGAATGTGTCCGGCGTCGGTGAATTCGAACGCCAGATGCTTGCGCAGGTGATTGATGCGTCGGTAGGGTTGTCCGACGATCAGGTCTTGCACAGCAATCGCATCGGCCAGATTGTAGAGCGGCTGGCTCTCGACCCCCAATGTCTTGCCGCGCCGCGCGAGATACTCCGCATCCTTCATCTGAATGTGTGCAGAGTCGGGCAGCATGATGGCGCAGAGGTCGCGCGAGGCGGGCGTCGCATAGATCGGCCCGTGAAAACCATGCCGGACCAGGAGCGGCAGGCGGCCGGCGTGGTCGATGTGGGCGTGACTCAGAATGATGGCGTCGATGCGCCGCGGATCGAACGGCAGCTCGGCATTCTTCCTGGCCGCTTCGGCCCGGCGTCCCTGGAAGAGCCCTGCGTCGAGGAGAAAACGGCCGCCGGCCGCCTCGAGAAGATGCATCGAGCCGGTCACCTCACCGGCGGCGCCCCAGAACGTCAGGCGAATCCCGCTCACTCGCTACCTCGTGTCGTCAGAAGATCAGGTCCAACCCCGTTCAGCGGGTACCGAACAGCCGATCGCCAGCATCACCCAGGCCGGGCAGGATGTAGGCCACCTCGTTGAGCTGGCGATCGAGGGCCGCCGCAAAGACGGCAACATCCGGATGCGCAGCGCCAAGAGCCCTGACTCCCTCGGGCGCCGCTACCAGGCAGAGTAGCCGGATCCGGGTGGCGCCGCTCCGCTTCAGTTGAGTCACGGCGGCAATGGCCGATCCGCCCGTGGCCAGCATCGGATCGAGGACGTAGATGTCGCGCGCCTCGTCGGCCGGCCCTTTGAAATAGTAGCTGACCGGTTCGAGCGTCTCGTGATCCCGATAGAGACCGATATGTCCCACCCGGGCCGAGGGGATCAAATGCAAGATTCCGTCCACCATCCCCAATCCGGCTCGGAGGATGGGTACCAGCATCAGCTTTTTGCCGGCCACCCGGGTTCCGGTCATCGGTTCCAGGGGGGTGGTGACCTCGACGGGTTCCGTCGGCAGGTCGCGGGTGACCTCGTAGGTCATCAGCATCGCGATTTCGCCCAGGAGCTGGCGAAAGTTCTTGGTTGCCGTGGCGCGATCCCGCATGATGGTCAGCTTGTGCCGGATCAGCGGATGGTCCAGCACCGTCAGATTGGGATGCTCGGGATGGGGCATTCCGGGAATATACCGATGCATTCCGACCGTGGTGTGGCCGAATCTCGGAACCCGGCCTGGCCAGGCGGCGCAATTCTGGCAGGGTGGCGGACAGCGTCATTTGCCGCCAACTTCTGGGAATCCGTCTGTCCGTCCGTGCCAGGTACAAGGAGGTCGATCATGGCCGCTCGTCTCGTTGCCGCCATCTTGAGCGGAGCCGTGGTGCTCCCGGTGGCAGCCCAGCCCAACCCGTTCAAGCTTCCGGAAAGCCGCGTCAGGGCGACGGTGGCGTATCAGCTGAGCGGCGATCAAACTGGCACCGCGCAGGTGGCGATCGATGGCAACCGCTTCATGAGCAGATCCGATGCGACCATGAAGATCATGGGCCGGTCCGAGAAGTCGGCAACCTGGTCGCTCATGACGTCTGATTCGATGTACACTGCCGATCTCGACAAGCGCGAGGGCTATGTCGGTCCGAACCTGCTGCCCTACTATGCCAAGGCTTACGATGCGCTCGACGGTGCCGGGAAGCGCCGCTTTCATGACAACGTGGCGGAAATGGGCGCGATGATGTCGAAAGTCTTCGACATCAAATCCTTCGGTGCGGTAGGCGAGAAGCGCGGCGAGCGGACGATTGCGGGCGAAGTTTGCGAGGATCACGTGTTCGGCGGCTTTGTGACCTGCTCGATGAAAAAGGCACCCCAGATTGCGCTGCACACCAAGGGAAGTGTGATCTGCTTCGAGATGGAACAGACCGCGACTTCCGTGTCGCTCGCGGCTCCGGCAGCCGAGGCGTTTGCCGCCCCGGCCGGGATCAGCTTCAAGCGAATGCCGGGAACGGAGAATCCGGATTCCGCGGCTCGCGGCTTCGTTGGTTACCTGGCAAGCGAGGGACTGGCCGATTCGCTTCAGGCCGCCAAAGCCCAGTTGGATAAGGCCAAAGCCGACGCGGCTGCCAAGGGCCAGCCGACCGAGCTGACCCCCGAACAGCAGGCCCAGATGAAGCAGGCCTGCGAGTTCATCAAGAATGTCGATGTGGGTCAGGTCATGGCCAATGCCCTCAGTTCGTTTGCGGACGAGCTCAAGCAGGAAGCGGTCAACGCGGCTAAGGACGCCGCGAACGATGCGGCGCGCGACGCCAAGGACGACGCCAAGCGCAAGGTGCGCGGCATGATCCGTCGCCCGCGGGTGCCCTGAGCACGCGGATGCCTCGCAGGCTCCTCCTCCTCGGAGCGCTGCTGGCGTTCGGGGTGGAGGACGCCGCGTCGCAGCGGCGGTCGCGGTGGGGCGTCGAGCCTGAGCCGAACATCGGCTACGACGGCCGCTACACCTTCGTGCGGCTTCGCTACGGACCAAACGGTCCGGCGGGTTGGGCCTACGACTACCCGGCGATGGAACGCAACTTCATGACCATCCTGGCCGATCTCACCACGGCCGATCCACACATTCGGCGCAGCAACATCTTCGACATGGATGACCCCGAGCTGTTCAAATTCTCGGTGGCCTACCTCTCGGAACCGGGGTACTGGGTCCCGACCGATGCCGAAGCCGCCGGCCTGCGCAACTGGCTCGGCAAGGGCGGGTTTCTCATCGTTGACGACTTTCTGCTGGGGCAGTGGGTCAACTTCGAGCGTTCGATGCGGCGAGTGCTTCCGTTTGCGCAGATCGTGCCGCTCGAGGTGTCGCATCCGATCTTCAACGCATTTTTCCGGATCGGGACCCTCGACGGGATGACCCACCCGTCCAGTCGGCATGCCAAGGCGCAATATCTCGGCATCTATGAGAACAACGACCCGACCCGACGGTTGCTCGCGATCATCAACTACAACAATGATATCGGCGATTACATGGAGTGGTCGGGCGAGGGCTGGTACCCGGTCAACCTGTCCAACGACGCCTACAAGCTGGCGACCAACTACATCGTATACGCTCTGACACACTGACGCCCTGAAGGTGCGAACCCCGCGTCCTGCGGGCATCTGCCCGCGGGGGCGGGTGTGTGTTGCTGGCGGGGTTCGCAGGGCGTGAGCCAATCGACGCGAGATATCCGAGAAGAGGGACTCCGCCGCGCCGAACGACGGGCCCTGCTACCGCAGGACCATGCGTACCGAGTCGATCGCGCCGTCGCTTCGCGACGGATCGAGGTCCAGGAGCTGCGCCATCAGCGCGTAGACATGAACGCTCTGGAACGGTGGTACGACGACACCCGACCGGAAGGATGGACCGGCAGCGACAAAGACCCCCGCCATGGAAGCCAGCAGGTTGTCGTAGCCGTGGTTGCCCCGATTGGTCACAGGTCTCGTCTTCCAGCGTTCCCGGGTGCCGATGGTCCAACCCTCGTCGGCAATCGCAATCAGCGGACTGATTCGGGGATGTGAGCGGAAGCGATAGCGTTCGGGCATCTCCTCCCGTCGATAGACCGTCAGGTGAGGATGTGCCGAACGCAGTGCGTGATAGACCGAGTCGCGCCGCCCGGGCGCGGGATCGAGTGTCGTGACCGGCTCCAAGTCGATGATCTCGGTTGGTGCCAGCGCGACATAGTCATCGAGATAGATGACGCGCTCGGGTGAAATCGCGGCCATACCATGATCGGAGACGAAGATCAGATTGGCGCGTTCGATCAGCCCACGCTCGGCCAGCCCGTCGATGAGCGCACCGATCGCCGCGTCGAGCGCCGCCGCTGCCGAATCGACGGCCGGGTGCACCGGACCGTGACGGTGCCCGGTCACATCGACCCCGTTGAGATAGAGGGTGACGAACTGCGGGCGCTGAGGCAGAGGGAGGTCGAGCCACGCCAGCACCTGGACGACCCGCTCGAGTTCGCTGACCCGCGGGTCGAAGTCGCGCCAGTACGACGGGCGCCGCCCTCGGTAGGCGATTTCAGAGCCGACCCAGAACATCGTGGCGGCCCGCCGGCCTTGCCGTTCGGCCGTGATCCAGATCGGCTCGGCGGCGTCCCACCATCCCGGCTTTCGGTTGACGGCCGTATCCGCTGTCGTGAAGCGTCCGAGCTGCGGGTCGACCATGACGCTGCCCACGATGCCGTGATGCTCCGGATACAGTCCGGTTGCCAGCGTGAACAGGTTGGGGAACGTTTTGGTGGGGAAGGCAGGGATCAAGCGTTCGGCCCGCACTCCTTGCGCAGCAAGCTGCTTGAGTCGGACGACCCCGGGCCGCTCGAGATCGCTCGGATGAAAGCCGTCGAGCGCGATCAGCAGCACCAGTCGCTCGCCGAGTTCTGGCGTCGTGTCGCGCGCCGCAGGTCGGGTGCATCCAGCCAGCAGCGCGGTGATGACCAAGAGCAGCAACGATCGCATCGGCAGGAAGATGGCGGCCGGGTCGGTGGTGAGCCAGGCCCGTCGCATGGCCGTGACGGGCGTGTTGCCGTATTGTTCAGGGGTCCGCTCATTCACGCTCATCCGTTCTCGAGGACTGTACCCGATGGCCCCACTCGCCACTCGACTGACCTTGTCGCTTGCCGTTGCCGCCTCGTTGCTCGCGGGCTGCGCGCAGGCGCCGCAATACGATATCGTGCTCAAGGGGGGCCGCGTGCTGGACCCGGCCTCCGGTCTCGATGCGGTCCGGGACGTCGGCATCCTGGGCGACTCCATCGCCGCGATCTCTGAAAAGGCGCTTCAAGGTGCCACCGTGGTCGACGTCACCGGCCTGGTGGTTGCCCCCGGGTTCATCGACCTGCACGCCCATGGTCAGACCCCCGGCGATATGGCCTTTCAGGCACAGGACGGGGTGACGACCGCGATCGACATGGAAACCGGCGCTTATCCGGTGGCCGGCTGGTACAAGTCGATGGAAGGACGGGCGCGCCTCAACTACGGCGCCACCGTTGGCCACATCCCAGCTCGCTTTGCGGTGCTCAACGGCATCGAGATCGGTCACTGGCCGACGAATCCGGGTCCGGCGGCCGGTCTCGGGCCGAACCCCGCAGGTGCCAACCGCGCGACGACACCCGCCGAGCTGGAACAGCTCGCCGACGCACTCAGGCGCGGACTCGATGAAGGAGCCCTGGGCATCGGATTCGGGATCAACTACACCCCGGCCGCGTCGCCGGCCGAGATTACGCGGCTGTTTCAGGTCGGTGCGGAACGAAAGGCGCCGGTCTTCGTGCATACCCGCGCCTTTGGAATCGGGGCGATTCGCGAGGCCATCACGAGCGCGAAGGAGGCAGGTGCGTCGCTCCATATCGTCCACATCGGCAGCAGTGCTTCGACCGAGGTGCCAGTTGCGCTTGCTCTGATCGACTCGGTGCGGGCCGCCGGGCAGGATGTGACCACCGAGGTGTATCCGTACACGGCGGGCTCGACCCTGATCGAATCGGCCATGTTCAATCCTGGGTGGCAGCGGAATCTCCGGATCGACTACGGCGATCTTGCCTGGGCAGCGACCGGCGAGCGTCTGACCAAGGCCACCTTCGACAAGTACCGTGCCCAGGGCGGCTGGGTCATCCTCCACATGATGAAGGAGGAGAACATCGAGCAGGCGATCCGGCATCCGGGTGTGATGATCGCGAGCGACGGCGTGCCGTTCGTCAACGGCTCGGGTCATCCCCGCGGCGCGGGGACCTTTGCCCGGGTACTCGGCCACTACTCGCGGGAGCGTCAGGTGGTGCCGCTGGTGGAGGCGGTCCGGAAGATGACTCAGCTTCCTGCGCAGCGGCTCGAGGCGTACGTTCCGGCCATGAAGTCGAAGGGGCGGATCGCGGTCGGCGCCGACGCGGACATCACGGTGTTCGATCCAGACAAGGTGCTCGATCGCGCCACCTTTACTGAACCGACCGTGACGTCGGTTGGGATTCCCTTCGTGCTGGTCAACGGGACCTTCGTGGTGCGTGATGGCGCGCTGGTGCCTGACGTGACACCGGGACGCCCGGTCCTCGCGAAGCCCTGATTGGTGCTGCGGACAGCAAACGCCCGCCCGGCTGTTGAGCGCCGGGCGGGCGTTTGTCGTTGGTGGTGCGGAGGCTGACGTCAGCGGCGGTCGAACCGGATCCGGAGCATCCGTCCCGCGCTGACATCGAACCCGTCGATACGTCCGCCGCTCCGGGTGAAGCGAATGAGGTAGCCACGAGCCGTAAAGGCATCCGAGAAGGCTGGCGCGAAAGTCAGCTCACCCAGGCCGCGCGGTTTGCTGACCAGGGTCCCGCCTTCGACCGCCAGTGTCCAGGTGGTTGCGAGCTCCGGGCTGTAGTAGGTCCCCGCGTAGGCGGCCAATCCAGCCGACCCCGGCTCTGCCATGGCGACTCGATCATAGGCGCCGCGGTCGTCCTCGCCCACCGTCAGGCGGAGCTGTGGGGCGGGCTGGGCGTCCTCGGGAAAGAGCAGGGTCAGGTTCCCAAACGCGAGGCGGCTCGGCCCGGCGTTCCGCACGGCAGCACCGGAGCCGCCGTTGACCGATGCCATCAGGGTATCGCTGCGCAGAGCCATGGTGACGACGCTCTCGTGCCGAGGCGAGTAATAGCTGCCAAGGTAGCGAGCTGCGGCGCTCCCGAGAACGGGCTGCTGCGCTGCCGCGGTATCGGCTGGCCGGGGAGCCAGCGCCTCGCGCAGCACAGCGTCGGCGACCGCGTCGGCAAGCCGACTCGTGTTGGCGCTGCTGACGTTGCAGGTGATGCCGATGCCGGTGCGGTACTCGGGGAAGCGGGCGTACATCGCGCGATAGCCGCCCCACGACCCGCCATGCGATACCCGCTTGAGGCCCCGATAGGTGTCGACGCGGAGCCCGCGGCCGTAGTCGTGCACCTTGCCGTCATTGAGGACACCGGTCTCGACGAGCCCGTCCAGCAAGGCCTGTCCTCCGACCTTCGGGTCGGCAAAATTCCCGTCCCACCGCGCCAGCTCCTCGACGCTCGATTGCACCTGCCCGTCGCCAGTTTGCTCCCAGTTCGAGACGTCGAGCACATACTGGGCCGAATCGACCTCCTCGTAGGCCAGGGCCCGACCCGGCACCAGCGCCACGTGACTGTTTCGGAAGTGCGTCCGGTGCATGCCGAGCGGTGTGAAGATGCGCTCCTGCGCGAAGTCCTTCAGGTTCTTGCCGGACGCGCGTTCGACGATGATCGACATCAGAAAGTAGCCCGAGTTGCTGTAGAGCCACTGGCTGCCCGGGGCAAAGTTCAGGTTGCGCTGGCGGACGATTGCGGCGAGCGCGTCGGCGTCGTCGGTCACGTCGTTGGTGCGGAAACCGCCCAGGATCATCAGGCCGATGTAATCGCGGAGGCCGCTGGTGTGACGAATCAGCTGGTCGACCGTAATTGGTCCGCCCGGGTACTCCGGCAGTTCAGGAATGAACTTTCGAACGTCATCGGTCAGAGCGAGCTTGCCGTCTTGAGCCAGGAGCAGGATGCTGGCGGCGGCAAACTGCTTCGAGGTCGAGCCCAGGTCGAACATGGTTTGCGGTCGGATCGGCACATTCCGCTCGAGGTCCGCCATCCCGTAACCTTTGGCAAACCGGATCTGGCCGTCCTGGTACACCGCCACCGCGCATCCGGGCGAGGTGGCCCGATCGAACGGCCGGAACGCGGCGTCGATTCCTGCTACCTGCGCATTGGTGAGGTTATTGCTGCGGCCGGTGCATGCGACGGCGCCGAGCAGCGGGAGACCAAGGGCAATGGCGACGACGATCGGGCGTGAGAACATGGCTATCCGCAGGGTGATGAGGACGTTGTGGACCCGCAGGCGGGCCCGCCTGCGGGAAGCATAACCGGAACGCGGCGCCGTCGGGTGGTGCACCTCACTCGCTGTCCGACTCGCTCAGACGCGGCACGATGCGCTGTGCGCTGGTTTCCCGCCGCGAGGCAGTCAGAAACGTGGTGAACTCGGTTCCACCGGTGCCCAGCGCGCCGACGACGTCCTTGGCCTGTCTGGTAATGTAGCGCGCCGCAATCTCGAGGTGCCGCTTCCGAAACAGGTCGAGTGCATCGATGCAGCGGTCGTACCGCTCGGCGAGTGCCGGGATCTGTGCCCGTCTGGCGTCGACGAAGCTCCGGATCGACGGGCCAGCCTCGAGCCGCTCGAGGAAGGCGCGATGGGGCGGCGGCATGTAACCGCGCATGGCGGCCAGGAACGGCTGGCTGGCAGGATGGGTGTGTACCACACCCAGGCCGGCGTCGAGTGCCTGGATCAGAGTGCTCTGCGCCGCGCTTCCGCCGGTCAGGATGCGGGGTGGCCCGGTGGTGCCGTCGAAGCGCACGCCGGGTTCGACCCAGCTCGCCAGGTACGGACGAACCCGCAGGTAGAAACCCCGCGGATCGCACCGCTCGTACATCCGCTCAAGCACCCCGGTAATCGCTCCGGTGACCTGGGCAATCGATTCGAGCCCGTCAACGACGTCTTCCGGAGCATTGCGATCCACCGCATCCTGGCTCCGCGCGATGGCCGAGAGTGCGGGCGCGCCCGTCGCTTCGATGGCCGCGGTCACGAGAATGAACCACTGCTCGTCGAGGCCGCCCAGGAAGGTGCGCTGGCAGGCGAGGTTACCCAGGGCCACCGGGCCCTCGGGGTCGATCCGGCGCCAGTTAGTCAGCACATACGACGCATGCGCAATGATGGTTGGTCTGCCCAGCCGGCGAGCCACCGCATCCCATGGTTCGGCAATGGCGCGTGGAAGTCGGGTCGCGGGAGCCCGGTCATCGGCATGGACGTAGGCCGAACCGAGAAACGAGAGGGTCTGCATTGCACGCTCGAGCGGCGCTCCGTCGGTCAGCGGTCCCGGATCCAGCAGGGGCAGTCGATCGGCTGCGGCGCGATAGCAGTCGGCGGCCAGCAGGGGTGAAAGCTGGTCCGCCAGCCCTTCCCACGGTTCAAACTCGGCAGGAAGTCGGTCGAGCGGGTCGGTGTCCGGGAGAAATCCGCGCGTCGGGGAGATGGCGTAGGCCGTCAGATCAATCACGAATCACTCGCAGCGGAAGCACGTTCGACGGTGAGCGGCCCCGTGCCGCGCCACGGGGCAAAGATCGGCAGCAGTGCGAGTCCTGGCAGCGCAGCAAGGACGGTCACCAGGAAGAATGTCGACCAACCGAGTTGCTGGACCATCCAGCCGGCGGGCGCCACCAGCACATCCCGGCTGGCACCCATCAGGCTGGTGAGCAGGGCGAACTGGGTGGCGGAGAACCGCGGGCTGCAGAGGCTCATCAGAAAGGCAATGAATCCCGCGGTCACCAGGCCGGTGCAAAAGTTCTCGATGACGATGGTCGACACGAGGACCGAGTAGTTGCGACCGACCAGCGCCAGGCCCCAGTAGGCGAGATTGCTCACCGCCTGCAGGATCCCGATGATCCAGAGCGATCGATTGATGCCCAGCTTGGCCACCAGCGCGCCGCTCGCCAAGGCGCCAACGATCGTGGCCGCAATGCCCAGCCCGCCCTGAATGGCGCCAATGTCGGTCTGAGAAAACCTGAGATCGAGCAGAAACGGCGTTGCAATTGCGGCCGCGAGGTAGTCAGGCAGCTTGTAGAGCACCACGAAGCCCAGCACCAGGATGGCGTTCCGCGCCCCCGCCCGCTGAAAAAAGTCCTGAAACGGCAGGACGACCGCATCGCGAAAGGACTGGGGTGGTTGTCCGCCCGTGGAGGGTTCCTCACCGAACAGGGCGGCCAGGATCCCGACCCCGACCAGGGCGGACAGCAACAGATAGACCATCGGCCACGGCATCCGGTCGGCCAGGACGAACGCCAGCGCTCCGGTCGCCAGCAGGGCGACCCGATACCCGACGACCCAGATGGCTGCGCCGGCGCCCATCTCCCGCTCAGCCAGCACGTCTGCTCGGTACGCATCGACGACAACATCGAGCGAGGCGCTGAAAAAGGCGATGAAGATCGCGTTGATGGCGAGGAGCTTGAGACCCTGGCGCGGATCGGCCAGCGCCATTGCGGCAATCGCGAGCACCAGCGCGATCTGAATCAGGACCAGCCAGCCGCGCCGCCGCCCCAGAATCGGCGGCACATACCGGTCGATCACCGGGGCCCAGAGCCACTTGAGCGAGTAGGGCAGTGCGACCAGGCTGAAGAGCCCGATGGTGGTGAGGTCGACGCCCTCGGTGCGAAGCCAGGCCTGCAGGGTCCGGCTGGTCAGGTAGAGCGGCAGCCCCGATGCAAACCCCAGCATCGCGAGGACCACCATTTTCTTCTGGCCCCAGACGCCTGATCGGGATGAGGTGGGGGCCGGCGGGAGCATTCCTGTAATCTATCGCTGCGCCGATTTCCTGGTACGTTTCGGCGCCCGCTTCACAACACGACCTTCACTCGATTGGCCTGCTTCGAGGCATGACCATGGCGTACGCTCGAACTCTCGCTGCTCTTTCCCTCGCTCTGGTGGCCGCCTGTGCCCAACCGGGCCAGTACGACATCGTGATTCAGGGGGGACGTGTCATCGACCCGGAAACTGGTCTCGACGCAGTCCGGAACGTCGGAATCACCGGCGACCGGATTGCCGCGATCACCGATCAGGCCCTGCGGGGCGACCGCGTGATCGACGCGGCTGGCTTGGTGGTGGCACCCGGGTTCATCGACCTCCATCAGCACGGTCACGACGAAGATTCCTACCGCCTCAAGGCCCTCGACGGGGTGACGACCGCACTCGAAATGGAAATGGGCGTGCCGGACTATGCCGCCTTCCTTGCTGCTCGTGCCGGCGGTACGCTGGTGCACTACGGTGCCACGGTCAGCCACGAGGCGGCCCGCGTGGTGACTTGGGGTTTGCCTCTCGAGCCGAGTCAGGGTGGCCCCGCCGCGGCGATCGATGACCCTGCGGCCGGCCCGGTGACGGAAGAGGCAGCCTCGCCCGAGCGTCTCGAAGCATTGCTGGCCTACGCCCGGAAAGGACTCGACGAGGGGGCACTCGGCATCGGGATGGGGCTCGAGTACACGCCGGGGGCCACTCGCTGGGAAGTGATTCGGCACTTTCAGCTGGCGGCCGAGCGTAAGGTGCCGGTCTATGTCCACGTTCGCGGGACCGGTGCGCTGGAGCCGGGTTCGAGCATCGAGTCGATCGTCGAGATGCTGGGCGCCGCCGCCGCCACCGGAGCGAGCGTTCACATCGTTCACATCAACAGCAGCTGCATGAGCTTTGCGTTCGACTGCTTGAGCATGATCGAAGGTGCGCAGCGTCAGGGGCTCGACGTGACGACCGAGGCGTATCCATATGGCGCCGGGATGACCAGCATCGCGTCGGCGCTCTACAACCCGGGCTGGAATGTGCGTCGCAAGGTGGACTACGGCGACATCGAACTGCCCACCACCGGAGAGCGGCTCACCAAGGCGACCTTCGATGCGCTGCGGGCCACGGGTCGGCCCGAGTATGTGCTGATGCACATGAACCCGGACTCCGTGGTCGATCGGATCGTAGTGCATCCGATGACCATGATCGCGAGCGACGGCCTGAAGAGCCATCCGCGTGGCGCGGGGACCTACGCGCGCGTGCTGGCTCGGCATGTGCGCGAGCAGGGGGCGTTGACGTTGACCCAGGCGATCGACAAGATGTCCCTGATGCCCGCCAAGCGTCTCGAAAGCGCGACGGCGGCGGCCAAGCGGAAGGGGCGGGTCCAGGTCGGCGCCGACGCGGACCTGGCGATCTTCGATCCGACCACGATTGCCGACAAGGCCACCTACCGCGATCAGCGGGCGGCAAGCGTCGGGATGCAGTATGTCCTGGTGGCTGGCGTACCGGTGGTGTCGGAGGGACAACTGGTCGAGGGAGTTGCCCCGGGGCGGGCAATCGTCGCTGACAAGCGCTGACGACACATCACTGGCCGAGCCGCGGCAGCAGATCCGGCGGCTCGGTCTCGTCCGGGTCAGGGTTTGTACTTCGTTGCGTCAGGGTCCGGCCTCCAGGGATACTGCGGCTCGAAGTATCGCCAGAGCAGGGCGGATATCTGCTGCATCAGGATCCCGGGTTCGCTGTCGGTGCCCAAGCCCTCGTCGGCCGCCTTCCAGATGCTGACCGTGAACACGTAGTCTCCCGACGGTGCGTTGACGACGGCCGTTTCCGATCGGGCCCCGCGGACCCAGCCTTGTTTTGAGGCGACCTGTACCCAGGGCGGGATCGCAGCGAGCGCAGCCCCGTTCCAGTACACCCGAGTCAGCGCGCGATACATCTCTTCGCTGGCGGCCTGACTGACCGCCTTCCCGTCCCGGATCATCAGCATCAGCCGCGACATCTCGCGCGGGGTGGTCTGGCCCCAGCCGTAGAGCTTCTGATTCGCCTCGCGGCCCGGCGTCCGCGAGTTGACTCGGGTGTGCTCGAAGCCGTGCGCAGCCATCCAGGCGTTGATGGTCGTTCCGGTGCCGGCAAGGTGCTGCAACCAGAGCGAGCCGGTGTTGTCACTGGTGGTGATCATCAGCATGGCAACCTGGCCCAGGGCAATCGTTGCGCTGTCCTTGAGCCCGCCGATGATGTCGACGCCGCGATAGAGCAGCGAGTCGGTGTAGACGAGGCGGGTTCGATAGTCGAGCACGCCGCGATGAATCGCGTCAAAGGTGCCCACCAGGATCGGCACCTTGACCACACTCTGGGTCGGGAAGACACTGTCGGCATTGATGCCCGCGGTCTGCCCCGTGCGCAGGTGGCGAACATACAGACCTACCTCACCCTTGAAGCCACCAACGAGCGACTCGAGCTCCGCCTGCAGCGATGGGTCAGCTCGTTCCGGGGCCGGCGTGGTAGCGAGTCGAGCGGGGCGACAACCTGCCAATGTCGTGGTGACCAGCAGGCCGGTCAGAAGGGTGCGGGTCATGGTCGTCAGGTGTTAGGCGTGGCGTGATATCGTTCGACAGCGGCCGAGGCCGGCAACGGTACGACGATAGCTCCAGCAGGCCCGGTCCGAAAGGCGGCGAAGATCACGCTGCCCGGCATTTGCTCCGGATGTGCTGGTCAGCGATCTTCCGGCCGGTCCCATCCCACTGCTCATGGCGCTCACCATCATCGTTACCGCGGTCGTCACCCTGCTGCTGGCCGTCGTGGCCATGAACTTTGCCACCTCGGAGAAGCAGCTCGAACGGAAGGTCGACCATCGACACCCTGTCCGAGACCCTCAGTTTCGGCGCGAGATGTCAGTGATGATGGGCCCCGCGATTTTGCCCGGTAACCGGGTCACGGCGCTGCAGAACGGCGACGAGATCTTTCCCGCCATGCTCCGCGCGATCCGATCGGCCCAGGTGTCGATCACCTTCGAAACGTATATCTACTGGTCGGGGGAGATCGGCCGGGAGTTCAGTGAAGCCCTTTGCGAACGGGCCGAGGCCGGTGTGCCTGTCCATCTCACGGTCGATTGGGTCGGCAGCCTCAAGATGGATCAGGCGTTGCTCGACCGGATGGAGTCATCCGGCGTCCGCTTGCAGCGCTATCGGCCGCTGCACTGGTACAACCTCGGTCGCATGAATAATCGAACCCACCGAAAGCTGCTGGTGGTGGATGGCCGACTCGGGTTTACCGGCGGGGTTGGTATCGCGGATCAGTGGCAGGGTCACGGCGAGGATCCCGATCACTGGCGTGATGTTCATTTCGAAATCGAAGGGCCTGTCGTTGCTCAGTTGCAGGCGGCGTTCAACGACAATTGGATCAAAACGACGGGTACGGTGTTGCGCGGCCCAGAGTACTTCCCGCCACTGAGCTCAGCTGGGACGATGGATGCGCACATGTTCATCGCCTCGCCGCCGGGCGGAAGCGAGAGCATGCACCTGATGTACCTGCTGGCGATCGGCGCGTCTGAGGAATCGATCGATCTCGCCGCGTCCTACTTCGTGCCCGACGACCTGACACTCAAGGCGTTGATCGCGGCGAGCCGCCGTGGCGTGAGGGTCCGCCTGCTGGTACCGGGGCAGCACATCGATTCGGAGGCGGTCCGACTCAGTTCCAAGGCAAGCTGGGGCGCCCTCCTCGAGGCGGGGGTTGCGATCTATGAGTACCAGCCGACCATGTTGCATACCAAGCTGCTGATCATCGACGGCCTCTTTACCTCGGTCGGCTCCACCAACTTCGACGCGCGGTCATTCCGCCTCAACGACGAGGCCAGTCTCAACATCTACGATGCCGATTTTGCGGCCCGGATGGCTGACTCCTTCGAACAGGACCTCCAAAAGGCGGCGCCGTACCACTACCAGATGTGGCGCGGCCGGCCTCTCCGTGCCCGGCTGGCCGAAGCTCTGCTCTGGCCGATCCGATCGCAGCTCTGACGCTCAGGGCCGGGCAAACACGGCGCCGTGGGGCACACCGGGGGCGTCGGTGCCATGGGGCCACTGTACTCCGACCATGCTGAATCCGGCGGGACCCTGGTCGGTGTTGCGAAACCCGGCGTCGAGCGTGAGTGTGCCAGTCGCTGGGTCGAACCGAGCCATCACGACCCGATGTCTCATCCCGGCGTTCCCGGTCACCACGACGCGCCGCTGGTCGGGCGACACGGCGATCCAGTGCGGCACGTCGTTCGTACCGAGGGTGAGTCGACCGACCTCCCGCGGTGCGGCCGGGTCGCTGATGTCGAGGCTGACGACGGCGCGCCAGGCGGGGACGGCAATCAAATAGTAACTGCCGACGATGACCGGGATGGCGCAGTACTCGCCTGCCATTCTCGGGAACGACGCCACCAGGCGTGATGTCGGTGTTGCGCGATCGAGGTCCTCCACCAGATACAGAGCGCAGTTGAAGGTCGAAACCAGGAGCCGCTTGCCGTCGGGAAGCAGCCGGGGTTCGGCGGTGAGCAGGGCCTCGTCACCGAGGGGGCCGTTGGGCAGGGGCACCGTGTTGAGCAGGGTCAGATCCGAGAGCCGCCAGATCTGAAGGTACGCCGAGGCGGGCGAGTCGGCGTGCATGTCAGAGGTCGTCGAGACGATGCGATCGATCGCGGGCATCACAACCGCGCTGTAGGGACGGGTACCCGGATGCACTCCGGGGCCTTGGGCCGATGCGGCGCGCACGGTTTGGCCGGTCGGGGTCATCTCGGCCAGTCCTCCCGGGGCGATGGTATTGCCCTCGTGGCGGTTCTGAAAGGTGGTCAGCACGTTGCCACTGGGCAGACGAAGATATGAATGCGGGTGGCTCATGCCCGCGACATCGCCGAACTGCGCAGCAAGCTTTGGCGTCGCAGGATCGGTCAGGTCGATGATGAAACTCTGGCCGGTGGCAAAGCCGTTGGCGAAGAGTTGCCTGTCGGCGGGCATCTCGTGCTCGGTATGATGCGGTACGTTACGGCGGCCAGGTACTGGGAGCGTGGTCACGAGTCGCCCTGAGCGTCCGGAGTCCTCGGCCAGGTCGATGACGGCGAGAAAGTCCGGTTGCGTCGAATCGACGGATGCGGTCCAGACGTAGAGGTAGTCGCCTGCATCCGCCGCATTCGACTGGGAACCCGAGCTGCAGGCCAGCAGCAGGAAACAACCCGCTGCGCAGAAGCGAACGACAACACCTTGCTTGGGTCTGGACATCGAGCCTCCGGTTCCGTGTCTGTGCTGCGTCAGCGTCGGTTCGCCACGCCCGGGCGAGCAATGGGCAATCTGGCTGGTCTTGCGCGCGCCCGATCAGCAGAGCGGCCGCGACCCGGCGGATCGATCCTGCAACAGATAACCCCGGACCGGAGCGAGGCGCGCGAGCAGAGCATAGCTGAGCCCGCCAACGAGGGTGGCGAATCCGGTCGCGGTAAACGTGTTGAAGACGCCGCTGGACCGGATCGTTGCCGTCACGGGATCAAAGACCAGCAGGAACGCGACGACCCCGAGAACAAAGCTGACGAGTGCGACGAGATTGATGCCGTGTGTGTACCGATACGAGCCCGGTTCGAAGATACTCTTGAGGTCGAGCCTCTGGCGGCGGACGATCCAGTAGTCGACGAGCAACAACCCGACGGCGGGTCCGTTGACAATGCCCATCACCGCGAGGAACACACTATAGTAAGTCCAGACCCCTCCCCACAGCGTGAGCACCGCAACGAACATGGCCCAGAAACCGACCACATGACCGTAGCGCCAGGTGGGCCAGAGCACCTTGGTGCTGATCGCCGTGCCATAGAGCCCGACCGCGGTCGTCGACACGTTGGCCACACCGACGAAAATCAGGGTCAGGCTGCCGAGCCAGGGGCCACCCAGTCCGAGCAGATAGGCGGTGGGGTCGCCGGTGATCGGGGACCCTCCGGCTGCCGCCACGTGGGCAACGGCGACGCCGATCAGTACGTACGCAGCCATCATGACGCCGTAGCCGAGCCAGAGACCCCAATGCGCAGCTCGTGGCCCCTTGGCCAAGCGAGTCAGCGCGCCGATCACCGGAAACCAGGCCAGCATGAACGCGACGTTCCACTCGGTGCCGATCATATAGGCGGAGCGGGCGCCGCCTGCCGGCACCGACGTGAGGGGGCCCGCACGCCATGCCGCGCTCAGGTGCGGGCTCCGCATGACGAGGAAGGCCACCACCGCACCAACCGCGAGGAGCAGAAAACCCATGATCCACGCTGCTCGGCGGACAGCTCCGGTGCCACGTAAGGCGATCGCGAAGCCGAGGCCGACGCAGACCAGCGCCAGGCCTTTGACCCACCAGGGCGAACTGACATCCATCCCGGCGGCCCCGGCCAATTTGGCAATCGATTCGCCGAACATCTGGGCGTTGATCGCGCCCCAGCCCCAGCTCGCGGTGAGTACGGTGATGAGGACGATGCTGGTGCCCGTGTGTCCCCAGAGTGCGCGGGAGAGCAGCCAGTGGTCGATTCCGTACTTGTTGGACATCAGGCCGATCAGGCAGATCAGCAGCACAAACGACAGGCCCGCGCCCAGAGTACTCATGATCGATTGCGGCAGGCTCATCTGCCCGGCCAGCGCTGCTCCCTGGACAAAGCACCATGTCGCCGTGGCGTAAGAACCGGCCACGAAGGCAAGGTCCGCCAGGGAATAGAGCCGTCCGCTGCGCAGAATCGGCACGATCCCGTAGCGCGCTTCCTGATCGGCGTATTCGGCAGCGTCGGTCACGTCAGATGCGAGCCCCGAGAAACATGATGGCCAGGCACACGATCGCCACGACGACGGTCATGATTCGGTCGGCCTTGGCGAGCGGAGCCCCGAAATCGTAGCGCCCGTCCGCCATGGTGGCACAACGCTCGAGGCACGCCAGCTTGATCACCTCGGCACGATCGAAGGTTTGCACCGGCGCGGTACTGCTGCGTCGGTTCCGGTCTTGGGATTCTACTTGGCCAGAGACCACGGTTGGGCCTGGGTTAGGGAGGGGATCGTGTGGCGGAATCTCTCGACAACCCTTGATCTGCGCCAGTAGCACCCCGGTGCAGTATCTTCGGGGTTCCTCCCGAACCGAGACAATTCGATGCTTCGTTCGCGCCTGTTCCTGGCCGGTATTGCCGTGCTGGCGGCTTGTGGTCCCAAGGACGAACCGGCTCCGGTCACCGCCGCGACGGCCGGGTCGTTCGAGCCGGTGACGATCCCCTACTCTGAGGCCAGGACGCTTCGCTCCCGGTTCGTGGATCAGGAGTTCAAGATCTTCGTTGCGCTTCCGCCGGCTGGTTCGGGCGCGGCGGCGAGTTCCAAGTACCCCGTGATCTACACGCTCGATGCCAACGGCGAGTTTGGCATCGTATCGGAGATTGCGCGGCTGGCCGCGTTCGAGCCGGGGACCATCCCGCCTGCTCTGGTGGTCGGCATCGGCTACCCGGTTAGCAGGTTTGAAGAGACCTTGAACCTTCGGACCCGGGACTACACCCCGACCGCGGACACCGGGTTTGCTCGCTTTGCCACCAACCTGTGGGGCAACGGTACGGCGCCGACACCCGGGGGTGCGCCCGCATTCCTCCGCTTCATCCGCGAAGAACTCAAGCCCTTCATCGAACAGCATTATCCTGCCGACCCGGCGGATGCGACGTTGATCGGACATTCGTTCGGCGGGTTATTCGCCAGCTATGCTCTGTTCCACGAGCCTGCGACGTTCCAGCGATACGTCATCGCGAGTCCGTCGCTCTGGTGGGATCGCCAGGTCTCGTTCGAGTACGAAAAGCAATACGCCGCGCGCAACAAGGATTTGCCGGCGAGGGTCTTTCTCTCTGTGGGAGGGCTCGAATCGGCCGCCGAGCTTCGGAAATCGCTGGCGGCGTATCCCGACTCGATGCGGGCGCCCATCCTCGCCTATTACGAGGAGGCGGGGTATCCCCAAATGGTCGAGCTGCTGGAACCCTTCGCCAAGGCGCTGGCTGGTCGCAGGTACCCGAGCCTACGGATGACCTCGTACATCTTCCCCGACGAAACCCACGCCTCGGTCATGCCCATGATCGCGAGTCGGGGTCTTCGAGACGTGTTTCGACCGGCCGCGCCGTAATCGCGGCCGGATCTGCTAGAGGCGGAAGAGGTAGCTGGCTTTGGCAAAGAATCCGTCGACCCGACGCCGGAGCTCGCGGAAGCGGAACTCCTGTGGTTCTTCGAGGGTCGAGCCGTAGCCGATATAGAAGAGCGTGCCCGGGGTGGGCCGGTAGCTGAAGAGCCAGTCCATTCGGAACTCGTTGCGCCGCTCGGCTTGCGACGGCAGCCGGTCGAGATAGATCTGCTGACCCTCGCGGGTCTCGAGTCCCGCCTGCTCGCGGGCGGTGTACTCGCCGATCAAGCGAAAGAACACGGCGCGATTGAGCTGATACTCGAGTTTGATTCGGGGAATCGTCTCGGTCGAGAAGCGGCTGCCGTCACGTTGGCGATCGAGGGTCAGGCGGGTCACCTGCATCGTGGTGCGCACCGCCGATGCGGGCCGAAGGTCGACGACCGCATTGAGCCGCAAGCTCCGACCGCGGCTTGCCTCGCGGAAGATCGGCACCTCGCCAAACGCGACACTTGCCGTGGCGCTGACTTGCCGGAAGGTTGGCGTGGTGACCGACAGCGATCCGGACCAGAGGTCTCGCTCCGGCCCGGGCATCGGAAACGGCTGGAAGTTGGGGGTGTTGAGCGACGGGCCCAGGACCTCATACCCGTCGTAGTCGGCCGGATCGTAGGCGTAGAGATTCCGCGTCAGCGAGGTACCGACCTGCCAGCCTCCCCGTAACGTCGCACTGGGCGAAATACTCTCCCGTCCTTCGATCAGGCCATCGCCGAGCCCGTCGTAGGCCCACATCCGCCGCAAGCTGAGAAAGCCGCCGATCGTCTGGACCAGCGCACCAGGCGCACCGTAGAAGCTCAGCCGGTTGGAGAACGCCGCCTCGACCACGCCGGTGCGATTGACGAATCCGGCTGCGGCGTCGAAATCCGGGTCAATTGCCTCGATGCTGTGGTGGAACCCCCAGCGCCGTCCCGTCCGGTCCCAGTCGAGCTTGAACAAATTGCCGCTGCGGCTGGTCCCGCCCCGGTCGACGAACGACTGCGCCGATTGTATCTCGACATAGTACAGCCGCGAATGGTAGATCCGAGCGTCCGCACCAATCAGACGAGAATAGTCACCGCCGTCCTCCCGCGCCGTCAGCACACCGCCGACGGTGCCGGTTCGGCCCAGATCCTGACGCAGTCGTGTCACACCGAAGATCGGTGCCTGGCCCCCGTTCCACGAGGTGGAGCGGGCGTCGGCGGCTACCATGGTTGCCAGGGTAACGCCGCCGACCTTGCCGGCCAGCTTGAGTCCGGCCGAAGGCGACACGATTCGTCGAGTGTAGATCAGCCGGCTCGGCGTATCGAACAGTTCGAGACCATCGAGAAAGAAAGGCCGTTTCTCGGGGTAGAAGAGGGCAAAACGTTCGTTGAGGAGCACCTGACCGATGTCTGCCTCGACCTGGGAGAAATCCGGGTTGACGGTGCCGTTGAGGGTCAGGCTCTGATTGACCGCCCAGCGAGCATCGCCGCCCACGTCGCCGGTTTCGTCGTAGCGCCAGACGCCTGATGTGGCACGCGCCCCGTCGAGCCGACCCGTGACGGTCGGAGTGACCTCGAGGACCAGCCCGGGCCGCATCTCGGTCAAGCCCTGAAGGGTGCCGCTCTGGGCCAGGAAGTTCGAGTTGGCCCGCACCGCCGGGGTCCAGGTGTCCTGGTAGCCGGTGTGCTGCACGCGCCGGAGAATTTGGATGCCCCAGTCCTGCACAGCTTTCGACTGGTAACGGAGACTCTTGAACGGAATCCGAATCTCCACGACATAACCGTCTGATACGACTTGGCCACGGGATTCGAAGACATAGTCCGGGTTGAGATCGACATTCCCGTCGAGAAAGTTGCTGCTGGAAAATCCGCCGCCGGTGGCTGACGATCCGCCAGCGCCTCCGCCCCATTGGGAAGAGCGGGTACCGTCCTGCTGCACACCGAGCGGATTGACGCCGAAGAGGTAGGCCAGGCGACGATCGTCGTGGGTATCGAGCAGAATCTGGATATGGTCTTCGCTGGCGATGTTGTCGCGGTTAGCGCGGGTGGCGCGGACCACGTCACCATGAATCTCGGTGGCCCGGACACCAAAGTGGATCGCATGCGCCGAGTACCAGACCAGGACTTCGGTCGGCTCCTCGGCAGGGCGGCCGTCGACCGGTTGATACTGGGAAAATTCGGTCAGTCGGGCTGCCTGCGACCAGACGGCCTCGTCGAGCACGCCATCGACGGTGATCTCGGCGTCGATACGGGGAATCGGAACCTGAAGTCGCTGCGCACGGCCGCTGAAGGCAAGCGTGTCGGTGAGCTGGGCCAGCAGCAGCAGAGCAATCGGAAGCATCGGTGAAAGATAGTGAGCTCGTCATCGGGGCGGGGCCGACCGGGCCAGACAGAGGCAAGGTCTGATGCCCTGACCGGGCGGCTCCGTTACCAGGCGATCAGGGTTGCCACCGGCTGGCTCCCGGGCCATCATTTGGGACTCTGTTTTGTATACAATCGCGCTAGCGCGCGCCGATCAGGTTCCCCTTCACTGAGCCATGCCCATGTCGACGTTGCGGCGGTTCTCGTCCCTTCTCCTGTTGGCTCTCGTAACCCTTGCCTCCACCGCCACGGCCCAACGGGCCTCACAGCGTGGTCCGCTCGACGGATTCGACCAATACGTCACCAATGCGATTCGTGAACTCGAGCATGCCGGTATCGCGATTGCCGTCGTCAAGAACGACTCCATCGTCTACGCCAAGGGTTTCGGCGTTCGGGCCATCGGCAAGCCAGACCCGATCGACGCGAACACGATCTTTGCCATCGGGTCCTCGACCAAGGCATTTGCCGGCCTTTCGGTGGCCATGCTGGTCGACGAGGGCAAGATGAGCTGGGATGAGCCCGTCGCGACCTACCTGCCCGGTTTCCGCCTCTACGACCCATATGTCTCGCAGCAGATCACCATGCGCGATGCGCTGACCCACCGGAGCGGGCTGGCGCGCACCGACCTGGTCTGGATCAGCGGGCAGTTCACCAGCGAGGAGCTGATCCGCCGGCTCCGCTTCGTCAAGCCGGCCGGGCCGTTCCGACAGGAATACGGTTACCAGAACCTGATGTACCTTGCGGCCGGAATGGCGGTTGCTAAGGTTGCGGGGACGCCGACCTGGTCCGACTTCGTGACCCAGCGGATCCTGCTGCCGCTCGGGATGCGGGAGTCCAGCCCGTCGATCAAGGGTCTGGCTGGCAAGACCAACGTGGCAGAGCCGCATGCCCGTATCAATGACACGCTGCGAACGGTACCTGCGCGCGACATCGACCACGTTGCTCCGGCAGGGTCGATCAATTCGAATGTGCTCGACATGGCCCAGTGGCTCCGCTTCCAGCTCAACGGCGGCAAGGTCAACGGGAAGGCGCTGCTCGGTCAGCGGGCCTTCGATGAAACCCGGACTCCGCAGTTCACCATGCGGCGGGGCGGCGGCGGCGGTGGGGGTGCCCAGCCGGCCGAACGCGACGGCTACTTCTCTGCCTACGGCATGGGCTGGTTCCTGCAGGACTACAAGGGTCGCTTCGTCGTGCATCACGGCGGTAACATCGACGGCATGACGGCCCTGGTCGCACTGATGCCTGACGAGAATCTGGGGGTCGTTGCGCTTACCAACATGAACGGCTCGCCGCTGCCGACTGCGCTGACCTATACCATCTTCGACCGCTTCCTCGGCCTGCCTGCCAAGGATCGCGTGGCGGAGATCAAGGAACAGCGAGCCCGGGCAGCGACCCGCGTGGCGCAGCAGCAGGCTGAGACCGAGGCCAAGCGGGTCAAGAACACCATGCCGACCCTGACGCTCGACAGGTACGCTGGCACCTACGCCGACAGCGCCAACGGTGAGCTGAAGGTCACGCTGGAAAACGGGAAGCTGGTGGTGCGCTACGGTACCCAGTTTACCGGCGACCTCGAGCATTGGAACTACGATACGTTCCGAGCCGCCTGGCGGAACTTGGCGCTCTTTTCGCATAGCATGGTCAACTTCACCATCGGTCGCGATGGCACTCCGTCGACCGTTTCACTCGACAATTTCGGCGAGTTTGGTCGTTCCCCCTGACGCGAACGATACTCGGGCTCGGTCGCCCCGGATCGAGCCCGAGGTGCGTGCCCCACGCCCCTCGCAGCGTGATCAGGCTGCGGCGTTTCCTGCCCGATCGGTGGCGGCCGCAAGCGTACCTGGGTCTGCGCCGATTCGGTCAGCTTCCGCCTCACCGCGGGCCCGAACACGCTCGCAACCATTGGAGGGATTCGGGCATCCCTAACGGCAACACATAGTTCATACTCGGAGACACGATGTCCCTTTCGCTCGGGGAGTTCCGGCACGCCGCCCGGCGCCTGATGCGTGCGCCGCTCTTCACCCTGATTGCCGTCATCACCCTCGGTGTCGGGATCGGCGCCAACTCGGCCATCTTCAGTGTGGTCAACGGCGTCCTGCTGAAGCCGCTTCCGTACGAGGACGCCGACCGGCTGGTGCAGGTGACCCATGTGGCGCCGAACCTGGGTGGAACGGGGCGGGACCTGCCACTCTCCGACGCGCTCTACTTCAGTTACCGCAGCGAGAATCGTGTCTTCGACGACCTCGGCCTGATGTTCGACGGCGCCGCGACGATCACCGGCGGCTCGTCACCGGAGCGGGTTCGCTCTCTGGTCGTGACCGAAGGGACCCTGTCGCTCCTCCGTGCGCAGCCTGCGTTCGGCCGGCGGTTTACCGCCGAGGATGACGCGGCCGGCGCGCCCCCGACGGTGATGCTGAGCTACGGCTACTGGCAGCGACGTTTCGGCGGCGACCGACAGATTCTCGACCGGAACCTCCAGATCGACGGCGTGCCCCACCAGATCGTCGGGGTGTTGCCGCGGGACTTCCGGGTGCTCGAGTACGATCCGGCCATCTATCTGCCCGCGCGGCTCGACCCGGCGCGTGCGCAGCTGATGGCGATTCGCTATCCCGCCCTGGCGCGGCTCAGGCCCGGTGTCGACATCGCCCAAGCCAATGCCGACCTGGCCCGGGTTCTTCCCTTGGCATTCGAGCGGTATCCGGGCGGGATGCCCTATGATCGATTCAGGCAGACCGGATTCGCACCGGCGATCGAGCCCCTGAAACAGGCCGTCGTCGGCGACGTCAGCACCATTCTCTGGGTCCTGCTCGGCACCGTCGGTCTGGTACTGCTGCTGGCGTGCGCGAATGTCGCCAATCTGTTCCTGGTCCGCGCAGAGTCGCGCGAACGGGAAGTGGCCGTGCGGACCGCTCTCGGGGCGGACCGGGGTCGGATCATCGCCGGCTTTTTGGCCGAGAGCGTGCTGCTCGGTGCGGTGGCTGGTGGCCTCGGCCTGGCGCTCGCGTACAGTGGTCTCCGCTTGCTGCGTACCATTGGCCCGCAGGGCTTACCCAGGATGAGCGATATCGGCCTCGACCTCCGTGTCCTGGGCTTCACTGCCGCGATCTCGCTCGTGGCGGGCCTGCTCTTCGGTCTCTGGCCCGCGCTCAAGTACGGGCGTCCTGACCTGCATCGTGCGCTCAAGGAGGGCAGTCGGGGTGGCGGGTCCGACCGGGCACGATTCCGTGCCAGGAACGGTCTGGTGGTCGTGCAGGTGGCGCTGGCTCTGGTGCTGCTGATCGGTTCCGGTCTGATGGTGCGCAGCGTCAGGTCGCTTCAGGCCGTCGACCCGGGCTTCCGGGGGTCGGATCAAGTGCTCACCTTCCGGCTTTTCGTTCCGGAGGCCGAGGTTCCTGATCCGCTCCGGGTCATCGAGATCGAGCGACAGATCATGGCCGGGCTGGCGCAGCTGCCCGGCGTCAGCAGCGCAGGTGCTTCCTGGGCCGTCCCAATGCTTCCGCTCCGGATGGACTCGCCCATCAGCGTCGAGGGCGTGGATGTCGATCCCAACACCCTGCAGCCGCCCCGTCGCCACAACACGCTCGCCCCCGGCTTTGCGGAAACCCTGCAGACCCCGCTCCGCGCGGGACGCACCATCACCTGGGACGACATCGATAACCGGTCCAAGGTGGTCGTGATCTCCGAGAATCTGGCACGCGCCTACTGGCCAAGCCCAGCCGACGCCATCGGCAAGCGGATCAGTCTCGGCCTCGGCGGCGACTGGCATGAAGTTGTCGGCGTGCTGGCGGACATTCGATCCGACGGGGTCAGCCAGGACGCGCCAGCAACCGTGTTCTGGCCCCTCTCGCCCGACCGCTTCGGCGGGCAGCCGGTTCGGTCGATGTCGTTCCTGCTGCGCACCAGTGGTGACCCGCGCGGTATGCTGCGGTCGGTGGAGCAGGCCGTCTGGGCGGCAAGTCCGAGCCTGCCACTGGCCGATGTGCGAACGCTGGCGGATCTGCAGGCGATTTCGATGGCCCGGGCAGCCTTCGCCATGGTGATGCTGTCGATTGCGGCGGTGGTGGCGCTGATCCTGGGCCTGGTCGGCATCTATGGCGTGATTTCCTATGTCGTGGCGCAGCGGACCCGGGAAATCGGGGTGCGGATCGCTCTCGGTGCGCAACCGGGGGATGTGCGTCGAATGGTGCTCGGTCAGGCGGCGCTGGTGACCGCCACCGGCCTCGGTATCGGTCTCGTGACCGCCGCGCTGCTGACTCGGATGATGGCCGGTCTGCTGCATGGCGTCCAGGCCGTCGATCCGCTCACCTACGGTTTGACCGCTCTGGCGATCGGCGCAGTCGCGCTGGTTGCCAGCTACCTGCCGACCAGGCGAGCCGTGGCGATCGATCCTGCCACGGCGCTGCGGGCCGACGGCTGACTCGTCGGCCCTGGCCCTCAGCTGCGCGGACCGGACGCCTTGAGCTTGCCGGCTGCCTCGACGAAGCGCGGATCACGAGACACCGTGTAGGCCGTACCGGCAACCTGGTCGGCCGTCGCCGTTCCGGTACCTGCGCTGGTCGAGTGCATCGAGCCGACGTTCGCTACCACGGCAACCACCACGTCCGACCCTTCGATCCAATAGAGAGATCCCGTAAAGCCGAGCACGTCACCGTCGTGCCCGATCAAGGCAACCCCGCTCGGATAGGTGCGCCGGACCACGTTGTGCCCAACCTCTGCGTTGTCGCCGATCCGGCGCCACTGGGTCAGGACCTGCATGCTCGCGGGGCTCAGCAACTTGCCGTCTCGAAGCGCTGCTCCATAGCGCGCCAGATCGCGCGCGGTGGCGATCATGCCGCCGGCTGTCCATTCCACCGACAGGTTCGATCCGGTGGCGTCGATCAGATCCGGTCGCGTCTCGCTGAAGGCGGGGTTGACGCCAGCGTCCTGGCGGAACGTCGGCGTGGCCCAGTGGTAACGATGGGGAATCCGCTCGCTGGGCACAGGTTCGAACCCTTCGAGCCGAATATCCGCCAGCCCGAGCGGATCGAGAATCCGGCGATGGATCTCGGCGACCGGATCGTTGCCGGTGACCCGCTCGATGATCATGCCGATCAGGGTGTAATTGGTGTTGGAGTAGCTGTACTTCGAGCCTGGCTCGAAGAGCGGCTGATGCCCTGTGATGTACGGCAGCGTTTCGGTTCGGCCCCAGATGCGAGCCGGGTCGAGCCGATTGCCGCGCCCTTCGCGGATCCAGACCGGGTCGTCCTCCCAACTCGGCACGCCGCTGGTGTGGTTCATCAGCTGCGCAATGCTTGCCCTGTCGGCGTTGGGAATCCCTGCGACGGCCGGGCCAAGGATGCTGGCGGCGGTGGCGGTGAGATCCAGTCGCCCCTCGTCGGCCAGCTGGAGCAGGACCACGGCTGCGAAGGTCTTGGTGATGCTCCCGATGCCGAACAGCATCTCGGGTTGAATCGGGGTCCCGGCCAGGACGTCCGCCTGTCCGGCGACCCCGGTCCAGATCACCCCTGAGCTGTCGGCAATGGCGGCGGAGATTCCGGGCACTCCCCTCGCAACCGCTTCGTCGAGGAGGGTCTGCAGTTCCATGGCGACGCTCTCGGTCGGAGGAGATTGGGCCGGCTTGCAGGCAATGGCGGCGAGCGCCATGGCGGCGAGAATTCGCGGACTCATGAGTGCTCCGGCGCAGTTGGGTGGCGCAATAGCAACCACCAAAGATGGCCCCGTCGGGCTGGGAGGAGTAGCATTCGCATCCTGACCGGCGAAACCGCGTGGTTCCGCCGCTCGTAGGCTCTGGCGCGATCCCACCTCAATCCGAACCTATGGACATCCGATGACTCGCCTGCTGCTGGTCTCTGCGCTGGTCGTGTCGGTCCTTCCCGGCACTGCTGACGCGCAAAGTGACGTCGAGGGGCGGCGGACCTCCCAGAGCTCGCCACTCTCGTTGCGGAGCGACTGGGAGCACCAGCGCCGCCATCTCCTGGCCGTGATCGACTCTGCCACACCGGCTATGCTCGGCTTCCGGCCGACCCCCGGTGTCAGGACCTTTGCGGAGCAGATCGATCATGTGGCGCGGGTTGCGGCGTTGATCACCCGGGGCGTCATCGCGGATCGTCCGTGGCCCGACGGTCTCGATGCGGACACGGCCAGCTACCTGCACGATCGGAGCAGGCTCCGGGCGCAGACCGACAGGTTCCTGGGCTATGTCGTCGAGGCGGTGTCCGCTGTGCCCGAGGCGCGGTGGGTCGAGGATGCGACGCTGTTTCGGATGACTTTATCGCGGTTTCGCTGGAACGTCACCGCGCTTCAACACTCGTCCTGGACGCTCGGTCAGCTGGTGCCCTACCTCCGTCTCAATGGGCGAACGCCGCCGCCATTCACGCCGCTGTAATGGGACGGTATTGTGCCGATCCTGTCCAGGTGTAGCTTCGAGGAACCGGTCATTCCCGCCGACCCTTCCCTGGAGGTGGACCAGATGCGCTATCGGACGTCAGGAGCCCTGATCGCCATTGCCGTCGGGGTGGTCGTTGCGGACACAGCCTTGGCGCAGGCCCCGGCCGCGCAGAGGGCGCGCGCCTGCTCGCTGTTGCCGAAGGAAGAGGTGAAGCAGCACCTGCCATGGGAGGCGATGCTCGACAACATTGCTCCCGAGGAAACGCCGATTGGTGCTGCGGGTTCGTCCTGCGATTACCCCGGCGTGACAATTCAGGTTCTGCCCGCGACCAGCCGTATCATGGAGATCGCGCGCGCGAAAAGCGGCGTCGAGACGGTGAGCGGAATCGGTACGGAGGCCCTGTTCCACGTCAACCCAAGCGGGTATGCCGAGTTGTATGTCAGGACCGCCCGGCAGGTCCTGACGATTCAGGCCAGTGCCCCAAACGGGGTGGCCCAGGTCAAGCCCGGGGTGTTGAGCCTGGCACGGGTCCTGGTCGGAAAGCTCTAGCGGCTCACTTTGCCGTTTCCCGCTGTCCCGGCGTCTCCACCCACCGTAACACCTGTTCTGCGGCCTGCCGACCCTCTCTCGTGGGGAAAGCCTTGGTCAAGTAGAGCGCCCTCCGCACTACCCCGGCCAGGTCGGTCCGCTCCAGTCGAATCCCGACCCCGATACCCAAGACCGTGGCCAACGCGACGGCAACCAGTGCCACGCCGATCACCACCACCATGTTGAGCGCCTCCGTGTCAAAATAGGAGTGTCAGTCGTACGGCTCGTAGGCACCGCGTCCTCGGGGCCGATCCGGCCCTCGTCGCTATCGCAGGTGGTGAGGAGCAGCCAGCGAGCGATCTGAGCAGCGGACCACCGGCGCATGGACATACCGTCGACTGAAGCGACTCCACGGTACGGTCGGGGTGTGACAATCACAGCGCGGCGCTGATTCCGATGGTCAACTCGGCGCCAACAGGCTCGGCCCTCGCCCCTCGAACCAGCTCCGTTTCTGCGTATGTACCGGCAGCACCCGCGCGGGGTCGATCGTCCCGACGACCCACTCCATTCCAGCGGCGTGAATATGCCCCGAAGCGTGGAACGGTCCCGACTCGGCACCGGGGAGCCCGCCCACCCGTTTCAGCTTCCAGAGGTCGAGCCAGGCCACCAGACGCTCCTGGTCGACCTTCTGCTCTTCGCCTCGCGCCTCCGAGCTGGAGTAGATATAGGTGCCACCATCGGGTTCGATGTCGATCAGATTGGTGATATCCCAGTATGAGAGGCAGAGCAGGTAGTCGCCGGGGCGCTTGCGGATCGTCGCGGCATCGACGATCGCGGTGGCAAACCCCTCGAGTACCGGCGTTTCCCAGGCCCCGACCGTGGATCGCTGCGCACGGAGGATGCCGACGCCGTCGCCAGGTTGAGGGATAGCCGGGTCGATCACGTGCATCCGATCGAGCAGGTAGGCATCCTTGGTCGTCACCACCAGGCGACGCCCGACGGCGGTGGCGATCTCATGAAAGCTGCGCAGTCGTTCGATGTTCCGGGCCGAGAAATCGGCGATGACGAGGCCGGGCTCGCGCTCGACCACCTCGAGACAGGCTTCTTTCACCTGCTGCTCGGTCGCGGGTTCCGTCGAGGACAGGTTGGTTCCCTCGACGATCAGCAGCGCGGGCTTGAGCGCGCCCATGGCCTCGGCCATCTGCCTGGTGCGCCAGCCCGAATGGCCGTGGAGGCGGATATCGCCGGTGTAGCAGACCCAGCCGATCGGTGTGTTGATGGCCCAGGCGCCGGATCCTGGAATCGAGTGGTCGACCCGGAAGAAGCGCAGCTTGTCGGGATCGAGCTGACAATGCTCGAATGGTGCCGCCTCGAACAGGGTTTTCGGCCCGGGCACGCTGGCGAAGAACGGATCGAGCGCGATCTTGGCGGCTCGGATCGCATCGTCGTGCTCAGCAATGAAATGTGGTCGCCCGGTTCGCGAGGCCGGCCGCACTGCTTCGAGGAGGCCGGACTTGCCGACCGCCTTCGGAGCGACATAGCAGTACTGCGCTTCGGGTCCGCCGCCGCCGATGTCCTGCATGGCCTTCCCGATCAGGGCCGTCATCAGTCCGGTGTACACCGGGATGTCGGGCCGGAGGAAGCCCAGGCATCCGTTATGGTCCTGGTGCGCGTGAGACAGGAGTACCCCGTCGAGATGATCGAGCCGGCGATAGGACGGGTGCCCGTGGTATCGGTTCCAAAGATCCGGCTCGAGCCGGAGGTCATCCCGGTAGACGCCTTCGATCGGTGGCAGCAGGCCCACCGCAAGAAAGTCCCGGAGCCCGACGGCAGCGCGGGGACTCAGGAACTCGTCGAAATACTTTCCGTTGCGCGCAAAGCTGGTACCGAAGTCGAGGAAGTACTTCCGGTCCCCGAACTCCAGGAGGATCTTGTTCCCCCCGATCTCACCCGTTGTCTCGTCACCCCCGAGCCCGCCCAGGACGGTGACGGTCAGTTCGTCGCCCACGGCGTAGCGGGTCATGCGAGCGCTCTCCTGACTGCGGCCCGGTAGTGCGCCGGCCGCACCACCTCCGCATCGATGCCGTGGTCGAGGACTCGTCGTACCAGCCAGGCTTCATTGGTCACGACGAGCTCAACCTCGACGCTGCCATCCTCGACGTTCTGGTGCGCAGGATACCGGGCCCGAATCCAACGAGCGACCCCAGGCGCGAAGCGGACCGTTACCGTGTCCACCTGATCGGTTGCCGCCCGCAACAGATCCGCATGTTCCACCACCTCACGAAAATCCTTCCTGAACTCGAAAGACAGATCCGTCGGTCGCACCGCGACGGCTCGATCGAGCCGGAAGTGGCGCCACCCCTCGGCGGTCCAGGCGACGACGTAGACCCGGTCGTGGTAGTCGATGATCTGGTGAGGGTCGAGCGTCCAGGTTCGCGGGGTTGCCTCGCCCTCGCCCGCGTAGTCGAGCTCGATTCGCCGCCGGTTGCGAGCAGCCTGGGTAACAACCCAGTGCATGGCATCACTCGACTCATCGGCGGCGGCCGGCAGCTTGGCGCCATCCAGGACGGCGTCGAGCCGTTTGGCCAGCTTGGCGCCGGCCGGATCGCCGGCCAGGGCAATCTGAAGGGCGCAGCGCTCCATCGGGGTGAGCAGCAGGGGGCGGCGAAACGGGCCCCCGCTCGAGATGCTCAACCGATCGTCCTGCTGCCAGGCGGACAGGCTCAGGAGCCAGTCATCGGCGGAATGCTCACCGAGCGCAGTCAAGGTCCGCAAGTCGGCGGCGATGGCTTTCTCGGTGACGCCGAACGCCGCCGCCACCTGGGCCAGCGTCGCCGGCTCGTCCCCGCACCGTTCCCGGCGACCCAGTTCGGCCACCATCTGAACGATCCGAGTCAGCTGTTCGGCGGTGCTCATCGATCCCCCGTGTCGTAAATCCTGACCACCTGTTGGCGAAGTTCCTCGAGTGCCGCAGCGAGGTCCTGCGGCGTCTCAATGCGGACCTTTCGTCCCAGCGAGAGCGCCCAGCGGAGGAAGCTGCGCCGGTCCCGGATCGTCATCTCGAAGGTAGCTTCGCGCCAACCGGCCGACTTGGCAAGGAGCTTCCCCAGCTTGCGGTTGGCCGCCCGTTGGGCGTCTGGCCCGACGATCGTTACTCGCGCGACGGCCGCGTCGCCGTCGCCCCATTCCCAGGGCGCCTGTCGGACCATGGTCCGCACATCGAAGTCCGCGGGGCGGTCGAAGGTGGTACCGTCCGGAACGACCTGGTCCAGGTCCTCGACCGAGATGATCACCGCGAGGTCCCGGTCGCGGTCCCGTCCGGCGCAGTACCAGCGACCGGCTTGGAAGAGAAGGCCCCAGGGCTCGAGTCGAATCGGGGTCGGCTCGGTCGAGCCAAGAGTCCACTGCCGACCCTGAACCGAACGCCGGTGGACCACGCCGTCCTGAAGCGCAGCGAGTGACTGCGCGGCCTCCGCGCTGAGCGGCGCGGCGAGGGCACGCTGCGCAGCGAGAGGTTCGAGGGGCAGATCGAATTCCAGTTTCCGCCGGAGCGACTTCGCTGCCTCGGCCCATTCGGGTGCCGGCTGCTGCGCCAGCCGGCGGGTAGCCCGGTCGATCAGGTCGAGTTCTGCCTCAGAGAGTTGCAATCGGCGCAAGGCCGGATACGGTCGTTCGGGGGCCACCTCGCCAGCCAGTTCGAGCTGCGGGAGGTAGATCCCATCGATCCGGAGACGATATCCCGGAACACCGGTCTCATCCGGGGCCGGGATGTTCTCGATCCGGATGCCCAGTGCTTCGAGGTCGGCTTTGTCCCGCTCGAACTTGCGGCGGGCGGATTCCTGATCCTGGTTCTGATAGCCGCGGACCCGCTCGAAGATCTGGGCACGGCTGACTCCGAACCGGTGGTGAAGCAGGAAGGCCAGCAGATCCATCCATCGGGCGGTCTTGGTGTTACTCATCGGCGGTTCCGCTGGGGAAAGCTGGGTCGCCTCCCGGCAGGGGTCGAGTCTGATCGAGTCATTCGGACATTATACGCCGAGTATGGGACAGTGGCAGAGATCTGCCTCAGCGATGCTCTCCGAGCCGGTGGGGAGTCTGCCCGTTGTCCTCACCGCCCGTTCGCCGAGCCAGCCCGCTACATTCCGATCCGTCCTCCAACCCATTGGCCCCATGCATCGCTCACCCCGCCTGCTCCCGTTCGGCGCCGTGCTCGTCGCGGCCGCGTGCAACACCCCGTCCGCCACACCCGCCGAGAGCGCCGTCGCTCCGTCCGGCGCGCCGTGGACACTCCAAGTCGTCCGTCCAGACACCAGCGACGGCATCCGGATTCTGATCCTCCATGACATGGAGGGCCTCTCCGGTCAGAGCGACCCGTCTTCCTTCAATTACGGCACGCCGCTCTACCCCAAGGGTCAGGAAATGCTCGTCGGCGATATCAACGCCGTTGTCGACGGTCTCTACCAGGGCGGTGCCACGGAGGTCCTGATCGTCGACGGCCACGGCAGCGGCAACCCCGGCCCCGACGTCCGGCGTGACCTGCTCGACCCGCGCGCGAAGCAGATTCTTCGCGCTGAATCGTTCGACGGCTACTTCGACACCCCGAACTTCGAAGAGTTCGATGGTGTAGCCGTGGTAGGTATGCACGCCAAGACCGGATCCCGCGGCTTCGCCTCCCACACCTTCACGCTCGGTATCGGGATCGCCATCAACGGCCAGACCATCACCGAAACCGAGTTGGTCGGTCTGTCGTGGGGAAGGCAGGGCACGCCGGTCATCTTCGGCTCCGGCGACGACCGCCTTGCTGCCGATCTCGCCGGCCCAATGCCGTGGATCGAGTTCGTCACCGTGAAGACAGCGACTGCCGCCGACAGCGCCATCACTCGCCCGGTGGACGAGGCACGTGCGGAGCTGACCGCCAAGGCCAAGCTTGCCGTCGAGAACCTGAAAGCTGGTAAGACCCAGGCGATGAAGGCCCCCGCCCCGCTTCGGGTCGGGCTTCGCGCCGTGCCGCCCGCCAACATCGCGGTGCTCGACGGGTTTCCGGGTGTGACTTACGCGGACAGCACTGCGACGATCACCGTCGACAGCTTGCGCGCCGGCTACGATGCGCTGATCAAGATGGTGGGCATCGCTACGGGCGCCTACAGCAGCCAGCTCGCCAGGATCGTGGCATCGCGGCCGGACGGACAACAGATCCTGCGGGCCTACGGCGATCAGGTCGGCAAGGTCTGGTTCGACTATGAGTCGGGTCGCTGGAAGGCCCCGCCAGCACCAGTGCCGGATACGGGCCAAAGGTACCACGGATATCGCTAGCATCAGATCTGGGGTTCCGCTTCTAGTCCGGGTGCCGGCCCGTCGGCACCCGAGAAGCCGGGGGGCTTCTTGACACCCAATGCCCCCGGCGTAGAATCGGGGGCATCTTAGCTCGCCATCCCTTTCACATCCGGACAACCTGTGCCCGATCCAGTCTCGGCACGACCGGCAATGCTGGGAGACGGACCTCTCGCGGTCCGGAACCTCGAGGTCGTCTATAGCGACGTGATTCTCGTGCTGCACGGGGTCAGCCTCGAGGTGCCCGCGCGAGCGATCGTTGCGTTGCTGGGCGCCAACGGTGCAGGCAAGACAACCCTGCTCCGCGCCGTCACCGGGCTGCTCTCGATCCACCGCGGCCGCGCCACCAAGGGTGAGATCCGCTTCGGCGGCATCCGGTTAGGCGCGCAATCGGCCCCGGACATTGTCCGCCTCGGTGTGGCACAAGTCATGGAAGGCCGCCGCCTCTTTGCCGAGCTGACAGTCGAGGAGAATCTGCGAGTCGGCGGGTTTACCCGCGGTCGCGGGGCCATGCGTGAGGGTCTCGACCGGATCTACACCCTCTTTCCACGCCTTGCCGAGCGGCGCCGGGCGGTCAGCGGTTACCTGTCGGGCGGCGAACAGCAGATGGTCGCGATCGGACGTGCGTTGATGACCTCGCCGCGTCTCTTGATCCTCGATGAACCCTCTCTTGGCCTCGCACCGAAGATCGTGGAGCAGGTGCGCGAGATCGTGCTCACGGTGCACGAGGCAGGCACCGCTGTCCTCCTCGTGGAACAGAACGCCGCGATGGCGCTCTCGGTGGCGCACTACGGCTACATCATGGAGAACGGGAAGATCGTCCGCGACGGCTCGGCCGACGCGCTGCGCGCCGACGCTGACGTTCGCGAATTCTATCTTGGCGGAAGCGGCGAGAATCGGCGCTCGTTCCGTGACGTCAAGACCTATCGACGCCGGAAGCGATGGAGCGCGTGACGGCCTCGCCCCTCCTCGCTGTCGAACACCTGACCCTTCGGTTTGGCGGCGTTACCGCGCTCGACGATGTGAGCTTTGCCGTCAACCACGGCGAACTCTTCGCCATCATCGGACCGAACGGCGCCGGCAAGACGTCGATTTTCAACTGTCTGAACGGCGTCTATCGCCCGGAGCAGGGAATTATCACGCTTGGTGACACGGTGCTCACCGGCTGCTCACCGACCGCCATCGCTGAACTCGGTGTGGCCCGCACCTTCCAGAATCTCGGTCTCTTCAGCCACCTCACGGTGCTCGAGAACCTGCTGCTGGGCAGCCACCATCTGATGCGCACGGGCCTGCTCGCCGGCGCGGTCTGGTTCGGCAAAGCGCGTCGAGAGGAGATCGCGCAGCGGCGCGCCTGCGAACCGATCATCGAGCTGCTCGAGCTCGAACCGTACCGCTTTCAGCCGGTGGCGCTGCTGCCGTACGGGGTGCGCAAGCGGGTCGAAGTGGCGCGCGCGCTGGCGATGCGGCCGCGCCTCCTCCTGCTCGACGAACCGGCGGCAGGAATGAACCTCGAAGAGACTGAAGATCTGGCCCGCTACATCCGGGAAATCAACGAAGAACTCGGCGTGGCCATCCTGCTGGTCGAGCACGACATGCATTTCGTGATGGACTTGGCGCGACGGGTCATGGCGATGGACTTCGGTCGGGTGCTCGCCATCGGTCTGCCCGAGGCTGTCCGGGCTGATCCTGCAGTGGTGGACGCATACCTCGGGGTGGCGTCATGACGGCGACGATCGGGGCCGAATCCGTGCGCACTGACGCTGCGGTCGTCACCCTGCCTGCGCTGCTTCGCCGCAACGCAGAGATGGCCCCCGACCGGGTGGCGCTCCGTCACAAGAACCTGGGTTACTGGCAGGAGTACACCTGGGCCGAGTACGCCGTTCGCTCGGTGCGCGTCGGGCTGGGGCTGCGGGCGCTTGGTGTGGACTCAGGCGATCGGGTCGCCATCCTGGCCGAGAACCGGCCGGAATGGCTTTGGACCGACATCGGCACACAGGGTATCGGCGCGATTGCCGTTGGCGTCTACTGTACCAGCCCGGCCGAGGAGGTGGCGCACGTCCTGGCGGACTCCGGGTGCGTCGCGGCGGTGGTGGAAGACGAGGAGCAGCTCGACAAGCTGCTGCAGGTTCGCGAGCGGCTGCCCCTGCTCCGCCACATCGTGCTGATCGAAACGCGCGGTGCCAGGCATCGGGTTGCGGCCGGTGAGGTCGTCACTTTTGAAGCGTTGCTCGACCTGGGTGCCGCGGCTGATCCAGATGCCTTCTGGCGCAGTGTCGACGCCCTGGATCCGGCGGGTGTCGCGATCATCGTCTACACCTCTGGCACCACCGGACCGCCTAAGGGCGCGATGCTCACCCACGCCAACCTGCACAGCGTCGGCGACTCATGGGGTGAAATCTGGGGTGTGGGTGAAGAGGATGAAATCCTGTCCTATCTGCCGCTTTGTCATGTGCTGGAGCGTTGCCTGTCCGTGATCCTCGCTGTGGCAATGCGCTATCGCGTCAACTTCGGCGGTGGCGGCGAATCGCTGGTGAGCGACCTTCGGGAGGTTCAACCCACCTTCTTCGTGGGTGTGCCGAGGGTGTGGGAAAAGATGATGGCGACGGTGGAGATCAAGATGCGGGATGCGTCCTGGCTCAAGCGCCGCATCTATATGTACTGGATGGATCGTGGCAGTCGACTGGCCCGGAGTCGGCTTGCGGGTACCCCGCCGACCCTGCTAGAGCGGCTGAGCTACGGATTGGGCTGGATCCTGCTCTTCCGGCCGCTGCGCGAACGACTCGGTCTGGCCCGCGTCCGGGCGGCGGCGACCGGGGCGGCGCCGATTGCGCCGCAGGTCCTCGAGTTCTTTGCTGCGATCGGTGTCATGGTTTGCGAGGGCTACGGCCAGACCGAGGGCTCCGCGCTGGCCACCTTCAATCCGGCGGGTCGCGCGCGGCTCGGCACGGTGGGGATCGCTGCGCCCGGGGTGCAGATCCGGATTGCCGAGGACGGGGAAATCCTGGTCAAGTCGCGCGGTGTGTTCGCGGGCTACTTCCGGAACGAGGCCGCAACGCGGGAAACGATCGATCCCGACGGCTGGCTGCGCACCGGCGACGTCGGTGAGATCGATGCGGATGGCTATCTCCGGATCACCGATCGCAAGAAGGACCTGATCATCACCGCGGGCGGCAAGAACATCTCGCCGTCGTGGATCGAGAACCGGCTCAAGGTGTCGCCCTATGTGCGCGAGGCGATCGTCATCGGCGATCGCCAGCGCTACATCGTGGCGCTGATCGGCATCGAACTCGACACTGTCGGCGACTGGGCGGCGAGACAGCGACTGGCCTACACCACCTACCAGGATCTCGCCGAGCGGGCAGAAGTACAGCGACTGGTGGCTGAATGGATCGAGGAGGTGAACCGCGAGCTCGCACCGGTCGAACAGGTCAAACGCTTTGCGCTGCTGCCCAAGGAACTCGATCACGAGGAAGGTGAGCTGACCGCGACGCAGAAGGTCAAGCGCCGCGCCATCGCGCTTCGCTTCGCTTCGCTGGTCGAGGGGCTGTATCGATGACCGATTTCGTTCAACTGGTCGTGGCGGGTTTGTCGCTCGGGTCGATCTATGCGCTGATCTGCCTCGCGTTTGTGGTCGTCTACCGCGCCACCGGTGTGCTCAACTTCGCGCTTGGCGGCCTGGTCGTCCTTGGGGCGTACGTCACCTTTCAGTTTGGGGTGCGTTGGGGGTTTCCTTTTCCGGTCGCGGTGCTTGCCGCTGCGCTGGTCCTCGGTGCGGTCGGCCTGCTGATCGAGCGCTTCGTGCTGCGACGGATGGTGGGTCAGCCCGTCTTTGCCGTGATCCTGATTACTCTGGGCCTGCTCTTCGTGCTGGAGCAGATCTGCACCACACTCTGGGGCTACGACCTCCAGATGCTGGGCGATCCCTGGGGCCTCCGCACCGTGATGCTGGCCGGTGCAACCATCAAGCTGCTCGACCTCTGGACCATCGGGGCATCGGCGGTGGCGCTGACGCTCGTCTTCATCGGCTTTCGGTTCACGACGGTCGGGGTTGCCATGCGCGCGGCAGCAAGTGACCCTGAGGCCGCGCTCGCGCATGGTGTCAATCCACGGACAGTCCACGGCATCGTCTGGGCCCTGGCGGGGGTGCTCGCGGTGGTGGCCGGAGTCTTTCTCACGGCGGGGCCGCGCGGCATCGATCTCACCGTCAGTCTCGTTGCCTTGCGGGCTTTCCCCGCAGCCATCCTGGGTGGACTCGATTCGACCGAGGGTGCGGTGGCGGGCGGGCTCATCGTCGGGTTGGCGGAGGTGATGAGCGCGGCTTATATCACGCCCAACGCGCCGTGGCTCGGTGCGAACATCCACACGGTGATGCCGTACCTCCTGATGATTCTCGTGCTGCTGGTGCGCCCGTACGGGCTCTTCGGCACGCCGGAGGTGCGGCGGGCATGATCTGGAAGCTTCGCAACACCCGCCTGACGACTCGGTACGAGCATGACACCGTGCTCTTTCGCTCCCGCCCCGCGCAGGTTGGCGCGCTGGCGATGGGGCTCGCGTGGCTGGTCCTGCCGCTCGCAATGGGCGAGTACTGGTCCACCGTGCTGGTGTATGCCGGAATCGCGGCCATTGGCGCCATCGGCCTCAACCTGCTGATCGGATTCACCGGCCAGGTTTCGCTCGGCCACGCGGTCTTCTATGGGATCGGCGCCTACGCAGCGGCGGTGTTTGCCGGTCGGTGGGGGCTGCCGTTTCCGCTTTGGCTTCTGGCCGCCGCCGCGGTGGGTGGTGCTGTTGGCGGCCTGGTCGGGCCGTTTGCTCTTCGGCTTCGGGGCAACTACCTGGCGATCGTGTCGCTCGGGCTCCTGGTGCTTGGCCAGCATGTCTTCGAGAACTGGAGCAGTGTCACGGGCGGGCTCACGGGCACGAGCGTGCGCGCGCCAGTTGCCGCGGCTGGCGTCGACATCGCGTCGCTGCAATTCGGCTCCTTCCGGCTCTCCCGGACGCAGGGCTATCTCTACTTTGTCTGGATCGTCGTGGCGGTGCTTGCCCTTGCCGCACGGAACATCGTGCGCTCCCGTCCTGGACGGGCGCTGCAGGCCATTCGCGATCGGGATCTGGCCGCCGAGATCATCGGTGTCTCCCAGGTTCATTGGAAGGTCGGGGCGTTTGTGGTCTCGAGCGGGTACGCCGCTTGCGCCGGGGCCCTGTACGCCTCCTTTGCGCGCTTCGTCAGCCCGCTCGATTTCTCCCTGCTCTTGTCGATTCAGTTCATCGCGATGATCGTCGTGGGTGGAGTCGGCGCCGTGTCCGGCTCAGTGCTCGGCGCGCTGTTTCTCACCTTGCTGCCGCGGGTAATCGAGAGCATGAGCGGCAGCATCCCGTTCGTGAGCAGCGATGGGACTGGGGGCGGGCTCACGGTTCAGTCGCTCAATCAGGCGCTGTTCGGGTTGCTCATCGTCGGTTTCCTGCTCTTTGAGCCGCTCGGACTCGCCGAGATCTGGCGGCGGCTCGTCCGGTACTTCAAAGCCTGGCCATTTTCGTACTGATCCATGGAGGGAACAGATGTCAGCTCGTGTTTCGATTCGGCACCGCGGCGGTGCCGCCCTGCTCATGCTGTTGGGGCTGACCGCTTGCGGAGGTGGTGGCAGTGGGGCGACCCCTGGCATCGTCGGCGACACCATCGTCATCGGTGCACTGACGCCGCTCAGCGATCCGGTTGCGGTCATCGGCAAGCCGCTTCTGGCCGGACTGACCGCCTACTTCGCCCGTATCAACGAGCAGCAGGGCGGGGTGGGCGGCAAGTACAAGGTGAAGATCCTTGCCGAGGATATCCAGTACGTCAATCCGTCGACGGGTGCGCAGAAGTACCAGAAGATCAAAGATCAGGTTGCCATGTTCGGTCTGGTGCTTGGTACGGATCAGGTCAATGGCATCCTGTCGCTCTTGGCTGAGGACGGGATCCTCGCGGTACCGACGACCTTTGACGCCGAGTGGGTCCGGGACGAGCGCCTGCTGCCGTGGGGGTCGCCCTATCAGCTGCAGGCCATCAACGGCGTGGCCTATGCGCTGACGGAGGGTGGCGCGACCGGTGCCACGGTCTGCACCATGACGCTCGCGACTGGCTACGGGAAGGCGGTTGTCGACGGGGTCGAGTATCTCGCCGAGGCGATGGGTTTTCCGGTTCCCGTCAAGGCGACCTTCCGGCAGGACGATCAGGATTTCGTCGCGCCGATCACGCAGCTCAAGAACGCCGGATGCGGCGTCGTGATGCTCGCGTCGCTGCCCAGCGTGACAGGCAAGGTGCTCGGCGCGGCAGCGCAGCTTGGCTTTGCGCCGCGATGGATCGGGACCTCGCCGTCGTGGCACCAGGCGTTCGTGACGTCGCCGCTGCGGGACTACCTCGTGGCGAACTACTGGAGTTCGTGGGACGGCGTGTCGCTGTCCGATACCAGTGAAGCCGGGGTGCGTACGATGCTTGCGGATCAAGCGGCGTATGCCCCCGGGCAGGCGCCGGACTTCTACTACTATGCGGGCTACGTGATGGCGTACCCGCTTCATGCGTTGCTGGAACACGCCGTTGCGGCGGGTGACCTCAGCCGGGCCGGGCTGCGGGCGGCGAGCCAGGTGCCTGATACGGTGTACTCCGATGGCCTCGTCAGCCCCTGGATCTACGGGCCGGGCGTGGATCGTGATCCGCCCCGGGGCGCAACGATTTTTCGGATCAACCCGGCCGACCCGCTCGGGTTGGAGGTCGTTCGCCGCGGGTTCACAGCGCCGGCAGCGCAGTCGTTCACGTTCAAAGGACACTGATCTCGTTTCAGAATCTCTGAAACGTCTCGTTTTGAAACCCACGACGTTCGGCGGTCGTAAGCCGGTTCGGGAGACTACCTCCCGAACGCGACCTACAACGCCCGGCCGTCGATGCCAACTCGGAACTCTCCTGCAGAGAATCCGCGTCGGGGTGCTCGCCGCCCCGAACTGATCCTCCTCGCCGCCTTCGTTGTCCTGGGGTGCCATCCCGGGAACGACGAGGCGAAAACGCTCCGCGATGCATGCGCCGAAGGTACGGTGCTAGCGTGCCACGACTTCGGCCAACGACTCCAGGAAGGCCGCTACGTTCTGCGCGATGAAGCCGGCGCCGCTCGCTCGTTCGAGCAGGCCTGTGCCGGCGGCGTCGGCGACGGCTGTGCCAGTCTCGGCGTCATCTACCAGACCAGCCGGGTCGTCAAGCGCGACTCCGCCCGGGCCCAAGGCCTGTTCCGTCAGGCCTGCGACGGCGGCGCCATGGAAGGGTGTACTCGCCTCGGTCTGCTGCACCGGGCCGGTGCCGGCGTGACCCACGACCCAACCATTGCCGCCGGATTGTTCCGCCAGGCCTGCGAAGGTGGCGATCTAACCGGCTGCGCCAATCTGGGAACTCTCGAGGCCGCAGGCGAAGGCGTGCCCCAGGACTACGCAGCTGCAGCCGACCTGTTCGGGCGAGCCTGTGACGCCAAAGAGTCGCTGGGGTGTGTCGGATTGGGCCGACTTCGTGCCGCCGGCAACGGGGTCGAACGCAACGACTCCCTCGCCGCTGCGCTCTTCAAGTCGGCCTGTGACGCGTCCGACCAGTCGGGTTGCTTCGAACTCGCGGTGCTCAACGAGAACGGCCAGGGCGTGCCTCAGAACTTCCAGCGGGCCGCCCGCTTGTATGAGGTGGCCTGCGACGAACGGTACGCCGCCGCATGCTACAACCTGGCTGGCCTGCATCAGAAGGGTGCCGGCGTGTATCGCTCGCCTCAGCGCGCCATGGCCCTGACCCGACGTGCCTGTGACCTCGGCCACGCCGAGGCCTGCCCCCGCATCAAAGGATCGTGATGTCGACCGGCCAACCCCTTCTCGCTGCCCAGGGTCTCGGCAAGCGATACGGCAATGTCGTGGCGCTCGACGACGTGTCGTTCACCATCGGCGACGGCATCACCGGCATCCTCGGTGAGAACGGCGCCGGGAAAAGCACCGCGATCAAGATCTTCATGGGTCTTCTCAAGCCGACCGCAGGCAAAGCCACGGTGCTTGGTGAGGATGCCTCCGAGAGCCTGACCGTGCGCGGACGCCTCGGCTACATGCCTGAGCACGATTGCCTGCCAAGCGGGATCAGTGCAGCGGAGTTCCTGACTCATATGGCCGAGGTGAGCGGTCTACCGCCATCGACGGCCCGAACCCGTGCGGCGGACACGCTGCGGCACACCGGCCTGTTCGAGGAACGCTACCGTCCGATTGGCGGGTATTCCACCGGGATGAAGCAGCGGGTCAAGCTCAGCCAGGCCCTGGTGCACGACCCGTCGTTCGTCTTCCTCGATGAGCCGACGGCCGGTCTCGATCCGCTGGGCCGCGAGGAGATGCTCGACCTGGTGCGGAAAACCCATCGTGACTTTGGCATCAGCATTCTCTTCTCGTCTCATCTGATGGCCGACGTCGAACGGACTTGCGACCGGATCATCGTCTTCCAGGCCGGCCGGCTGATCCACTCGGGTGAGGTCGAGCAGTTCACGCGGGAGACTGAAACGGTGTTCATCGAGGTCGACACCAATCGCGATGGGCTGATTGCTGCGTTGGAGCGGCGCGGCGTGCTGGTGACCGTCGATGGTGCCGGGCTGGCACTCCAGGGTCCCGACGAAACGGTGTACGACCTGGTGCGGGACGCGCTGGTGGAGGCAGAGGCGCCACTCCGGCGGATGGGGCCGCAACGTCGTGCCCTGACCGAGCTGTTCGAGCGAGGTGCCGCATGAGCCAGCAGGGCACTGTTTTCGATATCGGCTACCAGGGGTACAGCGGTGTGCGCGAGGGTCGCGGCCGCGCGCGGACGGCCGTGTTCAAAGACGGATTACGGGCCGCGCTCGGTTTGGGGCGCGGCGGTCGGGCCAAGATTCTGCCGTGGTTCTTCATCGGCCTCCTGTGCGCTATCGGCAGCATCATGGCGTTGGTGGCCGGTGCGGCCGAACGACTGGGAGGGCCAGGCGCGGCGGCGCGGGCCAACCTTCCATCGCACGTCGACTTCTATGGGGCGGCGTCGATCATCCTCTTCGTGTTCGCGGCGTTGGTTGGTCCGGAGCTCCTCTGCCGTGACCGCAAGGAGGGAACTATCCATCTCTATCTGGTCCGGCCGCTCACTGGTACCGACTACCTCGGTGCGCGGTGGCTTGCCTTCCTGGTCGTGATGGTCGGCGCCGCCTGGCTGCCGCAGCTGATCCTGTTTCTCGGTCTGGCTGCCGGCGATCCACAGCCGATCGAGTACCTCCGCAAACACTGGCTCGACGTGCCGAAGTTCCTTCTGTCCGGGCTGGTAATGGCGGTCTACGCGACGACGCTTGCCCTCCTGACGGCTTCGTTCACCAAGAGTCGCGCCTATGCGGCGGTCTTTCTCGTTGGCCTCTTTACCATCACCGCGCCGTTTACGGCCGGGCTCGCGTCCGAGATGAACAACCTGGCTGGTCAGTGGATCTCGATGTTCAACCTGACCAACATCCCGGTTCATGTGAATGACGTGGTCTTCGGCGAGTTCAGCATGGTCACCGAGGACGCGCCGGCTCGGCTCTTTCCGGCCTGGGGTCGGGTTGGCTGGTACTTGCTCTGGACGGTCGTGCCGGGCGCGATTCTCTGGGGTCGCTATCGGAGGCTCACGCCATGAACGACGTTCGTCCTGTCATCCGGGTCGATCGGGTCTCCCGCTGGTTCGGCAGCGTGGTGGCCGTCAGCGAAATGACCTTCGACGTGATGCCCGGCATCACGGGTTTGCTGGGGCCGAACGGCGCCGGCAAGACGACCCTGCTGCGCATGATGACCGGTTTGGCCGAGACCTCGACGGGTCAGGTAACCGTCTTCGGTGAACCGGTACGCGACAACCCGCCGCTCTATCGCCGGATCGGGGTGATGTCCGAGCACGAAACCGTGTACGGCTTCATGAAGGGTCGCGAGTTCGTCACCATGATGGGCCAGCTGCGCGGGGTGGAACGACTCGAGGAAGCGGTCGACCGGGCCATCGAGCGCGTCGATCTGATCGAGGCGCAGCACCGGCCGATGGGCACGTACTCGCGCGGGATGCGGCAGCGGATGCGCCTGGCTGCGACGCTGGTGCATGATCCGGAGATTCTGATTCTCGATGAACCTCTGAACGGCGCCGATCCGCGGCAGAGGGTGCATTTCCAGCGGTTGCTCCGTGACCTCGCGCGGGAGGGGCGGACCATCGTGCTCTCGTCGCACATCCTCGAGGAGGTCGAACAGCTCGCAGAAACGGTTCTTCTCGTTGTCAACGGCAAGCTGGCCGCGTCGGGCGGGTTCCGGGCGATTCGCGCGGCACTCGATCAGCGACCGTATCACGTCCGCGTCACCTGTGACGCGCCACGTCAGCTGGCGGCGCTCGCGGTCGGGATCGGCTCGGTCGAGGCGGTCAACCTCGACCCTGACGGTGCGCTGGTGATCCTGAGCCGGCGGGTCCTGGATCTGCAGCTCGAGCTGCCGCGCCTGGCGCAGTCGGCCGGGATCCGCTTGCGACGGGTCGAGCCGCTGGATGATTCGCTCGAGAGCGTCTTCGGCTACCTGGTGGAGGGCTGACATCATGGGCACTGTGTATCGCCTGACCCTTCGCCAGCTGGCGGGTCGCTGGCGGCTCATCATCATGACGCTGCTCGCTGCGCTTCCCGTCGTGACGGCCCTGCTGACCCTCCGGCTGAAAGCCGCACCGTCGATTGCGGAGTTCGAAGCCGCAGCGTTGAGCACCTTACTGGCGGGATCGATTCTGCCGCTCGTGGTTCTGGCGATTGCAGCTGCGGCCTTTGCGAGCGAAGTCGAAGACAGGACATTGGCCAATCTCACGCTGTCGCCTCTGCCCAGGTGGCAGATAGCGGTGCCGAAACTGGCGGCGGTCCTGACGATTGCGTTGCCGTTTGCTGCGGTAAGCGCCTTTGCGACCGGCTACGTCGCGTTCCTGGCCGATCCACGAGCGACCATCGCGATCACCGTGGCAGCGGCTGTGGCCGTGGCGCTCTACAGCTCCGCATTTACCTGGCTGGGACTGGTCACGACGCAGGCCATCGGGGTTGGCCTGCTGTATGTCGTGCTGTGGGAAGGGTTTTTCTCAGGCTTCGTGTCGGGGGTACGGCTCTTGAGCATCCGGCACTATGCGCTGGCCTGGATGCACGGATTGGACGAGCGGCGATTTGCCGGGCTCGATCATCTCGGATTGCCCGCGGTCGTCATCGTTTCGGCCGTGGTCTTTGGCGGCTTTTTGTGGTTGTCGGTGCGGCGGCTCCGGCGGATGGACGTGCCGTAGCCGCAGCGGCCTCCTACGTAGCCGCGGACCAGATGGCTCGGGTAACATCGCGACCACCGCGGTACGCGCGAATCCCGTGAGTGGCGTTGTTGAGCAGCAGCAATGCATCCGCCCGTCCGTAGCTCTTCATCAGGTCGAGCATCATCGGCTCTTCGCCGTCCCAGGGAAAGGCGAAGACGACATCGAAGTCGTCGAGCGAGAGGCCCAGCTCGGCGTAGGCGGATGGCCCGGTACCCAGGGTACCGGTTCGGAGGTCGCCGTCGCGCGATTGCCAGCGGTAGCCGGTGGGCAGGAAGCTTCCCGCCGCGAACCGGGCTTTCGAGTCGAACTGCCTGGCCAGATCGCACGCGGTCGCGTTGAGACTCGAGTCGATCTCGATCCCGCAGGCCTCGAAGCCAAGCATATCGGCCATGATCGTGATGACGCCCGTCGCGGAGCCCCACTCCAGAAAGCGCAGGCCCTGCCGGCGAAAGGGCCACAACGCTTCAGCCACCACCTCATAATCAGCGGCGACGAAGGGGTGGAACGGCCGTTCCATGATATTCTCCGCGAAGCGATCCCAAAGCGCCCAGCCGGCGGTGCACAGTTCGGCCAGTCGGCTCCGAAGGGCCTCGTCCTCAGCGGAAGGCCGGGGAGTCGTGAAGGATTTCGAGTCGGACGGGGTAGCAGCCATGGCGGGAACCTAAACTGTCACCCCGCTAGTTTCCGGGGTGAGATCGAAAGTCCTGTAAGACCCGATGCCATCGAAGGGACTACCCCAACGACTCCCCTCTCCCAGAGACTGACATGCTCCGTCCCGACCGTCGTGGGTTTCTCGCTGCGACTGGCGCGATTGCCGTCGGCATGCGGCGTCCGCTTCATCACCTTGCCGGCGGGTGGTCCCAAGAGCCCCTTGACCCGGTCGCGAGTTCTGCGGTGCGCCTCGCGGCTGCGGTTCGTCGCCGGGAGATCTCGAGCGCCGAGCTCCTGGAAGCGGTGCTTACCCGAATCGACGCCGTCAATCCGCAGCTCAACGCGGTGGTCCAGCTCGATCGGGATCAGGCTCGCGTCGCAGCTGCGGCCGCAGATCGCCAGCGGGCGTCGGTCGACCGGCCCCTACATGGCGTGCCGGTCACGATCAAGGATTCCTTCGACGTGGCGGCCATCGTGTCGACAGGGGGAACCTGGGGCCGGCGCGCCTACATTCCAGCGGAGGATGCCACGGTCGTGGCCCGACTCCGCAGGGCGGGCGCCATCGTAATCGGCAAGACCAACACGCCGGAACTCACCGCCGGAGCGGAAACCGACAACCGGGTCTATGGGCGGAGCAGCAATCCGTACGACCCAACGCGGACGCCTGGTGGCAGTAGCGGTGGCTCCGCAGCGATCGTGGCTGCGGGAGGCTCGCCCTTCGATGTCGGGACCGACACCTCCGGCAGCATCCGACTACCGGCGCATTTCTGTGGCATTGCCGGTCTCAAGCCGACCAGCGGCCGTCTGTCGCGGGCCGGGCACGTGCTTGGTCCGGATGGGATTCTGCAAGGCATTACCCAGCCCGGACCGATGGCGCGGCGAGTCGAGGACCTCGTTATGGGGCTCGGTGTCATGGCAGGCCCGGACGACAAGGATCCCTTCGTGGTACCGATGCCGGTTCGCGATCCGGCCGCGGTATCGCTGCCGGGGCTCCGGGTAGCCGTGTTCGGCGACAATGGCGTGGTGACGCCCGATGCCGAGATCATGACAGCGGTTGACGAGGCGGCTCGGATTCTCCGCGCAGCTGGCGCGGTCGTCGAAGAGGCGCGCCCCGACGGACTGGCGCAGGCCACCGAAGCGGCATTTGCCCTGATGACCGGTGACGGTGGCGCCACGTTGCTCCGGGTCCTCGAGCGCTGGGGCACCGAGGCCGCGCATTCGGATCTGCGCACTGCGCTCGAGGGCCTGCAGGCGATGCCGGTGGGCGATTTTACCGCCCTGCTCGAGCGGCTCGACCATGCCCGCGCACTGATGCTACCGTTCCTCGATCGGTACGATCTGATCATCTCGCCGGTCAACGTGACGACGGCGGTGGCCCACGGCACGTCGCGGGAGCGGGTCTACCCCGGTCTGTCGTACACGGTGCCGTACAATGTGGCCGGCTGGCCAGCAGGCGTGGTTCGGGTCGGCACCTCCGCCAGCGGGCTGCCGATTGGTGTGCAGGCAGCTGCGGCGGCCTGGCGGGAAGATCTGGTCCTGGCCGCGCTCGGCCAGATCGAACGCGAGACGGGAGGCTGGCGGCCGGTATCCTGATACTCGACGCGACAGCGTGTGCCGCCGCGTCGAGATCGCGGTCGATGGTGCTAGGTGCGCGCCTTCCAGGCGGCGAGCAGCTTGGCTTCCGCTTCCATCTGCGCCGCCAGGGACGCCGGTCCGCCCGCAAGCGCTGGCGGGTGACGCAGTCCCGAGCGCATCGCGTTACGCCGCTCCTCGGGCAGTCCGTCCCACCACGTCAGGGTGTCGCGCGCGGTCTCCTCGAACGACCGGTAGGTGAGGCCGGCGGCCACCGCGCGTGCGTTGCTGACGGTATGCAGCTGCGCAAACGGTCCTGTGGTCGGATTCCAGATCGGGAGCGTGGCTTTCTGCTCTGCCAGCCAGGCGGCATCGACCCAGGTCAAAGTGGCGTTCGAGTTCGTCACCGCCTTGAGTCGGTCGAGCACTTCGCCCGTTGGCATGGGCTTGGCCGGACCGACGGCGTTGAAGGTGCCCGTGTTTCCCTGCTCGATCAGATGCACGGTGAATGCTGCCAGATCGCGCGCATCGATGAAGGACATCGGGTCGCTCGGCTGGCCGGGGGCCAGCACTTCGCCGCCGCGCGCGACCCGAACCGGCCAATAGGTCCAGCGATCGGTGCTGTCGCCGGGGCCGACGATGTAGCCCGGCCGGACGATGATGCTGCCGGTCGGGAACGCCTCGCGCACCGCCTGCTCGGCAAGCACTTTGAGCGGCCCGTAGGTCTCACCGGTGATTTGCTCGACCGTCGGGTCCGGCATGGTCCCGCCAGGATAGTCTTCGGTAATGCCGGGTTGATTGAAATCGGCATAGACCGAGATCGTCGAAATGAACAGGTAGTGCCGGGCGGCGTCCTTGAGCAGGTTAGCCGAGTCGCGCACATGGCGCGGGATGTAGCCCGAGGTATCGATGACCGCGTCCCACTGGCGGCCCTTGAGCGCGTCGAGTTTGCCGTCCCGATCGCCGATCAGGGTTTCGAGATCGGGGAACAGATCGTCGTTGCTGCGACCCCGGTTGAACAGTGTGATGGTGTGGCCCCGCTCACGCGCGCGACGGACCATGTGGGGTCCGATGAACCCGGTACCGCCCAGGACCAGGATACGCAGTGGCTTCGGCGGTGCCGCCGCGGCGGCCGCATCCGCGTTGGGCTCACCTTTGGCGCACCCCTGAAGACCGATGGCCAGCGCGCCCGCGCCGACGGCTCCGGCCTTGATGAAATCGCGTCGTGTCTGATGCATGTCGGGTCCTCGGATTGTCCGATGAAATGAGAAGCAGGCGTTGAGCCAATCGTTGTGTATCAAGGTTCGCCCCCAACATCGGGGTAGAGCGCCAACCTGTCAAACGCTACGAGGTACCCATGGCGGGCGTTTCAGCTTGCCAGCCCTCCGAGGTTGTGGACCGCCGTTTGACGGAAGGTGGTGTGCCCCCGCTGCGCGGTGGCCCCTTCGATCGCCCTACCGCGTGACAGGATGCAAGGTATTGGCGCTCGGATGAGACTGCCTGAGAGATGCCCCATCAGGTTCGCGGGCGCAATCCAAGGCAACCAGGAGTTCTAATGACTGACCGGCTTCGCGCTGTTGTGGCGACGGCGTTACTGGCGATGGTGACATTCGCGGCACCGGTGCGATCCCTGGTGGCTCAGGCCGCCACGGACACGGCCGGGGTCGAACTGATGTACGGGGTCCGGGTCCCGATGAAGGACGGGGTCACCCTAAGCGCGACGATCTACAAACCGAAGCGCCAGAGCGCGCCCCTGCCGGTCATCTTCTGGATGACGCCTTACATCGCGGATCTCTCGCACGCACGCGGAATGTACTTTGCGCGCAACGGCTACGTCTTTGCCGTCGTGGATACTCGCGGGCGCGGCAGTTCGGGCGGAACCTTCGAGCCCTTTGCTAACGAATCCTCCGACGGACCGGAACTGGTGCGCTGGTTTGCGCGGCAACCCTGGTCCAATGGCAAGGTCGGCCTCTGGGGCGGCTCCTATGGCGGCTTCTACCAGTGGGCCATTGCCAAGAATCGGCCAGCCGAGCTCGTCTCGATGGCGCCGGTGGCGTCGGCGCATCCGGGGGTCGACTTCCCCCAGCTGCGTAACATCTTTCGCTCCTATGCGATTCAGTGGCTCACCTACACCAGCGGCGCTGCGCCGCAAGCCAACCTATTTGGTGACGGCTCGTTCTGGATCTCGAAGTACGGCGAGCGCTACCTCGAACACAAAGCGTTTGCGTCGCTCGACACCATCGTTGGGAACCTGACCACGTACTACCAGAAGTGGATGCAGCACCCGACGGAAGACGCCTACTGGCAGGCCATGACGCCGACTCGCGAGGAGTATGCCAGGCTCGATCTGCCGATCTTGACGATCACCGGGTACTTCGACGGCGATCAGATCGGGGCGATGACATTCTATCGGCGCCATCTCGCGGCCGCGACGCCGGCCGCGCGCGGTCGCCACTATCTCATCCTCGGTCCTTGGGATCACCCCGGCACCCGTACGCCGGTACCGTCGATTGGCGGCCTGACGTTTGGCGCAGCGAGCGTGATCGACATGAACCGCCTGCATCGGGAGTGGTACGACTGGACCATCAAGAACGGACCCAAGCCCTCCTTCCTCAAGAAGCGGGTTGCCTACTGGGTCATGGGCCCTGGACCGACGGACGGCGAATGGAAGTACGCTGATGACATCGAAACCATCGCCGACTCGACCCACACGCTCTACCTCGATGCGACTGACGGCGGCAACGACGTGCTGCACTCCGGCAAGCTCAGTGCTGCCCGGCTACCCTCAGGCCGGCAGCCCGGTCAATGGACCTATGATCCGCTCGACGTGCGCGGCTATGCCCTCGAAACGATGACACCACCGGCAGACTACTACAAGATCCAGACGCCGGTCTTCAACCTGCTGGGCAACGGGCTCGTCTATCATACGGAACCGTTTGCGGAGGCCACCGAGATCAGCGGCTATCCGAAGCTGACCGCCTTCATCGAGATGAACGTTCCGGACACAGACTTTGAGGTGACCCTCTACGAGGTGTTGCCCGACGGGAGTGCCATCTACCTCTCCGACGACGCCCTGCGCGCGCGCTATCGTGAATCGTCCTCGGTCGCGAAGCTCGTTACGCCTGGTGAGGTGACCCGCTATCGCTTCGAGCAGTTCACCTTCTTCTCCCGTGTCATCGGCAAGGGCAGCCGGCTTCGGCTGGTGGTTCGCTCGAGCAACTCGCTTGCCTGGGAGAAGAACTACAACTCGGGCGGTGCGGTCAATCGGGAGACCGGCAAGGATGCCCGCACTGCTCGGATCCGGCTCCATAACGACGCTCGCTACCCGAGCGCGCTGGAACTGCCGGTGGTCCGACCCGGTCGCAATCGGGTCGATTAGCGGCCGGTCTTCCGGCTGGCGATCGGTGTGGTAATTTCCCGGCCATCGCCTGCCCGGAAACAACGGAGTCATGCCCGCACCGACCGACAGCTGGGAGGTCCTGATTCATGATCGGGGTCGCGACGGCGCCGTAAGCTATCGCGAGCCAAGCGGGGAGCTGCGCTGCTACTGGGAGTATGGCGGCGGCGACGTGATTGCCATCGTGTCGGTCGGGCAGGAGGATCATTGGCGCTCTCACGCACCATGGGCGGTCGGGCGGCGCGAGGTGATCCTCTCACGCATTGCCGGCGAGGTGATCCGCCAACGAGTACCCACCGGGCGCGCCGACTACGACGAGCGCCGCGCCGCGCTCCATTTCCGCTCCCACGAGGCACCGCTGCCTCCGGGCGAACGGACGGTCACACCTGCTCCCCCGCCAGAATCCTCATCCCCCACCAGGAAACGTCCCGGCCTCATGATCGTGATCGGTATCATTGCCGCTCTCGGGCTGGCGGCATTCCTGATCGGTCGAACCTTCCTCACGGTCCGAACGACCGGGGCGCCCTGGGGGCAATCGGTACGCAGCGGTGATGCCGTCGTCACCATGATAACTCGGCTCGAGCCCTACGTCCCGACATTGCACCGCAATCCTGCCAACGACCGCTACACCGTCGGCCTCCTGATCCACTCTGCCAGCGACGCCGGCCGCGGTCGATTCGTCGAAGTCGCCACCGGCCGGCGCGGGTCCGACCTCAATCAGGCCAAACTCGGTGTCGTCGACGGCAGCCGAGTCTGGTTCGTTGCGGGAAGCCCGGGGGTGTATGATGTACGGACCGAGCGAGTCGATCATCGACCGGCCGGACAGCCGCCGGCCCGCCCCTTCGTGCCCGCTGACCTGGCGACCGGTCGGGACGCGCTCCGGCTGATGCTGATCGATCCCGGATCGCCGCCCCGGCTCGGCAGCGTCGTGCTCCCGGGTGGGGAGGGAATGCATCAAGCCGGGTTTCTGCGCAGAGAGCGCCAGGGCGAGATCCTCCGCGTGGCCGACGATGACGTGCTGCTGCTCTTCGAATCGAAGCCCTATCGCGCCGGCACCGTGATGGTGGCGCGGATCCGAGCCGATGGCACCAGGGTATGGACCCTCGATACCGGCATCGGTGAGCTGCGGGAGGTGTTCCCCGATCCGGCGTACCCCGCGCTGATCGGCGACCGCCCCCGGGAGCCCGGCAAGGTACCCGAACCGATTCTGGTGGTTGTCGATGTCGGCGCTGGCCGCGTCACGACCCGTTCTCTCTGGCTCGAGTGAGTCACCATGGTAATCCGACTGGTCGGACTGGTACTCATCATCATCGGCGTCGTCTCGGCCGTGTTCTCGATCTATCTGCCGATGCAGAGCGGCGAGCTGGACCATCTCAGCCGGTCGCTCACCCGGGCACTGGTCTTCTTTCCGCTCGCAATCGTGACAGGCCTGGCATTTCTGATCGGCGGGACTCCGGCGCTGGACGCCTTCCGGGCACGACCCAAGTCACGCGGCCAACTGATGTTCGTGCTCGGGATCATCATCGGATCCGGGGTGCTGACCGGACTGAGCTACTGGCAACTGCAGGTTCACGCCCCCAAGCCGTCTGAGCTTGAACGGATCCGGGATTTCAAACCCCAGGTGCCCCAGATCACCAACCCGCAGTTCAAGCCGAGACCATAGCGCCCCACCGTTGGCGCAGCGAGCAGCTCAGATGGTTGGAAGTACGGTCCGAACGTGCTCGGCAAAGGCGCGCACGACGGCAGACGGTTGCTCGCTGTCGATCGTCAGCGCAATCCCGACGTTCGGTAGCTGCGGCAACCCGGACTCGGCCGTCAGGATGCGGAGATCGTCCGGGACGGCGGTCCGGGTCAGGACGGCGATCGCCTGACCCGAGCGAGCCACCGCGATCAATCCTGTCAGGCTGGCGCTGGCATAGGCCACCCGGTAAGCGCGCCTCGCTGCCTCGAGCCCACGCCGCGCGGCGCGATGATCGAGCGTGTCGGAATCGGAGAGCGCCAGCCGGAGCGGTCGCCGGTTCGGCGCGTTCGAACCAACCGCGCTGACCCAGACGAGCGGCTCGCGCCGAATCACGGTCACGCCCTGGGCATCCTCCGCAAACGAGGTCAGCGCCAGGTCGAGCTGATGGCGGTCCAGGCGCTCGAGCAAGCGCGGCGTGTGGGCGCAATGCACCTCGACCAGCACCTTCGGGTGTTCCCGTGCAAAACCGCGCAGCAACTGCGGCAGCATGACAACGGCGTAGTCGTCGGGGCAGCCGAATCGAATGGTGCCAGTCAGGCCTTTGCCGGAGACTTCAGCAAGGGCCTCGTCGTGATACTGGAGGATGCGCTGCGCATGGGCCAGCAGTCGGATCCCGTGCGGAGTCAGGAGCACGCCGCGGCCGGTCCGCTCGAGCAGGACCTGGCCTGCAGTTCGCTCGAGGCGTTTGACCTGCAGACTGATGGCGGCCTGGGTTCGGCCGACCCGGATGGCGGCGCGACTCAGGGCACCGGTCTCCGCGATGACGATGAAGGTCCGCAGCAGATCGAGGTCGAGGCCGTCATCCATACCATAAATCTAGCTTATATCTTTGATAACATCTATTAGGCGATCTTGCCGTTGACCTGTGGTGCGGGGTAGTGTGTCGGTATCTCTGACCCGAGACTCACCGTGTCGCGCAATGCCGATCCCGCCTTCTGGAACGCTGCCAACGCTCACCTGATTCGCTACGGCGGGCGCTTCGAGCCGATCATCATCGAGCGCGCCGAGGGCAGCTTCGTCTACGACGCTGACGGTCGCGCGATTCTCGATTTTACCTCCGGACAGATGAGTTCACTCCTCGGGCACGGCCATCCGGAAGTTGCCGAGGTCGTCGCCGATCATGCTCGTCGCCTGGACCATCTCTTCAGCGGCATGCTGTCCTGGCCGGTGGTCGAACTGGCCAGGGCCCTGGCGGAGGTGACACCGGCCGGCCTCGATCGGACCATGCTGCTCAGCACAGGCGGCGAGTCGAACGAAGCGGCGATCAAGATGGCCAAGCTCTACACCGGGGGGTACGAGGTCGTCGGCTTTGCACAGTCATGGCACGGAATGACGGGTGGCGCGGCGTCGGCAACCTACTCCGCGGGTCGGCGTGGCTACGGACCAACCGCGGTCGGATCGCTCGCGATACCGGCGCCGAGCAGCTATCGACCGAGGTTCGAGCGGGGCGGTCAGGCCGACTGGCGCGCCGAGCTCGACTATGGCTTCGACTTGATCGACCGGCAGTCGAGCGGCAACCTCGCCGCCTTCATCGCCGAGCCGATCCTCAGTTCGGGCGGCATCATCGACCTGCCGATTGGTTACCTCGCGGCCCTCAAGCGGAAGTGCGTGGAGCGAGGCATGCTGCTGATCCTCGACGAAGCGCAGACCGGGCTCGGTCGGACCGGCTTGATGTTCGCGTTTGAACGCGACGGTGTCGTGCCTGACATCCTGACGCTCTCCAAGACGCTGGGCGCCGGGCTTCCGCTGTCGGCGGTCGTCTGTTCTGCCGAGGTCGAGCAGCGGTGCTATGAGCGTGGCTTCCTGTTCTACACGACGCATGTATCCGATCCGCTGCCGGCCGCGGTCGGGCTCAAGGTCCTGGAGGTAGTGCGTCGTGACGGGCTGGCTGGGCGTGCAAAGCAGGCAGGCGCACGGCTGACCGCGGGTCTTCTGGCCTTGCAGGACCGGTTCGAGTGCATCGGCGATGTCCGAGGGCGCGGCTTGCTCCTCGGCGTGGAGATCGTCACTGATCGCACGGCTCGAACCCCGGCCCCCGAGCTCGGCAGCGAGATCAGCCGGATCTGCATGGAACTTGGCCTCAGCATGAACATCGTGCAGTTGCCCGGGATGGGGGGCGTGTTCCGGATCGCACCCCCGCTGACTGTCTCCGACGCCGAGATCGACCTTGGTCTCGATCTGATTGGTCGTGCCATCGACCGCGCCACCCGCTGACCGCCAGCCAGGGAGAACATCGTGCAACTCGTTGTCGACGCCCTTTGCAAGACCTACCCCAATGGGGTGCGCGCGCTTGACGGGATCTCACTCACCGCCGGTGCCGGAATGTTCGGCTTGCTGGGCCCCAACGGCGCCGGCAAGTCCAGCTTGATGCGCACCGTGGCAACCCTGCAGGTCCCCGACAGCGGCCGGATCCGCTTCGGTGACCTCGACGTGCTCGCGGCACCGGATCAGCTCCGCCGGCTGCTCGGATACCTGCCGCAGGAGTTCGGGCTCTACCCGAGCTTGAGCGCCGAAGAGACGCTCGATCATTTCGCGGCGATGAAGGGCGTTCTCGATGGCCGGACCAGGCGCGGCTTGGTGACGGACCTGCTCCAGCAGACCAATCTGCACAGCGCCCGGAAGAAGGCGGTTGGCTCGCTGTCCGGCGGAATGAAACAGCGGCTTGGCATCGCCATCGCGCTGGCCGGTGCGCCCAAGCTGCTGATTGTCGACGAGCCGACGTCCGGCCTCGACCCGACCGAACGGCACCGGTTCCTCAACTTGCTGGCCGAGATCGGCCAGCAGATCGTGGTGCTGTTGTCGACCCACATCGTCGAAGACGTCCGTGAGCTCTGTCGCTCGGTCGCGATCATCCATCAGGGGCGCGTCATCCTCTCGGGCGACCCGAGGACCATCGTCGCTACGCTGAGGGGAAGGCTCTGGCGACGGGAGGTCGACCGGCGCGACCTGCCCGACATCGAAGCAACCCACCAGGTCATCTCCACTCAGATGGTGGCTGGTGTTCCGGTCGTCCATGTCTACAGCGACGAGGTCCTGCCGGGATACGAGCCGCTGGAGCCGGATCTTGAGGACGTGTACTTCCACCAGATCAACCTCGCCAGTCGGTTGCAGGCGGCGTGACGATGTTCGGGACCATATACCGCTACGAGATCCGTTATCACCTGAGCCGGCCGGTCACCTGGCTCTACTTCATGACCTTCGCGCTCGGCGCCTTCGCCCTGATGGCGACGGATGCCATTGCCCTGATAGGCGGTTCCGGCCAGGTGATGCGGAACGCGCCCTGGCTCATCGTCCGGAGCATGCTCTTCCTGGTGCTGATGGGGCAGATCGTTATCGCTGGTCTCATCGGCAGCGCTGTGCTGCGCGACTACCAGTATCGCACCCATGAGCTGCTGTTCACCACACCTTTGACTCGGTTTGCCTACCTTGGGGGTCGGTTCGCTGGCGCCTTCACCGTGATGGTGCTGATTCACCTTGGCATTGTCGTCGGCATCATGGCCGCTGCATTGGCGCCGTGGATCGAGCCAGAACGCTTGCTTCCGTTTCAGCTGACGACTTACCTCGTACCGTTTGCTGCGCTCGTTGTCCCCGCCGTTCTGGTGATCTCTGCCATCTTCTTCTCTGTCGGGGCCCTGACGCGCAACGCCTTTGCGGTCCACACCCAGGGAATCCTCCTGCTGGTGGCCTGGATCATTGCGCAGACGTTGATCGGCAATCTCGACGATCAGAACCTTGCGGCGATGCTCGACCCGATCGGCCTGTCCGCGTTCGACTTGGTGACACGCTACTGGACGGTCGCTGAGAAGAACGCCGCCGTTATCTCGATCGATGGAGTACTGCTGGCGAATCGCCTGCTCTGGACCGGGATTGCGCTCGCCCTGACCGCGGTGACCTATCTGTTGTTCCGCTTCCGCAGTGCTCCGCCGTCACTGTGGCGTTCGCGTCAGGTTCGTGCAGAGGAGGCGGTGCCCGCATCCCGGTCGGCGCTTCGGCTGGTGTCGCCCGAGTTCGGACCGAGCGCGTGGTGGGTGCAGTTCGTTTCCAGTGCCCGGATGTCGTTTCGAAGCATTGTCCGACAGGTCCCGTTTGCGGTGATCGTGACCGTCGGGATGATCAACCTGCTCATTGCGGCTGCGTATGCGGACCTCGTCTTCGGGCAGCGAGCGTGGCCGCTGACGTACAACGTCGTCGAGTCGCTCGATGGCCAGTTTCTGATCTTCTTCTTCGTTCTGATCGCGCTGTATGCGGGTGAGGTGGTCTGGCGAGAGCGGGACCTGAGGGCTGATCAGGTCGTCGATGCGCTTCCGGCCGGTACCAGCGCAACCATGCTTGGCAAGGTCGGCGGCCTGATTCTGGTTCAGGCTCTGCTCCTGCTGGTTCTGATCGCAGCCGGCGTTGTGTTTCAGTCAGCCAAGGGATACTTCCGCTTCGAGTTGGGGCTCTACTTCGCCTATCTCTTCGGAACTGTGCTGCCGCTGCTGGTCCAACTGACGGTCATGGCAGTGCTGATCCATGTGGTCGTCAACCACAAGTACTTTGCGCACGCCCTGGTGATTCTGGGCTTTATCGTCCGCGCCGCGTTAGGCAGTCTGGGCATCGAGCATCCGTTGCTGCAGTACGGCAAGGTGGCGCCGCGGGTCTACTCCGACATGAATGGCTTTGGTCCCTTTGTGCCGGGACTGGTGTGGAACACGCTCTACTGGTCGAGCGTGGCGCTCCTGCTCGGTGTGGGTGCCTACCTGCTCTGGATCCGTGGGAGTGAGACATCATGGTCGGTTCGGCTTCGGGCAGCGCGGGCCAGACTGCGCCCTTCGACTGTGGCCGTGGCGGCGGTCGGGCTGATCGGGGTGATCAGCGCCGGCTCCGTGCTCCTTGTCAACATCCACAGCACCAACACCTATCGAACCTCGGCAGAGCAACGCCGTTTGCGGGCGGAGCATGAGCGCACCTACAAGCGGTATGCCGGCACGCTCCAGCCGAGGCTCGTCGATGCCGATGTTCGTGCCGACCTCGTCCCGGAGGAACTGGCCTTCGGCGTGAGCGCGACGTTCACTTATGTGAACAACCATCCCGTCGGAGTCGATACGCTCGTCGTAACCCTGATGCAGCGCGATGTCGTGGTCGATACGCTCGTCTGGAGTCGGGCCGCCACGAGCCTCGTCGAGGACCACCTGCATGGGATGCGGCTGTTCGTGCTTGAGGAGCCGCTTGCTCCGAATGACTCGATCACCTTGCGGTACCGGGGCCACTACGCCAGCCGGGGGTTTCCGGTCACGGGTGTCGAGCCCACAGCGATTCAGATTCCGATTCGGAATGCCATCGCAGCGAACGGATCGTTCCTCAACTTTGAGTACTTCCCGGTGCTCGGGTACACCACTTGGCGGGAGCTACAGTCGGATCTGGATCGCCGGAAGGAAGGGTTGCCGCCAAGAGTTCGCGCGGCCTCGATCGATGACACTGCGGCGCGCGCCATCACGTATCTCGGTATCAACGCCAGCTGGATCAACTTTCGGGCAACGGTCAGCACGGCGCCCGATCAGATTGCGCTGGCGCCAGGGACGCTGATCGGTGAGTTCGCGGAGGGCGGTCGGCGGGTTTTCGAGTACCGGTCTGAGCAGCCGATGCTGGCCTTTTACTCCTTTCTGTCCGCCCGGTACGAGGTCAGGCGGGATCAATGGAATGGCGTGGGGCTCGAGGTCTACTATCACAAGGATCATGGATTCAACGTCGACCGGATGATGGACGCGATGAAGGCGTCACTCGCGGACTTCTCGGCACGATTCGGTCCCTACCAGTTTCCGCAGCTCCGGATCGTCGAGTTCCCCCGCTACTCCCAGTTTGCCCAGGCCTTTCCGGGTACGGTTCCGTTTTCGGAGAACATCGGGTTCATCCTGCGCGCGGGCACCAAGGCGGACGATATCGACACGCCGTACTATGTCACGGCGCATGAGGTGGCGCACCAGTGGTGGTTCCATCAGGTCATTGGCGGCAATGTGCAGGGTGCCACGATGCTGTCCGAAGCGCTGGCGAACTACTCCGCCATCCTGGTCATGGAGAAGACCTTCGGTCGCGAAAACATTCGGAAGTTTCTGCGTGAGCAGCTCGATCAGTACCTTGCCGGTCGGGGGCGTGAGGCGAAGGCTGAGCAGCCGCTCATGCTCGTCGAGAACCAACCCTACATCCACTATAACAAGGGATCGGTTGCCCTGTTTGCGTTGCGCGAGCTGATCGGCGACGAGGCGATGACGCGGGCGTTGTCGCGCTTCGTGCGGGATAAGGCGTTTCAGGCTCCTCCCTATACGACCAGTCGCGAGTTGCTGGCCTATCTGGGGGAGGAGACACCCGATTCAGTGCATGCAGCGATCGACGACCTGTTCCGGACCATCACGCTGTGGGACAATGCGATTGTCGGGGCTACGGCCACGCAGCGAGCCGATGGCAGGTATGAGGTCGCGCTCGATCTCCGCACCGCCAAGTTCCGCGCCGACAGCCTCGGCAACGAGTCACCGACGCCAATGGCCGATCTGATCGAGATTGCCGTGCTGGGAGCACCGGAACCCGGTGCCGAGCTTGGCAGGCCACTCTATCGGGCCCGTCACCGCTTGGGCGCGGGCGACACCACGCTCCGGGTGACGGTCGACGGCAAGCCAAGCCATGCCGGCATCGACCCGTACAACACGCTGATCGACCGCAATCCGCGGGACAACCTGATGCCGGTCCGTCAGCCGTAGGCCGCAGGCAATTCCGCCCGCCGGACGCGTTGCAGGGAGCCGGCCGATCGTCAGGCCGCCCCGCGGTGCTGCGACGATCGGCGGGTGGCCGGCATCCAGTTGCAGGTCCCCACGAAACGAGCTTGGTAATGCGCTCGACCTGGCTGACGGTGCGGATTCTTCTTACCCTGTCGGTGTTGGGCGCGCCGGCAGGGGCCGGGCGTGCCCAGAGCAATCCTCCTTCCGACCCGGTCGCACGATTCGCCACTCGGATGACCATTCCCTCGAGTCGTCTGGGCGAAACTCGCGACCTCGATGTCTGGGTACCCCGGTCGTATGCAGAGGGCACCCGACGCTACCCCACGCTCTGGGTCCTCGATGGCGAGGCCTACCTGCTTTCGGCGGCAGGCGCGGTCCAGTCGATTGCCAATGCCGAACGGATGCCGGAGATGATCGTGGTCGCGGTCAGAAACCGGGATCGTGCCCGGGATCTCACACCACGGTTGGTCCGCACCAGTGCCCCGCCGGAGGGAATGCCGACTTGGGGCGGCGGGTCTTCGTTTCTTGCGTTTCTGCAGTACGAGGCGGTTCCGGCGGTGGAGAGCGCCTTTCGCACTGTGCCCTTTCGCACTATCGTCGGCCACTCCCTCGGTGGGCTGTTTGCGATGTGGTCGACGATCGAGGCACCAGGCCTGTTCCGCGCGAGCCTGATGCTCGATCCGGCGTTGTGGTGGGACAATCGGGCGGTACCCGAGGCGGCCATTGCGTCAATGACGGCGCATCCCGAACGGATCCATCGGCTGGTGAGCATCGAGAACCCTGGCCAGGATGGGTGGCGCCCCGACTGGAGCAGGTTGATGGATGCACGAGCGCAGGGGGTTCGCGCCGACCTGGTCAATCTCGAGGGCGAATCGCACGGGTCGATGTTTCATCTTGGCGTCTATCGAGGTCTGCTGACGCTGTTTGCCGATTGGGTACCGGAGATGCGATACGACGCCAGCCGCGCAACCGAGGCGCCATTGGAAGAGCAGTATGCTCGCTTGAGCCGTGAGTTGGGATATCAGGTCCCGGTACCCTCGGCCGCACGTGAGGAAGTGCGGCGTCGTGCCGCCGGCGTCGTTGCTGAGCGGGCGCCGAAGGTTGATCCCGTCGCCGCCGGGCGATTGTCCGGTCGGTGGGAGGGGGTGTTGCGCACTGACCCGGGCGAGCCCATCGAGATCCGGTTCGAGTTCGTTGCCGGTGCCGACACGATGATCGTCACGCCTACTGCCCGCGGACTGGCGGTCGGGGGCGGCGACCTGCGAGGTGCGCCGAGCCCAGTCAGCATCGTGGGCGATACGGTGCGGTGGGAGGAACGGCGCGGCGCGGCCATGCGGTACCTCCATGTCGGGCGGCTGGACGCTGCGGGGCGGTTGGTTGGGACCGTCACACCCCAGGGCGGCCCCCCTCTCCCTGCCGGCTTTACGGCACCCAAGGTCACATTCGAGGTGAACCGGGTGCCGTGACGGTAGTGGCAGGGAGCGGTCAGGGTGCACTTCGCGCGGGGCCGTGACTCCGAGCTGGCGGAGTCGCTGACCCTGACGGTGTTGGGTGTTTGCAAGCTGCGCTACGGGCGGCATCGACTCAGAACGTGACGTCGAACGCACCCTCGGTCACGACCTTGTTGCCGGTGGCTCCGGTGCCGGCGAGCGGGCCTGCCGTGAACTGAAAAGTTCCCTTGGCTCCGGTGGCCGAGATCGACGTCACGGTGAGGCTGCCACTTCCGAGGGTGATTGCGGCCTGCCAGCCGGCCGATCCGGTCACGAGAGAAAAATTGGTCGGGCTGGTCGGTCCGACAGTGAAGGTGCCGGGGGCTGCCACCTGACCTCCGAGTCCGATGGTTCGCCCCTGTCCGTCGGTTCCGGCAACGGCCAGGATGCCGCCCGAATAGGTCGCGGCAATCGCGACGGTCGCGCTGAAGGCCGATCCATCGATCTTGGCGCTGAATGACCCGTTGGCGAGTCCGGGCCCGGCCGGGTCGGACCCGCATCCCATCATCACCGCCGCCAGCGCCAGACCTGCCAGATCCGCGAACTTTGCCCGCATGGGACACTCCTGTTGGGTGAGAAGTTGGTCCCCCCTCTCGACGGGACCTTGCAACGTGAGTAGCGTTGACTCCTGGCTTCAACCGAAGCCGTGGTATCTCTCATTGCGTCGCGGGGCGGGAAAACCGTCATGACCTCAAGCAACCCCGACCGCGAGGCTGTGGACCGGCTGTTCACGGCCGCGTACGAGGAACTTCGGCGCTTGGCGGGAGCAGTCCGCCGCGGTGAGCGGGGTGTCACTTTGAGCCCGACTGCCCTGGTCAACGAAGCTTGGCTCAAGCTGGCCGCCTCGCCGCCCGCTGGCGTCGAGTCGGTGCTTCATTTCAAGCGGGTTGCCGCGCGAGCGATGCGGCAGGTGCTGATCGAGGCCGCGCGCCGTCGGACGGCAGACAAACGAGGCGGTCCGGACGTTGCCCTGGTCACCTTCGATGAGTCCCTCGAACTTGCGCCTGCCTCGGGTGGCGACCTGCTCGAGCTCGACTCCGCCTTGGAGTCGCTCGCTCGTCTGAGCGCCCGGCAGGCCGCGCTGGTCGAGCTCCGCTGCTTCGGCGGTTTCGATATTCCAGAGTGCGCAGCGATGCTCGATGTTTCGGAAGCCACTCTCTCCCGGGATTGGCGATCGGCACGGGCCTGGCTGGCCGTTGAACTCGAGCGCGGGAAATAGCTCCCATGAGCGCCGAACGGTGGAACCTGGTTCAGAGTCTCTTTCACCGGGCGGTGGACCTGCCGGAGGCAGCCCGCGACGGGTACCTCGCTGAACAGTGCCGCGACGACCCGAGCCTAGAGGCCGAGGTCAAAGCGCTGCTGGCGGCTGACGCACGGGAGTACACGCCGGTTGACCGACCGGTCGCCGCCATCGCGGAAGAACTCTTTGCCAACTCATCAGCGGACCTGGCAGCCCACCGATTCGGTCCGTACCGGATTGCCGCCTTGCTGGGCGAGGGTGGGATGGGCGTGGTGTATCTCGGCGTTCGGGACGATCTCGATACCAAGGTCGCGATCAAGATCCTTCGCGACGCCTGGCTCTCGCCTGTGCGCCGGGAGCGGTTTGCCAGTGAAGAACGGCTGCTGGCCCGGTTGAGCCATCCGGCAATCGCGGCGCTCCATGACGCGGGCACGCTGCCCGATGGGACGCCCTGGTTCGTGATGGAGTACGTCGAGGGCGTGCCAATCAATGAGTACTGTCATAGTCGCCCCACCTCCTTGGGGGAGCGACTTCGGCTTTTCCGGTCAGTGTGTGAAGCGGTCGGGCACGCCCACCGACACGCCATCGTGCACCGCGACCTCAAGCCTTCCAATGTTCTGGTGACGAACGACCGTCGGGTCAAACTGCTCGATTTCGGCATTGCCAAACAGCTCGAAACGTACGACAACCCCACGGTGACAACCCGCACCGGTCTGCGGATGATGACACCAGCGTACGCTGCACCGGAGCAGTTCCGCGGCACGGGTGTTGGGCTCTACACCGACATCTACTCGCTGGGCGTCGTGCTGTACGAGCTGCTGGCGGGGCGGCTTCCGTTCGATCTCACCGACAAGAACTCCGCTGAAGCGGCGGCCCTGATCGCCGCGGGCGACGCAGCAAAGCCTTCGGCGGTGGCTCGGCTGCAACCTGACGGCGGTGATCGGATCGCCAGCCGGGGGGCGTGGGCCGACCTCGATGTGCTGTGCCTCAAGGCCATGCACCCCGACCCCGAACGCCGCTATCCCTCGGTCGAGGCGCTGATCCGTGACATCGATCATTTCCTCGACGGCGAACCCCTCGAGGCGCGCCCCGACGCGATGGCGTACCGGCTGGCAAAGTTCGCGAGTCGGAACTTGCGGGCGGTGTCGATTGGCTTGGGCGCGCTGGTCGTCGTTGCGGTGTTGGTGGCCTTCTATACCATACGGCTCGCCGCCGCACGGGATCGGGCCGTGGCGGAGGCCGCGCGGACCGAGCGCATTCAAGAGTTCACGATGCGGCTGTTCGAGGGGGGTGACGAATCGGTCGGGCCCGCCGACAGCCTCCGGGTGGTGACCTTGCTCGACCGGGGTCTGCGGGACGCGCGAAGCCTCGAGGCCGACGCTGACACGCAATCAGAACTGTATCTGACGTTAGGCAGCATCAGCCAGAAACTCGGCAAGCTCGATCGTGCCGATACGCTGCTGAATGCCGCGGTGTCCAAGCGGCGGGTGCTCCATGGAGATGATCACCCGGATGTGGCCGCCGCGCTGATCGAGTTGAGCGCGCTCCAGGCCGCGAAGGCGGACTTTCCCGCCGCGCTGGCCACGGCGCGCGAGGCGGTTGCCATCGCCGATCGAACCACGACGCCGAGGCACCCGGTTCGGGCACGGTCCCTCGCAGCGTTAGGCAAGGTGTTCGTGCTGACCGGCACCTACGACTCGGCGATTGTCACGCTCGATCGAGCGGCCAGTCTCATGGCGGGTGATTCGAGCCGCATGGTCTTCGTCAGCACGTTGAGTGAACTCGCCAACTCGCACTTTTACGCCGGTCACTACCCAGTGGCGGATGGACTGTACCGGCGCATTCTCGTGATGTCGAAGGCCCTCTACGGCGACCGCCACCCGCATATCGGCGACGACCTCATCAATCTCGGCGCGGTGCAGTTCGAACAGGGCAACGTCGTCGAGGCGGAACGGTACTACCGCGAAGCCCTCGGCATTTTCCGCGGCTTCTATGGCGTGGCAAACGCGGAAACGGCGTCTGCGGAAACGATGCTCAGCAGGGCACTGGTCAGTTTGGAGCGTTACGACGAAGCAATCGTTCTGGTTCGGCAGGCGCTTGCGACCTACGAAACGATCTACGGCAAGGTGCATCCCCGGGTGGCGTCCGCCGTCAACGAGGTCGGTCGGATAGCCCTCCGGCAGAATCGGTACGATGAGGCCCGGGCGTCGTTCGAGCGGATGACGGCCATTTATCGAGAGGTCTATCACGACAGGCACTACCAGATCGGCGTCGCGATGTCGAATCTGGCCGGAGTCTATCAGGCCGAGAAGCAGTACGACGAGGCGATTCGGCTGATGCGCGAGGTGCTGAAGCGATATGCCGACGTGCTCGAGCCCGATCATCAACTCGTCGGCATTGCCGACATTCGGCTGGGCCGCATTCTGCTCGGTGCCGAACGCTATGCGGAGGCTGAACGGGCTTCGCTTGCCGGGTACGAGATTCTGATGAAGCAGGCAGCGCCGCCGAAAGTCTGGCTCGACTACGCCAGGGCCGACCTGGCCGCCGATTACAAAGCGCTGGGCCGGCTGGACGAGGCCAAGCGCTTCGAGGCGGAGCTGACAGCGACTCCACGCTGAACGACCATCCCCGGGTCGGAACCAGCCTGGTACGGCTCACTGGCGCACTCGTCACCACCCTCATTCTGCCCGCGCGGGGCAAACGTGCTGGCTAGTTCGTGCCGGTGGCCGTAGCCTCGATCACTCGGGCGCCCTCCGCGCATGCCGACGTGTTCACGTTCCCGCCGGTTGCCACGATCGTCCACGGTGCTGCGAGCGCCGCCCCAGGCGCCCAGGTGTCCGACCAACCCGCGAGCGCCGAGAAGTCGGGCATTGCGAGTACGACCGCGGTATTGCCGATCCATGCGCGGGTAGCAATCAGCTCGACGAATCGCGGCGTGCCCGTCGTCTGACGATACCGGAACAGTACGGGCGCGGTGTACTCGAGCGCCATCCCGAAGCTCACCTCGAGCCGCTTGTAGTTGCCGCCCAGCGACGCGACGGTCGGAGTCGTGAGCTCCGAGCCAAAGGTGATGGTCCGGGGCGCCAGGGCGTGAAACGACTCGGTCACTGTCCGGCTCATCGGTCCGAAGGCGGTGACGACCCGGAGCTGATGGTAGTCGTTGGGACGCTGCTGCGCAGCGGCCACGCCGAACATCGTCGTCGCCGGTGTGGCCGGCGCCTGGTTGATCATGCCACGGTCGCAGGTCGACCGCGCGAGATAGTACATCTCCTGGAGCAGGCCATGCCCCGCCGTGGCGCCGACAATGGTAAGTGGTGCGGTGGCCGGAGCTACCGCTTCGGCCACGCCGAAGTCGAGGGCAGGTATGGTTGCACCGTTTGCGAGGTTCTGGTCGCGCCGAACGATGATCCGGTCGGTAGCCGCCGGAAGCCCGGCAAAGCGGTACGCGACGAGATCGCGATCGCCGCTGGGCACGCCGGCGACCGTAAACGTTGGAAACAGAGCGGACGGCGCTCCGAAGGCGCCGCCCAGGTTGAGGAGCACCGCCTGCTGACCGGTGAGACCGGTCACCGAGCCGTTGATGATCTTGCTGTTGAGCGGCAACGGTGGGCAGGCCACGATCGGCGCGGCGGTCATCTCGGCGCGGGTCATGAACTGGATGTTGGTGGTGGTCGACGATCCGGCACTCTGCCGCGCGACGTGAGCGAACGCAGCAAGCGGCGAGTAGACCGTGAATCGGAATACGCCCGCTGTGGCGGTCACCGGGGTCCACGGACCGGTGCCGTCGCGATAGGCACCCCAGATCGCGTACGGGCTGCCGCAGTTGCTGAAATCGAAGACTGCGTTGCCGGTGCCCGTGACGGCGGTCACCGAGACCTGAACCGAGGTGACCCTGTCCTGCAGTCCGGCGGCGGTGCCGCGAATCGTCAACGTGTAGGTGCCTGCTGCGAGGCCCGCAGCGGCGATCATCGTGAGCGTCGAGCTGGTCCCTGTGGTTGCGGCCGGATTGAACGATGTCGTTAAACCCACGGGTGCACCTTCGACAGTCAACACTACAGTCCCGGCAAACCCCGCAGTCCTGGGAATGTTGACGGTCACCCCGCCGTTGCCGCCTTGCGGTATCGAAAGCGGCGATCCGGTCACGGTCAACTCATAGGATGGAACAGGTGCTGCTGTGACCGTGAGGGAAAACGACCCAACCGCATCGGTGACGCCGCTGCCTCGGGCTCGGAGCGTCAGGTTCGTCAGGCCAGGCGCGGCCGCCATCGACGCGGTGAAGGTGACCGTGATCGTTGTGGCGGCACCGGCAGTCGACTCGTTTGACTGGGTCGCCGTTACCCCGGCAGGAAGTCCTTCCACGGCCAGGGTTACCGCGCCGGTGAAGCTGCCCGCCCTGGTGATGAGCACCGTGATCGGAAAGCTTGCCCCCTGCTGAATCGTTGTGTTCCCCACATTGACCGCCATCGAGATGACTCCCGGCGACGGCGGTGGAGGAGGTGGCGGTGGAGAGGACGGCGGCGTGGCCCCTCCGCAGCCGACGGCGACCGCGAGGAACCCCAGGGAGATCAGCTTCTGCATAACGCCTCCGGCCATTCCGCCGACAATGGTGACCCCGACTCGAGTTCGGGCACCTACCATTGCGTCGCGAGGTCGGAAAAGCAGTCACAGCCCGCCTCTGGGCTTCGAGGCGGAAAGGTCAGCGACGCCAGCCCGCGGCGATGTCGACCCAACCCGATGCCTGGCTCAGGCGCTCGAGGTCGGCCAGCGTCAGACCGATGGCCGAGTTGGGGCTACCGGCGGCAGGATAGACGACATCGAAGCGGCGGAGCGACTCGTCGAGGAACACCCGGGTGCCTGGCGGATTGGCAAAGGGGCAGACGCCTCCAACGGGGTGGCCGGTCAGCGGCTCGACCTGCTCGGGGGACAACATGCGCGGCTTGGCCCCAAAGCGGCGCTTGAATGAGCCGTTATGCAGCTTGGCATCGCCGGCGGTGACGATCAGCAGGGCTTTGGCGGGATCATCCGGGTCGCTCACGGCCAGCGTCTTGGCGATTCGTTCGGGTTCCGTGCCGACCTCGGCCGCAGCCAGCGCGACGGTGGCACTCGAGGCGGAGAACTCGAGGATGTCATCCGCGCGTCCGAAGGGACGCAGGTACTCGCGGACGTCGTCGACGGTCACGGCGTCTCGCTCCGGTTCAGCTTGATGCTCTCGAGCGGAGCGGCGGCCGGAAGACCCGTCACCTCGAGGATCTCTTTCTCACCCAACGTTTCCCGTTCGAGCAGGGCGCCGACCAGCGCATCCAGCGGTTGGCGGTGGATGCGGATCAGGCGGCGAGCCTCCTGGTAGCTTTCCGAAATTATCCGGAGCACTTCGGCGTCGACGATCTTTGCCGTCTCTTCGCTGAACGTCTTCGAGGTGCCCATCGCATTGCCGCCGAGGAACGGGTTCTGCCGATCGGAGAGTTGGACCATGCCGAGTCGGTCGCTCATGCCCCAGCGGGTGACCATCGAGCGCGCCAGATTGGTCGCCTGTTCGATGTCGTTCTCCGCTCCGGTCGTTTTGGTGCCGTAGACTTCTTCTTCCGCGGCGCGACCACCCAGGATCCCGACAATGCGTGCCCGAAGATACGCCTCCGGGTAGTTGTAGCGATCGGCGTCGGGACGCTGATAGGTTACGCCGAGTGCCTGGCCGCGGGGCACGATGCTGACGCGATGCACCGGATCGGCGCCCGGCACCACGAGACCGAGAATGGCGTGGCCACCCTCGTGATAGGCAATCCGTTCGCGATCCTGGTAGCTCAGCAGCAGCGGCCGTTCCGGACCCAGAATGATCTTCTCGAGCGCATCCATGAAGTCGACCTGGGTGACTTGCTGCCGATTGCGTCGTGCAGCGAGCAGTGCGGCTTCGTTGACGAGATTGCGCAGGTCTGCCCCCGAGAGGCCAGGCGTTGCGGCAGCGATCTCGGTCAGGCTCGCATCCGGAGCGAGCGGTACGGCGCGGGTATGGACTCTCAGGATGGCCTCGCGCCCCGCTTTGTCAGGCAGATTGACGACCACGCGTCGATCGAAACGGCCGGGGCGGAGCAGGGCCTTGTCGAGCACATCGGGCTGGTTGGTCGCCGCAAGCACGATGATGCCCTGCCGGCTCGAGAAGCCGTCCATCTCCGTCAGGATCTGGTTGAGGGTCTGCTCCTGTTCGCTCGACCCGCCGATGGCCACCTGTCCGCGGGCCCGACCGATCGAATCGAGTTCGTCGATGAAGATGATGGCCGGCGCGTGCTCACGAGCCTGCTTGAACAAGTCGCGCACCCGCGCCGCCCCGACACCGACGATCATCTCGACGAACTCCGAGCCGCTCATCGAAAAGAACGGCACGCCGGCCTCTCCCGCGACCGCCTTGGCGAGCAGGGTCTTGCCGGTACCGGGAGCACCTACCAGCAACACGCCTTTCGGAGCAGCGCCGCCGAGCCGGGTGTACTTGCCCGGATCCTTGAGGAAGTCGACGATCTCGACAAGTTCGTTCTCGGCTTCGTCGATCCCGGCCACGTCTTCAAAGGTGACCCGTCCCTCCGCCTGCTGGTCGAAGCGGCGAGCCCCGGCTTTGCCCAGACCGCCCAGCATCCCGGCCCCCATGCCGCCCCCCTGTCGGGCGGCACGACGAAAGAGCCAGACGTAGAACCCGATCAGCACGGCGGCCGGTCCCAGCCCGAACAACAACGTCATCCATGGGCTGCCCTCGCGAATCGGCTCGGCGCTGATCTCGACCCCGTGGTCGATCAGCAGTGCCTCGAGCCCTGGATCGACGAAAGCGGGCAGCGTGGTCGCAAAGGTGGTGACAGGTTCCGGCTCGATGCCGGCCACGGTGTCGGGTTGGGCCGGATACATCACCGGCGCGATGAACTTGCCGGTCAGACTCTCGCCCCGACTGTAGATCCGCTCGACGTTCTGCTTGACGACCTCCTGCTTGAAGAGTGTATAGGGGACCTTGGTCGAAGGTTCCGTCCCCGGGAACAGAAAGCGGACCAGCAGGAAATTCGCGGCCAGAATGGCCATGAAGATCAGCCACGCGTTGCGCGGCGGCATTGGGCCGGCGCCGCCCGGTTTCCCGCCATTGGGCTGTCGGGACTGGGGTGATCCCTGTCCCGGGCCCTCGTTGCGACGGGTGCGGTCGGGTGACTGCTGTGGATCGGCCATGGCCAGGGTCCTCGAGAAGGCAAACAATGGAGCAGGTTAATCCGAGCTACCGGCTCTGTCGACTCCGGGCCGGCGTCGGGTCCCACTCCCCTTGAAACTCTAGGGAACTGCTGTACGTTTCCCTAGAATACCATAGGGAGCATCGATGGCCGAGTCGTCCGTGGAACTGCTGCGGGGAAGCCTGGATCTGCTGATCCTTCGGTCGCTGGTCCAGCGACCGCTGCATGGCTACGCAGTCATGCGCTGGATCGAGGAGGCGACTGAAGGCACCTTGTCGATCGAAGAGGGGTCGCTCTACCCGGCGCTTTATCGTCTCGTCGACCGGGGCTGGATCGACTCGGATTGGGGGCTGTCGGAAAACAATCGTCGAGCCCGCTACTACAACCTGACCCCGAAGGGGCGGGCCAGGCTCAAGGTGGAGGTGCGCGACTTTACCCGGTTTGCCGATGCGATGTTCCGGGCGATTGCCGTCGCGCCTGCACCGAAGGAGTCGACATGAAAGCGGATCCGTGGTGGCGCCGCTACTGGCGCTCGTTGGGCTTCGGGCCGGAGGTCGCCGAGGAGCTGGACTTTCATGTCGAGATGCTGACCCGCGAACTGGTCGCGAAAGGCCTGGCGCCCGAAGCGGCTCGCGCCGAAGCGGTCCGGCGGTTCGGAGACCGCACCCAGGTGCAAGCGCAGCTGGAGACGATCGAGCGGCGTCGGGGCCGACGCTTGCGGCTCCTGGTCCGCCTCGAGGAGTGGTGGGCAGATGTCCGGTACGCCGCTCGTGGCTTGATCAAGCGGCCTGGGTACACAGTGGCAGCCGTGCTCTCGCTCGGCTTGGGCATCGGGACCGCAACGGTGGTCTTCGCGATCGTCGACGCGTGGATGCTGCGCCCCTTGCCGGTCGATCGCCCCGATCGGCTGGTCATGGTCGGTGCGACCTACCCGGCAGTCGGCGGTATTGTGATTCCCAACGTGTCGCTCCGCACCATGGGCGAGCTTCGAGAACGCCGCGACCTGTTCGAAGAAGTCGCCGCCTGGCGACTTCAAGTGCTATCGGTACGTCCAGAAGGCGCGGAGCGCGGTGCGATTGGTTTCCTGCTGAGCGCAACGGGCAACTACTTCGACATGCTGGGCGTCAAAGCCTCGCTGGGCAGGCTGTTCTCCGAGGCGGATGCACAGGAGCGGTCGCCGGTGCTCGTCCTCGACCACGAGTACTGGCGGCAACGACTCGGCGCTGATCCTGCGATCGTCGGCAAGGCCGTTCTGCTGGGTGGCAAGCCATTCACGGTGATTGGCGTCACCGAGCCCCGATTTCGCGGGACCGAACATCTGCTCGCGGTCCAGGGCTATGTGACCACCGGCAGCGAGGCCATCCTCGACCCTTCGATGGCCGCGATCGATACGGACCCGGCCATGGGATACTTTCAGGTCATTGCGCGTCAGCACCCGGACCTTGCGCTCGCCTCGCTCCGTGCCAGTCTGGCGACGATAGGTACGCAACTCGTGGCCTCATATCCCGCCTTGCCATCCGGGTACCAACTCCACGTGTTTCCCGAGCGGGAGGCGCGGCCGAACATCAGCGCGGCAGGTCGGACCACACCCGCTGGCGTGGCGTTGCTGGCCCTTGCCGGGCTGATCCTGGCGACGGCGGCGGTCAATGTGACGAACTTGATCCTGACGCGGGCCAGCAGCCGTCAGGAGGAAGTGGCGGTGCGGTTGGCGCTGGGGGCTTCCCGGTGGCGCGTGGCCAGGCAGCTGCTGACCGAAAGCGTGCTGCTTGGGCTCGCAGGCTTCGCGGCGGCATGGGGCCTTGCCGGGCTTGCGATCGATGCCATCGGGCGGCTGGCCCTGGCGTCGACGGTTCCGCTCCGACTCACTTTTGCAATCGACGGTCGTGTCGTTCTGGCCAGCGCGGTGGTGGCATTGGGCGCCGGCCTGTTGAGCGGCATCGGGCCGGCTGTCGTGGCATCGAAAGGGGTCCACCACACGCTGCGACGGGCGGGCCGGACCGGCCTGGGTGGTCTCGGCGGCAGGTTCCGTGCGGCGCTCGTCGTCGCGCAGGTATCGGCATCGTTCGTCGTGCTGGTGGCGGCTGGGCTGTTCATCGAAAGCGTTCGGCGAGTTGCGGCGGTGCCGCTTGGGATGCAGCCGACGCGCGTCGTGACCGCAGGGTTCCAGGCGGTGCAGGGCCGCTTCACGACGGCGACTGCTCCGGCAGCCTTCGAGCGCATGGCCGCCATTCTACGAGAAACGCCCGGTATCGATGCGGTGGCGCTCGCTACCAGCGTACCGTTGACGACGACCGGCGCCGACATCGTGGACGTGTACCTCGCCGAGCCGTCGCCCGAAGCTGATGCCAAAGGCGCGGTAGCCGCGATGAGGGCCGGGGTGGATCCAGCCTATTTCGAGGTGATCGGAACGCCGATCACCAAGGGCCGTGCCTTCACGCCGCGGGACGACAGTCTGGCCCCGCGCGTCGTGATCGTCAATGAAGAGGCCGCCCGCCGCTGGTGGCCCGGGGCCGACCCGATTGGACGCCAGATTCGGTTCAGTCCGGATAGTCCTCCGGTCGAGGTGGTCGGCGTGATCCCGACTGGCCGCTATCTCGTGATTACCGAGGCGCCGCGCCCGTTCCTGCTGGTGCCGCTCGCGCAGCGACCGTTCACCTTCGGCGTCGTGCTGGTCAAGAGCCGCCTGGCCCCCGCCGCAGCGGAGGACGCGCTCCGCAACGCGGCCGCAGCGGTCGATCCCGACCTGGCCCCGTACGCCGTGGCAACGATGGAGAACACCATCAAGAACGGGGTCAATGGCCTCCTCCCCTTGCGATTCGGTTCCATGATGACCGTGGCAATCGGTGTCCTGGGGCTGGTGCTGACCATCGTTGGTCTCTACGGCGTCCTGGCCTATTCCGTCAGCCAGGAAACGCGGGAGATCGGCGTTCGCATGGCACTTGGGGCGGATCGCGGCGCGATTATCAGGCGCGTGCTGAAGCGGGGAGCACGGTTGTTGGGTATTGGCGTGATGCTCGGCGCGGGAGTTGCCTTGCTGGGCACTCGGTTGCTGGCCAACCTGCTCGCGGGCGTCCGCACCGACGATGTCGGCATCTACCTGCTGGTCAGCATTCTGCTGGTAGCAGTCGGCGCGGTGGCAACGTATCTGCCGGCCCGCCGCGCCGCGCGCCTGGATCCGGTCAAGGCCCTGCGACAGTAGGCCGATCGGCTCAGCGATCGGCCTTCATTTCCCAGAGGACGTTGACGATGACCCAGCGGCCGTTCCATCGCGCGAGGTGCATGTAGTCGATCCACCCTGACATGGTGGCTCGGACGCTGGCCACGCCGCGAAAGATGTCGAGGATCACGATATCGCGTTGCTGTTCTGCAGCGGGGGTGTTCTTGCCCCCTCCCCGACCCGTCGCCTCGACCAGGGTCGGGGTACCCATGTGATTGAGCTGGCTCTTGCCATCCCGGTTGACCACGATGCGCTTGGCCAGGTCGGGATGGAGCGCGCGCTCCATTCTGGCGGCATCCCCACTGTACCAACCCTCGACGTAGTTGGACGCCGCCTCGCGAATACCGGCAGTGTCTGCCGCCGTCTGTGCGGCGCCCGGCCCGGCAACCAGCAGTGCCGCGCAGGAGAGAAGTGCGGCTCTCGACCCCATCCTCATGGCGAATCTCCCGATCAGGGTTTTGCGGGTCGGATCCCGTGGCAACTTGCGGAACCGGCCGGTCTTCCGAGGTGAATGTCACTACGAGCCCGGGGTCGCCTGGGTTCCGAGCTGCGCCTTGACGGCATCGAGGTGCCTCGCGTCGCCGCTTGCCAGCGCGAACAAGGCGTACTTGATGGGTGCAGCGGCGGTGCGCTCAGTGATGTGGTGGACCATCCTGGGCCAGGTGCGGCCTCCATAGCGCTGGTAGGCCGTCACCAACTGCTCGAGCCCGGCAGATCCGAAAGCGGTGAGGTGGCCGCAGAAATCAATCGACGGATCGCCCACCTCGGCCTCCGTCCAGTCAATCATACCCGTTACCCGATCGTCGCTATCAACCAGAACGTGGCCGACATACAGATCACCATGAACGACGGTGGCGAACTCCGGCCATGATGTATCGTCGTCGAGCCAGGCCTGCCAGCGGTTGCGCAGCGACCGGGCCACTGTGAACGCTTGGGCGACTGTCTCCAGATCTCGGCGAATGGCCTCGCGTGCGCGTGGCGAGCTCGAATGGGGCAGCCCCGCGTCGATCGCCGCGTCGGTCGGGACGCTGTGCAGGGCGACCAGTGCTTTCGCGAGGCTCTCCGGAAAGCGATCCGACTCCGGATCGATCTGCCAGGTTGGTGCCCAGGTTACGCCGTCGATCGCCATCGCGGTTCGATCGTCGAGCCTCGGGTACGCGACGAGATCGGAGCCCACGACCCGCCAATCCGGCAACGCAAAGGGCACCCGTGGCGCCAGGAAACGAAGCGTGCGAGCCTCGCGCGCGATCTTGGGCAGTACGTCCGGCCGCCGCGGAATGCGCAGCATCCAGCGTGTTCCGGCCCGGTCCACTCCGGTTGCGACTCGGAAATCGAGGCCGAGTTCGTTGATGTCCAGGATCTCGGCCACGTCGAGTCCGTGGCGACGCGCCAGACCAAGGATCTCGTCCGGCTGAGCAGGTGTCGCGCCCTCACCGGCTGGGGTCGTCATGGCTCGAGGGCTTCAGAGCAGCTTGGCGCCAAGGGGCACATCCTGATCCGGCGTGCAGAGCACGACGTCGCCGTTTGCGTTGTGGAATCCCGTCACGAGACACTCGGAACGGATCGGCCCAATCTGCTTGGGTGGGAAGTTGATCACACCAACGACAAGCTTGCCGATCAGGTCATCGCGCTGGTACACCCGGGTAATCTGTGCACTCGACTTCCTGATGCCGATATCCGGCCCGAAGTCGACGTGGAGGATGTAGGCCGGCTTCCGCGCTTCAGGAAAATCCACCGCCTCGATGACGCGGCCCACCCGAATCTCGACCTTCTCGAAGTCGCCCCAGGAGATCGTTTCCATCGTCCCCCTCGTTTGATGAGTGTCGGGCCCGTATCCGGGCCTCGCGGCCGGAAAACTAGTCGGACAGTCCGGCTCAGCAACGAAAAAGGCACGCTCCCGAGGGGGCGTGCCTGGTCCGACGACTGTGCGGGGTTGCTCAGCGCACGCTCAACTCGCGCACGACCCGCGCCAGGGCCCGGACCCTGACCGGATCACCCGATCCGGCCGCTTCGCGATCGAGGTCGACCGCCAGCTTCGTAAGCGCCGCGCGCTGGGCGGCGCCGGACAGTCGCTCGGTGCGGGTAAGCTCGCTGGCCACTTGGGTTGTCCGCGCCTGCGGGAGCCCGGACCCGCGCACGAGCTGATCGAGATAGGCGCGTGCCACGGTGAAGCTCGGCGTCCACACGATCTTGGGCTGCAGCTGCGGGTTGAACTCCGCCATCCGAACTTCCTTTGCCGCGTTGATCTCGTTCTGGCTCAGATGCTCGGTGGGCACCAGCTCGAGCACGTCGAGGCCACGGGCGATCTCCGAGCCGTACACGTAGCCGTTGTACCAGTAGGCCGACCAGTGTCCGGCCTGGATCAGACGCTCATTCGACATCGGACCGCGGTCGAAGAACGCGACCTCGAACGGCTTGGCCGGGTCGGTGAAGTCGATGATCGAAATGCCGCCCTGGTACCACGACTGAACGAACAGGTCGCGTCCCGGCACCGGAATCAGCGAGCCGTTGTGCGCAACACAGTTCTCGTGTTCGGTCTGCGCAGCTGGAATCTTGAAGAAGCTGGCAGGCGTCATCACGCCGTTGTTGAGATGGTAGATCGCGTTGGCGCCCCATTCCGCCCGGTCGGTCGCACGGCACCGCGGTGCGCTGCCGCCCCCCCATTCATCGGTGAACAGAATCGAGGTTCCGTCGTTGTTGAACGTGGCCGAGTGCCAGTAGGCAAAGTTGGGGTCGCTGACTTCACTGATCCGGACCGGATTGGCCGGATCGCGGATGTCGAGCAGGATGCCATTGCCCGAGCAGGCGCCGGCGGCCAGGCCGAGGTCCGGGTATGCCGTGATGTCGTGGCACATGTTGGTCTCGCGGGTGTTCTGCGTACCGGCCCCGTGGTCGCCACCGCGCCAGAGACCGGCGACGTTACCCGATGCGTCGGCGAACAGGCGTGGTGCATTGACGACCCGGGCGTTCTGTGGTGCGGAGAGCGGCACCTGGATCACTTCGATTCGGAAGAGCGAGGTGTTGGGATCCTCTTCCGGTCGCGCGCCCGAGCAACCAGCGAGTTCCCGCCCCGAGCGGACCGCGCTGGTGCCCGAGACGTACACGTAGACGTTCTCACGGTCGCCCGGGCGGGTAACCAGCGTATGGGTATGGGAACCACGGCAGGTCTGTACCGAGGCCACGACCTTTGGGTTGGCGATGTCGCTGATATCGTAGATTCGGACCCCGCGAAACCGCTCAGCGCTCACGGTATCGACGACGCCTTGATCGCCGCAATCGAGCCGCGCGCTGGTGGCCTGGATCGAAATGAAGAGCAGATTGCCGTAGACCGACGGATCGCCCTGGTTACCCGGGCAGAGAATCGAATTGCGCATCACCGGCTTGGCCGGGTTCGATACGTCCCAGAACTTGAAGCCGGCGTAGTTGCCCTGAATCACATAGTGTCCCTGGAACGCCAGATCAGAGTTCCCGAACCCCGGCTGCGTACCAGACGGATCGAAACCCGCAGGTCTCGGCTGGGTCGCAATCAGCTTGAGGCCACGGGCCGCCTGCCCCGCATCGTGAATGCCGGCTTTGAGGCCGACTCGCGGGTCGGCAGCCTGGGCCGATGCCAGGCTCGGGAGCGCAACGAGGAGCAGGAGGGCGGTGTTGATGGCTTTCATCATCGAGTCTCGGCGGAGGAGAGGGTCTTGAGGAGGTTGTGCATCCGTTGAATTTCGGCGCGCTGATCCGCTTCGATGTCCGCGGCCAGTCGGAAGATCTCTGTTTCCTGACCGGATGCCGGGGTGCCGAAGAGGGATCTCACCATCGTGATGGCTCCCTCGTGGTGGCGAATCATCAGCTCGAGGAAGAGGCGGTCGAACTCCGTGCCGGAGAGCGTGGCCAGGCGGTCGAGTTCTTCCTGCGTCAGCATCCCGGCCATCGGGACACCCGAGCTGGAGTGGTGGTGCTGGTGACCCGCGGCAGCCGTGTCGGGAAGAGCCTCGTTGCGATCGAGGAGCCATTGCCGCATCAGGGCGATCTCATCCTTCTGCGACACGTCGATCCGCTCCGCGAGCATCCGGACCGGCGTGAACTGGCTCCGGTCGGGAACCAGGCGAGACATCACGACCGCCTGGCCATGATGGGCGATCATCCCGCGCATGAACTCCGCGTCCGCGGCCGTGTGGCGGATCTGGGCGCTGATCGGCTGGGCGGTCAGGGCCGCGACGACGATCGCGGCGAGAGCTGACGCTGAGCGTCGAAAATCAGTCAACAGCATCCTTGGAAATTATCGCCCGGGCCGGCGGATCGGAATTGTGGGGCTGTTTGTGGGTCCGGGCTGAGTGGGCGGCGATCGGGCAGCGGCTGACGGGCGATACAGGTATGATCGAGGTGTGCGTCAGACATCAAACTTCGGACGGAACCCCTCATGACCTCGACATCCGGGCTGTACTGTATCGTCCAGACCACCGTGGCGGACGCCGAGCAGGCCGATCTGCTGGCCCGCACGATTGTCAACGCCAAACTCGGCGCTTGTGTTCAGGTCCAGGCGGTTCGCAGCTACTATACCTGGGAAGGAACGGTGCGTGCCGACGAGGAGCAACTCCTGACGATCAAGACGCGCCGAGCCTGTTATCAGGCGCTCGAGTCACTGGTGCGGGCCAACCATCCGTACGACGTGCCCGAGATCATCGAGCTTCCCATCGCCGGGGGATCTGCAGCGTACCTGGGCTGGATCGACGACGTCACCGCAGGATGATGCTCCGGCGCACGCCTTACGTCGATGCCTCGCGGGATGCCTGAGAGAGCACAGCGTGGCTCGCGACTCAAATTGGCTGAGGGTCGATGCCGCCTTCTCTGGTTGGGTCCCATTCGATCCTGAGCGACAGGAGATGGTCGATGCCGATAGCGCGTAGGAGTTTTCTGGCGGCGACGGCAGGCGTGGGGTTCGCCGTTGTGGGCCTTCCTCGACGAACAGACAACCGTTCCTCGATAGCACGCCTGGTCGCGAACACGCCCTACTGGCTGGAGGCGACTCGAACCCCTGGCATCGCCATCGGCCTGGTCGAGGACGGGCGCGTTCGCGACGCGATTGCGATTGGCTTCGACGCGCCCGGGGCGGGGAAGGCAATCACGAAGTCGACGGTTTTTCAGGGCGCCTCGCTCTCCAAGCAGGCCATGGCGTGGATCGCGCTCAAGTCGATCGAGGCCGGCAAGCTCGATCTCGATCGTCCCCTGGTCGCGTATATCGCCAGTCCGCCGGATGCGCCTGAGGCGGGGATGGATCGGATCACGGCCCGTCACGTGCTGACACACACGACGGGCTGGCCCAACTGGCCGCCGAACGATGGCCCCTTTCGTTCCGTGCGCCCGCTTGGTACGTGGGGGTATTCGGGGGCGGGTTTCCTGCTGCTGCAGCAGGCCCTCGAGGGAGCATGGTCGGAGCCGGCCGTATCCTATACCCGTCGGCTGCTGCTGGACCCGCTGGGCATGACCAGCAGCAGTTTCGTCTGGCGGGCAGAGTACGACGCGACCGCAACGCGCGGGTACCAACAGGACGGAAGTCCCGCCGAGACGTGGCAGCCAGACCGGCCGAACGGCGCGTCGAGCCTGCACACGACCCCAGAGGACTACTCGCGCTTGCTCGCCGGATTCCTGACGCCGTCGGTTCGCACTCGCTTCCCGACAGTGTATCAACGCCAGGTCGCCATCGATGCTCGGTTGGGCTGGTCACTCGGCTGGGGCACCGACGGCGATGTGCTCTGGCAGTGGGGACACAGCAACGGATTCCGCACCTTCGCGGCGCTGGATCCCCGGCGGCGGCGAGGCATCGTCTCCCTCAGCAACGGTGCCGGGGGGCAGCGCGTCAACCGGGAGTGGGTCAACGGCTGGCTGGAGCGCGACCTCGACGCATTCTTCTTCTCATCGGTCGAACTGTAGGTAGCGAGCTGACCCAAGCCGCGGAGGCGGCGTGCGACTGATCCTTGCCAAAGTGTCCCTGCTGGTCCTCGTTGCCGGATGCGCGCAGCCAGAGCGCCAGCCCGAGCTCGATGGCACACTACTCCGGGAGGAGTGGATTCGGGTCGTCGACTCGCTGCGGGTCGCCAGGCAGATTCCCGGCCTGGCCATCGTCGCGCTCCACGATACGACCGTGGTACTCGCCCGCGGGTTGGGCCTGGCCGACCTGGCGAGCGGGCGTCCGGTCACTCCCGAAACGCCGTTCGATCTGGCGTCGGTCGCGAAGCCCATTGCGGGCGTTGTGGCGCTGCAGCTGGTTGAAGCCGGCCAGCTCGATCTCGATCGGCCCATGCGCGAGTTTCGCGATTTCCCCGAGTTCTGCAGCGCGGCGCGGGAAGCTGGCGGAACCTTCTTTCAGGACTTTGCCTGCGAAGGGAACGCACTCACTCTCCGCCACCTGCTGTCGATGACGGCCAACGGTGAGGAGCCTGGCACTCGGTTCTGGTACAACCCGCCCGCTTTCTCGTGGGCATCGCGTCCCATGGCCGAAGCGGGTGGGCAAACCTACTCCGCGCTGGTCGACTCCCTCGTGTTTCGCCCCTCCGGGATGGTTCGCTCGGCGCGACGCAACCGTGCGCTGCCGCTGCCACCAGGTATCGACTCCATCCTCGCGGTGCCCTATCACCGCGATTCGACCGGCGCGATGGTCCGATCAGCCCCGCCCCCACCCCAAGGCGACGGCGCTGCCGGCGGCGTGATCGCGAGCGCGATAGACCTGGCACGCTTCGACCAGGCCCTGATGCAGGGGCGACTGCTGTCATCGCAACGACGCGAGGAACTGTGGCGCCCGATGCCACTCGAGGCCGGTGCGGTTGCTCCGTACGGGCTGGGGTGGTTTCTGGGTCGATACCGCGATCGGCGTGTGGTCTGGCATACCGGTTTGTGGGAGGACCGTTACTCCGCTCTTTACCTCAAGGTCCTGGGCGAGCGAGCGGCGGATCGCTATACGCTGATCCTGCTTGCGAACAGCGATGGCCTCCGGTGGCCCACCAATCTGGACGAGGCCGCGATCGACCGCTCACCCTTCGCGGTGCATTTTCTCGACGCCGTGTTGCCAGCCCGGTAAGCCCGACCCCCCCCGGTAACAAACGCTGCTTCCATCTGGTCCAACTCCCCTTGCTTACCGAGATGAGTGATCGTAGCTTGAGTCATCATCTCGGTTACCGTGGGGAGTTGAATGAGTCGTCCCGCCGACCTGGTACAGGGAACGCTTGATCTCCTGATCCTCAAGCTGCTGGCACTCGAACCGCTCAACGGGTGGTCGATCAGTCAGCGATTGAAGCAGCTCTCGGCCGATGTGCTGCAGGTCAGCGACGGCTCCCTCTACCCGGCGCTGCACAAGCTGGAGCAGCAGGGCTGGATCGCCGCCGAGTGGCGCACCACGGAAAACAACCGTCGGGCGCGATTCTACTCGCTGACGCGCCCGGGCCGCCGCCGCCTCGAGCACGAGCGCCAGCAATGGGAACGCCTCTCCGGCGCGATCCACGCGGTCGTGTCGCTGCGGGAGGCCTGAGGTGCTGGCCGAGCTGGAACGCTGGCTCCGCATCGCCGGTCATCGACTGGCGTCGCTCTGGCGGCGTGGAGCGGATGACGCGGAACTCGACGAAGAGCTGCTGGAACACGTCGAGCGACTTGCCGAGCAGTACCGGGCGCGGGGCATGCCCGATGCCGAGGCGCTGCGCCGAGCCCGAGCCGCGATGGGAGGTGTGACCCGACGACGCGAGGAGATGCGGGACGCGCGCGGGTTCCGGTTGGTCACTGATCTCATCCAGGATCTTCGCTACGCGGCGCGATCGCTGCGCAGAACGCCCAGTTTTACCGCTGTTGCCGTGACGACACTGGGCTGCGGTATTGCCGCGGCGGCTCTCGTCTTCAGCCTTGTCGATGCAGCCCTGTTCCGCCCGCCTCCGTTCTCCGGCGCCGACCGTCTGATGGTGATCAACTTCACCCAGCGCCCGGCGACCGGCGGAGCCTGGCAGACCCGCTGGTCGTGGTCTCGGCTTCGCCTCCTGATGGAGGAGGCGCAGTCGTTCGATGCGATTGCCTCGAGTTCCAACGTGGTGGTGACCCTGACGGGTGCCGAGGAACCCGAGCCGCTGGCAGTCGAGATCGTCTCATCGCGCTACTTTGACGTCCTGGGCACAACCCTGATCCGCGGGCGGGGGTTTGGTCCGAGCGATGACGATGGCGCCACCGCCGCGCCGCTGGTGGTGCTGGGCTATCGATATTGGCAGGATCGGTTCGGCGGTCGCGATGATGTGATCGGGCGCACCGTTCAGCTCAATGGCATCGGCGTCGAGGTGGCTGGTGTTGCCGCGCCAGACTTCGCCGGGCTCTCGGGTGAGGCGCGCGCCTGGCTTCCGGTCGGGATGGCGCCGCGCGTCTCGTACGCCGACTACCTCGTGACGAATCAGAACTTTATCACGGCGATCGGTCGCCTCCGAGCCGGAGTAGGGCCAGCCGCTGCGGTGGCTGAGCTCGCGATCCTGGGTGAGCGGATTCATGCGCAGGTGCCCAGCGAGGTCGACCGCCCCGACGACCGCTTCGGCGCTACGGCCATCGCACTCAATCAGGCCCGGATTGACCGTGACACAGAGCGTGCGCTCCTGCTGCTCGGTGCTGCTGCGGGGGTGCTGCTGCTGATTGCCTGCGCCAACGTTGCCAGCTTGCTGCTGGGCCGAGCGGCGATGCGGCGACGGGAGATCGGCGTTCGCCTCGCCATCGGAGCCGGCCGAGGACGCTTGGTGCGCCAGTTGCTGGGCGAGAGTGGCGTGCTTGCGCTTGCGGCCGGAGCGGTCGGCGTTGGGCTCGCGGCCGTGGCCATGCCGGTGCTCCGGATTCCCGCGACGATGGCTCGTGGCAGCAACTTCTATGGTGCCATCGGCGAGTTTGCCACCCCGGTGCTGGACTGGCGGGTGTTGCTTTTCGGCGTACTCGCCAGCGCAGCGACCGTTGTCCTGACTGGCCTGCTTCCCGCGCTCCGGGCGACCCGATCGGATCTGGTCACCGACCTGGCCCTGACGCCCCGAGGCGGCATTGCGGGCCGGCGCATCGGTTTGCGCGAGGCGATGGTTGCCCTGCAACTGGCCATGTCCATCATCTTGCTGGTCGGCTGCGGATTGCTGCTGGCGAGCTATGCCAGAGTGCGGGAGACACCTGTTGGCTTTGACCCGGGGCGGATCCTCACCTTCATGATCCGGCCTTCTGAGGTCCAGTACCCGCCTGCCGCGGCGCCGGCGCTGATCGATCGCGTGCTCGAGGAAATCGCGCGTGTTCCTGGCGTGGAATCGGCGTCGGTCGACGGTTGTGCGCCGCTGGCGTCGCAGTGCGCCAGTGCGCTGCTGCGGATCGTGGGCCGGGATGCGGCGGGCACGGCGCCCGGTGTCTTCCGCCACTATGTTGGTCCCGACCATTTCCGAACGCTCGGTGTTCCAGTCGAGGAAGGGCGGTCACTGCTGCCGACGGACCGTGCGGGCACCGCGCCGGTCGTCGTCATCAATCGCGCGGCTGCGACCAGGTTCTGGCCGGGCGGGAGCCCGATCGGACAGCGGGTCTGGTTCGACGGCGCGGCCTCCTACGGCACTCCGGATGCAAGCGCCGAGATCGTCGGTGTTGTCGCGGATGTCGCCTACCGCCCGGTCGATCAGGGCCCGCCGCCGCCCAGCTTCTTTACGCCCTACTCGCAGTTCACCTACGCCAGCCGGATGGTGCTGGTCCGGACGGCTGGCGATCCGTTGGGGGTGCTCCCCGCTGTCGGCCGCGCGGTGCGGCGAGCGGATCCGTCACTCGCCTTGTTTGATGTACGCACCATGGACGATCGTGCGCGGGTTGCCTGGTCCAAACGCGGTTTCCAGGCGCAGGCGCTTGCCGCGATTGCCGGGGTTGCGCTGCTGTTGGCGATTACCGGCGTCTATGCCGTAACGACCTACTTCGTCGCCAGTCGCCGCCGCGAGATCGGAATGCAGATCGCACTGGGCGCCTCCCGCCACCAGGTAGCTCGCGCCTCCCTGGCGGTAACCGTGCGGCTCGGTCTTGCGGGCGTCGCGATTGGCCTGATCGGCGCGGCGACCGTTGCGCAGCTGATCCGCGCGGTTCTCTACCAGACCCCGGCGCTCGATCCGCTCGTCTTTGGAGCCGTCGTGCTCGTGCTGCTGGTCGCGCTGATAGCTGCGACGATTGGCCCGGTACGCCGTGCTTTGCGGGTCGATCCGATGGAGGTGCTGCGATGCGACTGACCCTCGCCGCCATGGTCGACGCCATCAGAGCCAATGACATCGACGAGTTGCGGGCTCGGTTGGAGGCAGAGCCGGCACTGGCCCACGCAGCCGGAGACCATGATAAGACACTGCTCCATTGGGCCGCTGAGATGGATCGAGTCGAGGCGGCCTCATTGCTGGTGGACGTCGGCGCGGATCCCGAAGCGGTTACGTCGTGGGGCGCAACGCCGTTCGACTGGGCCGCCGTGATGGGAAGCGCTGGCGTGGCCGACCTGTTGCTTGCGCGCGGCGCAACGGGTCTTTCCCTGATCTCGGCGGCCGCGTTAGGCAGGCTGAGCTACGTTCGCGACCTGGTGGTTCGGGGGGGTGATCTGTCCTCCCATCGACGTCGCGGGGCGCCTGCCGCGGCTACCCATGAATGGCCGGCAGATACGGCCCACATTCGTGGAGACGTGCTCTCGGACGCCCTGCACGCCGCAGCGCGGAACGGCCATACGGCAGTGGTCGCCTACCTGGCGTCGCACGGTGGCAACATCGACGCGACTGCCTTCTTTGGGGCAACGGGACTCCACTGGGCCGCGAGTAATGGCCATCGCGATACGGTGGTCTGGATGATCGAACACGGCGCCAGCCTCGACCGACGCGACGCACGGTTCAGTGCGACAGCCGAGGACTGGGCCAGGGAAGGAGGCCACGAGGAGGTTGCGGAGCTGCTTGTGCGCGCTCGCCGGCCCGACAAGATGTAGTTCCGAGTGTCGCGAACTCCCGTCAGCGACCTGTTCGAGAACGCGGCATCGGACAGGTCCATTGTACGCCTCACCCCGCGCCGGCGGTCACCTCTTCGTAGGCCACAGTCAGAGGATCCCGCGCGTGCGCGGCGCCGAACGGTCCGAACGCGTCGAATCCCGCGAGCGGATCGCGCATTGCGAGGATCTCGACCTGTGACTTGCCGGCCTTGACCTGGGTGCGGACGAACTCGAGCACTGCGGTGAGGTAGTCGCGGAACTGGGCCAGCTCCGCTTGGCCGCCGACGACAGGCAGACCGGCGCGGGCGTGACCGAAGATATAGATGGTGTCGGCAGAGTGGTCGCGGGGCACTCGGTCGAGCATCGCAATCCAGTTGGCCATGTGCGCACCCGCAGCTCGGTCGACCACCGGATGCCGACCGTTGAAGAGCAGGTCGCCCATATGGGCCACGTTGGCGCGTTCGAAGGTGATCACGGCGTCGCCGCTGGTATGGGCTCGGCCGTAGTGCCGCGCCACGACCCGCTCGTCGCCGAGCTCGGCCCGCCAGCTGTCGCCGAACGTCGTGTCCGGAAAGAGCGCGTCGGCCGGTGCTTGCCCACCTGGCGGCTGACGCATGTGCTCATCAGCCTTGGCGTGGGCCACGACGCGTTTGGCGGCGCCTTTGAACGAGACGTTGCCTCCACTGTGGTCGCCGTGGTGATGGGTGTTGATCAGGACGTCGATGGCGCGGCCCTTGGAACGCTGGTTGAGTCCCTCCAGGCACGCCTTGGCTTCCGCGGGAAACTGGCTGTCGACTACCGCGACTGCGCTCGGATCGATCAGGTAGCCGATCGTGCCGCCCCGCATCGTGAAGTAACCGACGTTGCGACGGATCGCCGTAAAGACCGGTTGCGCCGCCGGCTGCTGCAGGACGCGTGCAAGGGCCGGCCGCGCAAACGACGCGGCCACAGCTGCCGATGCGGAGCTGGCAACGAAGGCTCGGCGGGAAATCGTCATGGAACCCTCCGGACTCTGGAAACGGTGAGACGGGGACCCGTTGGTCGTCGCGACGCCATCGGCTGACCCGAAGCCTAGGACAGGGCGCCGAATCGGGCAAGCCGGGTCGGTGGCGCGTGCTCCGCGACGCAGCGCCTCGCGGCGGCAACGGTGTGGTGTTAGGATGATGGCTCCACCCTTCATCAGCTGCACGGACCAGGATCATGACAGATTCGCTATCGGCGGTCGTTCGCTCCGCCTTGCTCGCGCTGGTCGTGACGGGGTGCGCCCCCGCCCGCGATGCCGATCCCGCTCAGCGCCCGCTCCGGTTGGCGGTGGCGTTCTTTGCCCATGAAGCCACCACCTTCATGCCTGAGAAGGTCGGCATCGACGGCTTTCCCAAGCCCAATCTGGTGGGCGAGGCGCTGCTCGCGTCGCGCTCGGAGTCGATTCAGGGATTCGTCCAGCAGGCACGTGAGTACCACGGTGTCGAGCTGATCGGGCTCGAGTCTCCCGGTGGCCTGCCGATCGGCAGCAGCTCCAAGGGGTGGATCACGGAGGAGGCCTTCGAACACTACGCCGGGCTCATGATGGATGGCCTGCGCAAGGCGCTCCCGGTCGATGGCGTCTACCTCGCGCTCCATGGGGCCATGGCCGTCGAGGGCGTGCCGAGACCTGAGGCAGAGCTGGCGCGGCGGGCCCGCGAGATCGTGGGTCCCGAGGTGCCGATCGCGGGCACCTTCGATCCGCATGGTAACGAGGATGAAGAGTTCCTGCGGCAGGCCAACTTCTCCATGGTGATGAAGTACTTCCCGCACTATGACGGTCGGCTCCAGGGCGAGCGAGCCGCGCGCCTGCTGATTCGCACGGCGCGAGGTGATTATCAACCCACTACGGCAACTCGGAAGCCGGCCATCATTACACCGACGGTGATGCAGTGGACCGGGCAGTATCCCTGGATCAACCTGATTCAGCGGGCGCTGGTCTGGGAGGCGCGGCGCAAAGATGTGTTCGTCAGCGTGTTCTTCGGGTTTCCGTGGAGCGATGTCCCGGACGTCGGCGCAACGATTCAGGTCATGACCAACGGCGACCAGGCCCTGGCCGACGAGATCGCCGATGACATGGCCGGCTACATGTGGCGCCTCCGCCGTGATTTCGTCGCGACCACGCCGGTCGTGGCTCCGGCCAACGCGGTCAGCCAGGCAATTACCGCAACGCGCCGACAGGAGACCCCCGTCGTGCTCGCCGACTATTCGGATCGGTCCGGTGACGCGACCCATATCCTGGCGGAGATCGTCCGCCAGGATCTGGGCGGGGTGCTGTATGCCACGCTGCGCGACGAGCGGCTGCTCAAGACGCTGGTCGCCGAGGGTGCCAAGGCGGGGGACGCGTTCGATCGCGAGGTCGGTGGCTTCGTCGTTGATCCCGAGAGCGGCAAGCCGGTCCGCCTGCGCGGCAAGCTGGTGTATCTTGGCCAGCCTGAAGGCATGGCATCGTCGCTGGGGAGTGCGGACAAGACGGTTGCCATCGTCGAGTTCGGCCGCGGCAACTGGGTGGTGATCACGCCCGAACTCGTCCAGGTGACCGATCCGAGCCAGATGGGGTGGGACCCGATCGCCCCCGCGCGCTTCACGACTTGGGTGCTCAAGTCGCGGGCGCATTTCCGCCGCGGCTTCGATGACAACGGATTCGCGAAAACGATCGTGATCGTCGATGCGCCTGCTCCGTACGTCGGGACGATTCATCTCGACAAGTTGCCCTACCGCAACGTCGAGCTCGACAAGTTCTACCCCTACCGCCCCGGTGATACGATTCCGCGGATTGCCCCCTGAGGGCAGCTGACCGCGATCAATCCGTTGGCGCGAGAATAGAGCATTGAGTCAGCCGTCAGCTGGGTAAGGAAGGGGAGGGGGGCACCGATGGAGCGTTGGATCGAACGCACGGATCTCGCCACGATCGCTGACTTTCGGAATGAATACCAGCAGGATATGGCCTGCCAGGTCATCCATGACTCCCTCCATAGCCGGCCGGGATGGACCGTTGAGTACGCGATGCGCCTGGGTGATACCACGGTAGGCTACGGCTCGATCGCGATTGCCGGGCCCTGGGCCGACAGTCCGGTTGCCTACGAGTTCTACCTGACGGCGCCTGCGCGGGTCTATGCCTTCGAGTTCTTCGAGGCCCTCCTCGGCGCCAGCGGAGTTCGATCGATCGAAATGCAGAGCAACGACGCGCTGGGAACAGCCATGCTGTTCGCGTTTGCAGACAGCGTTCGCTCGGAGTCGATCCTGTTCGAGGACGGTCTGACAACAAACTGGCGTCCCAACGGGGCGGTCTTCCGGCATCCGACGGTTGAGGAAGAGCCTGCGCTCACCTCGGAGACGCGTCGCTGGCGCGGCGTCATCGAGTCGGATGGTGTTGTCGCGGCCACAGGAGGCGTGCTTTTCCATTACAACCCGCCCTACGGCGATGTGTACATGGATGTCGAAGAAGAGTACCGGCGCCGAGGATTCGGGTCTTTCATGGTGCAGGAATTGAAACGCCTTTGCCGCGAGGACGGTCGGATTCCCGGCGCCAGGTGCAACATCGCCAACATCGCATCCCGTCATACCCTGCAGAAGGCCGGCTTCGTGCCCTGCGGCCACCTCCTGCGAGGCGAGAGGCTGGACTCGAGAGGCGAGCGGGGGGCTCCATGAAACGTTCTCAGGTGGGAGCCACTGCAGCGGTCTGGCTTGCCCCGGTGTCTAAACGGTTCGAACCTTCATCTCGATCTACTGTCACTGACATCCTGACGCAAACCCTGGAGTCCTGCATGAGGCGTCCGTCGGTTCCCCTGGTCCACCGTGTCCTCGTCGCACTCGCGTTGCTTTCCGTGGTCCTCTCGGGCCCGGTCGTTGCACAAGACGACGTCGCGGCCATCATCGCCCGAATCGAAGGCCCGCAGAAGCCGAACCGGCAGGGATTCGACGGGCTGACCATCGAAGAGATGATGACCCGATTCCGGATTCCCGGGATGACCATTGCTGTCATCAAGGACTTCAAGGTGCACTGGGCCAAGGGCTACGGCGTGGCCGACGTGACGACCGGGCGACGAGTCGAAACCAACACGCCCTTCCAGGCCGCCTCGATCAGCAAGCCGGTCACCGCGATGGCGGTCGTCAAGCTGGCCCAGGAGGGCAAGCTGTCGCTCGATCAGGACGTCAACGCGCTCCTGACCTCGTGGCGAGTGCCGGAAAGCGAGTTCACCCGAGTTCAGCCGGTCACCCTGCGGTCGCTGCTCAGTCACACCTCAGGCGCGGACGATGGTTTCGGGTTCCCCGGCTACAAGCCGGATGCGCCCCGTCCAACCCTGGTCCAGCTGCTCAACGGTGAAAAACCGTCCAACGTCGGTCCGGTCCGGTTTGCCCGTCCGGTCTACGCGGGTCAGAAGTATTCGGGCGGCGGCACCGAGATCGTACAGTTGACGCTGACCGATCTGACGAAGAAGCCGTTTGCGCAGCTGATGCAGGAGACCGTGCTGGGCCCGATCGGCATGACCGAAAGCTCATTCGAGCAGCCGCCGGTCGGTGTGCTTGCGGAACGCACTGCTCGCGCTCACAGCCCAGGCGGCACCGCAATGGATACCAAGTGGCACGTCTATCCGGAGCAAGCAGCCGCCGGACTCTGGACCACGGCCACCGATCTTGCCAAGTTTGCCATCGAAGTTCAGAACGCCTACCGCGGCCCCGCCGGTAAGGTGCTCTCCCAGGCCTCGGCGCGCGAGATGATCGCCCCGACCGGACTTGGGTCGTTTGCCGTCGGTCTGATGGTCGAAAAGCGCGGCGAGGGCTGGTACTTCATGCACAGCGGCGGCAACTGGGGCTTCAGCTGCAACTTGATTGCCCACGTCCGCAAAGGCTACGGAGTGGTCATCATGATCAATGGCGGCAGTGGTCCGCTGATCCGTGAGGTCGAAGAGCGCGTGGCGGCGGCATACGGCTGGGACAACCTCGACAAGCCGATTCCGCGCTGAACCCTTCGTCCAGACGGCGGGGTGCGCCGAGCTCGCAGCTTCCGAGCTCGGCGCAGCACCGCTCATCAGGGTGTCTGACCCCGATACTTCGCAAACCAGCCTTCCAGCGTCGTAATCTTCGACGCCAGGTGACTCGGCCGCCGCCGGATCCCGTGCGGCTCTTCCGGCACCCGAACCAGCACGGTCTCCACACCGAGCATGTGCAGCGCCTTGTAGTACTGCTCTGACTCGGACATCGGGGTCCGGTAGTCCTCATCGCCGGTCATGATCAGCGTCGGTGTCTTGACGTTCTTGACGACCGACAGCAGCGACCGCTTCGCATAGTTCTCGGGGTGGTCCCAGGGAAAACCCGGGAACCAGTTATTCACGGAGGCCGACGCCATGTCGGCCGTCAGCGAGAAGCTCTCCCAGTTGATCACCGGGTAGAACGCCAGCGCCGCCTTGAATCGATTCGACTTGCCGATCATCCACGCCGTCAGCACGCCACCGCCGCTGCCACCGGTCACGAACAGGTTGTTCGGGTCGACATAGCCCTTCGCAATCACGGCGTCGACTCCCGAGTCGAGATCGTAGAAATCGTCGCCGGGGTAGGCGTGGTGGATCAGATTGCCGAACTCTTCGCCGTAACTCGTACTGCCCCGAGGATTGGGATAGAAAACAACGTAGCCGGCAGCCGCCATCAGCTGCTTCTCTTCATCGAAGCGATCACCGTAGTTCGCAAACGGCCCGCCATGAATCTCCAGAATCATCGGATACTTGCGTGACGGATCGAAACCAGGCGGCTTGATGATCCAGCCGTGAATGTCGCGCTGATCCTTGGACGACTTCCACCAGATCTCCTCGACCTGACCCAGCTCGCGGTCGGCCAGCACGTCGCTGTTCAGGTCGGTCAGGACCCGAACCGGGCTGCCGGTTGCAGTCCGGGTGTAGGCCACGTCGGAGATCACACTCGGCGTGCTCAAGGTGTAGACGATGCTGCCGTCGCGCGACACGGAGTAGCTGCCGCCGCCGTACGCCGAGGTGCCTGCGCCCAGGTTGTGCGCCACGACGCGGTAGGAACCGTCGAGAGCAACCAGGGCGACTTTCGTGTTGCCCTTGTCGTCGAACGCGACGTAACCCTTGCCGTCCGCCGCCCAGACAGGGCTGCGCACGCTCTGATCGATTCGCGAGGACAGGACCCGCTTGCCCGAACCGTCGCGGCCCATGAGATAGAGCAGGGTGTTCTGGTAGCCCACCTTGCGGTCGTCGTATCCGACATAGGCAATCAGGCGACCATCAGGTGACACCTCCGGGCTCAGGTCCGGCCCGAATCGATCGGTGAGCTGGCGCAGCGTCCGGTCCTTCACCGACACGGCGAAGAGCTCGGAATCGCGCGAGTTCCACTCCGGGCGCTCGCCGCGCCGGGCAGCGAGGATCAACTCGGCGCCGTCAGGGGTCCAGGCGAGCGAGCCGCCGCCCCACGGCATCCCACCGTGATGATAGTCGCCGCTCGTAATCTGCCGTGCCGTGCCGCCCGTGGCGGGCACCACGAACGCGTGCATGAAACCAGGCGGCACCTCGCCCGCCCCATCCTGCCGAAACACCAGGCGATCGGTGTAGTTGGGCGGCGGCGCCCACGTCGCGCCCGCTGGCGGTGTCAGCAGCCGCCCCACGACGAGCGGCGGTTGTCTGACCTGGGCAACGAAGGCAAGATGCTGCCCGTCCGGCGACCAGGTCACCCCGCTCGGTGGGCTGGCGATGCTCGTGACCGGGTGTGTCATGCCTGTGTCCATGTAGCGAACCTGGATCTGCGCCGATCCGCCCCGATTGGTCAGGTAGGCAAGCCGCTTGCCGTCTGGCGACCAGCGGGGTGAGCTCTCGTTGAACTTCCCCGTGGTGAGTGGACGGTTGTCCGTGCCGTCCGTTCTGACGAGCCAGAGATTGGCGTAGCGCCGATCGGTCATCACGTCCTGCCACTGGCGGACGTAGACCACCCATTGCCCATCGGGCGATATCTGCGGGTCGGCGGCGTACTCGAACTGAAAGAGATCGGACGGTGTCAGCTTTTGCTGTGCAACAACGGTGGCGGGTGCTGCCCCGGCGAGGAGGCAGACCAGCAGGACTCGGGGTCGCATGGAGACTCCCTATGGCGGTTGTTCAGGGTGGTGACAGACGATGTTAGTCCAATCCGCGAAGCTGTGCCAGACCCGTCGTTCTGCGGCCCTGCGTCCGGTGCTCCGGCCTCGCATCTGGCGTAGGGACTAGGCCGGAGATAGTCTAGGCCATACCATGTTCCCCGATCGCGGTGGAACAGGGCTCATCACACCTGAAGGGAGACCAGCAGCCATGCCCAAGTTTGTCATCGAGCGAGATATCCCCGGCGCCGGCAAGCTTTCCCCATCCGACCTGCAGGGCATCTCGCAGAAGTCGTGCGGTGTGCTCTCGACCATGGGCCCCCAGATCCAGTGGGTCCACAGCTATGTCACTGACGACAAGATCTTCTGCGTTTACGTGGCGCCCGACGAAGCCTCGGTCCGGGAACACGCTCGTCAAGGTGGATTCCCGGCCAATCGGGTGTCGCGAGTGGCCACCATGATCGACCCGACGACTGCTGAGGCATAGAAGGTCAGGGGGCTCTGTTCCTGTTGGGGTCCTGGTAGCAGATTGAAGGGATCCCCTCACGACGGAGCCCCCGTGTTGCGCCGATCCTCTGCCATCGCGCTGTTTGCTGCTGTCTGGTTGTCCGGCTGCGGTCCGGCCTCGTCACAGCCCGATCCAGCCGGCTGGCCGACGACGTCACCGGCCGCCGCCGCCGTCAACGGAGCGGTGCTCGACAGCATCGATGGCGAAATCGCTCGCGGCGACTACGGCTTCGTCGACCGGATGCTGGTGATTCGGGACGGCAAGATCGTCTTCGACAAGAGCTACGTCCACGACTACGACGCCGCCTATGGCGATTCCGCCAAAGTGCCGAGCGCGCTCAATGCGTCGGATCCCACCGGGTCCTACAATTACTTCAATCCGTGGTGGCATCCCTACTACCGGCGGGGTGATCTGCACAGCTTGCAGTCGGTCACCAAGACGATCACCTCGGTCATCATTGGCGTCGCGGTCCATCGGGGCGACTTTCCCTCGATCGATACGCCGATTCTGACCTTCTTCGATAGCACCAAAGTCGCCAACGTCGATGACCGAAAGCGTCAGGTCACCGTGCGACATCTGCTGACTATGACCGGCGGCTTCGACTGGAACGAGTCACTGCCCTATGTAGATCCGCGAAACAATGCGGTTGCCATGGAAGCGAGCCGTGACTGGATCGAGTATGTCATCAACCGGCCCATGGCGCGTGCGCCTGGTGAGCAGTTCAACTACAGCAGTGGGGAAACCGAGCTGCTCGCCTACATCTTTCATCGCGCCACCGGCCTCGATATCGAAGAGTACGCCGCCCGCCATCTCTTCGGGCCGCTGGGCATCGAACGATGGTTCTGGAAACGAATCCCGACCGGCCTGATCGACACCGAAGGCGGCCTCTACCTCGAAGCCCGCGACCTGGCGCGGATTTGGCAGCTTTTCCTCGACGGCGGATCGTGGCGCGGCACGCCGATCGTCTCGAAAGAGTGGGTCGAGGAGTCAGTCAAACCCGCCGTTCGTGCTGGCAATAGACCGGGCACACCCTGGTACGGGCTCAAGTGGTGGCTCTATCCCAACCCATCCGATACGACGAAGCTGCTCTGGACCGGGTCGGGTTTCGGCGGCCAGTTCCCGATGGTTGCCCCCGAACGCAACCTCGTCGTTGTCTTCAATGGATGGAATATTCTCCCAGGCGGCAAGCGATTTCCTCGGGACGAGATCGTCGCGAGGTTGATCGCCGCGGTGCCGCCGAACTGACTTCACCATCGTTCCGGCGCTGCGGCTGACGGACTGCGCGGCGAAACGGGTGCTCGTAATCCTGTAGTGACCGGCAGCAGCGAGCAGCGCGACCTCGCAAGAGGTCGCCCTGGCCGCAGCGGCTACCAGGAGATCGAGAAGCCCAGTCCCACGATGACGGAAGAGATGTCTCTGATGCTGCTGTCGAGGGGAACCCGCACCGTCAGTGAGGGTCGAATCATGCCGGGACGAAGCTCGATCTGGCTGACGATCGAGTGAAAGCTGCGGTCATCGAATCCGAGGTCACTCTCGGTCAACACCGCTCGGCCGGTCACACCGATCGTGGCGAGGTAATCAGCGCTCTCGTGGCCGGCACGGACGCCGTAGTCGGCGATGAACTCGGGATCGACACCGTTGCCTCCGGCATCGACCAGAAAGGCGCCGCCAGCTCGGAAGCCAAATAGAAAGCCATTACGGTTGCGCGTGATGAACTCACCACCGCCGCGAAACGTCATCCGCTCGGGGATGAACGCCTCGAGCCGATCGAGATCGGCGATACCGCCAGCCGCGTAGGCGGCAAGCGCTCCCAGGTTGTCCGGCTCCTGTGCCAGCGGCAACCGGATGCCCGCGTGGCCGACAAATGAGCCGCGTGCATTGGGGAACCGGAGGCCGACGTACGGGTTGCCTGCCAGAGTCGTAGAACCGATCGGATCATCCAGGCTGCTGAGCCCGATCGGCAACTCGGCCTCGAGCACCATGCGCTCGCCAACTCGGGTGCCGGCAGACAGAAAAAGTGCGCCGGTAAAAAACTTGGCACCTTCCTCCTGAAAAATCGGTCGATACCCTTCGAGGCCGACGGTCCAACGGCTGACCGGAGGCGTATGCCAATAGCGCTGGGCAGCGAGCGGTGTGCCAGCTACACCCATCAGCAGGAGGATCGAAATTCGGGCACGCAACGACATAGACTTACTCCACGAAAATGGTGGTGTACCAGTGAGACGTCTCACCAGGCGAGCCCGTTCACATCACACCACCAGTGGAGTATCGGATCCTGGCCTCGGTCAGCGGTTCATCGAAACCAGCGCAAAGGCCGCACCTTGAGGATCTTCGCACTGCACGACCCACGCATCACCGGGTACAGACATCGGGCCGAAGATGACCTGCCCGCCCCGAGCGGTCACCTCGGCAATCGCCCGGTCGAGGGCGGGAACGCTGAAGTAGTACAGCCAGAACGGCGCCGGAGCTTCGGGCGGCTTCGTCATCATGCCGCCAAGGGGCTCGCCGCCTGCTCCGAAGAGCTGATAGGTCCCCATCTCGCCCATGTCCATCGTCTCACCCTTGGTCCAGCCGAACTGAGATGCGTAAAAGTCGAACGCGCTCGACCAGTCCGTCGCCATCAGCTCGTGCCACGCCCCGTGTCCCTCGGTCATGGGAGGAACGGGTGCCTCCTCCGTGCCCGGTAAAGGCGTAAACAGCGTAAAGACCGCTCCCTGCGGATCGGCAACCACGGAGAACCGACCGACGGTCGGAATGTCATCTGGCGGACGGTGCACGGTACCGCCGCCTGCGGATACCTTCGCGGTGGCCGCATCGACATCCGGCGTTCCGATGTACCCCATCCACCCCGGCCGCGCCCCAGCATCGCACGCCTCCTGCGGCAGTTGCATCAGACCCGCTACACCCCTGCCATTGGCCGAAAGAATCGTGTAAGGAGAGGGGCCGGTGGGAAACACCTGAGCTGACCACCCGACGACAGCCCGGTAGAAATCCTGCGCAGCTGCTGGGTCGGTCGTCATGAGCTCGTACCAGACGAAGGGGCTTCCTTGGACGGGCATTCTTGAACATCCTTTCGAGCCGCACTGCGGCAGCTGGGGTGTGACGGCGGTGAGGCCCCGGGTCAGTCCGGAGGCGCGTTGGTTTGCGCTGGCGGGCTTGGCCGGCGATACCCTTCGCGCCATCCGTACCAATGGCCCGCGATCAACAATACCGCCACCACCGCACCGATCCACGGCCGGCGCGTCAGCCCGTCGCGGTTGATCGACCAGAAGGCCACGGCAATCACGACGATCGGCAGCACCAGGCCAGGAAGCCAGGCCAGTTTGAGGGGACCCGGATTGTCCGCCTGTATCGCGGCGGTAATCCAGTTGAACGTCTGCAGCGAGATCACGCCCAGGACGATGTGCAGGGTCAGGACCGTCAGAACCTGCCCCGTCCGTCCGCCCGGCAGCCACGCGAAGTTGCCGCGCCCGGCGCCGGCGATCAGCGGTCCAGCCAGCGCGAGCCAGCGAATCATCATCAGGACGATGACGCCCCCGAAACCCGCCAGCGAGCTCTTGTCGCCGCCCAGCGGATAGCTGGCTGCCTCGGCCCATGCGAGCGCCAGCTGCACACTCATGAAGGCGCCGAAGAAGAGCGAAACGTTGAGAAGTAGAGTGCTCATGGCTGCGAAAAGTGAGGGCCGGCGCTGGCACCGGCCCTGCTGGTTATCAACGATCGACGGACCTGGTGATCAGGCCCACTTGAGCCCGGCCTTCGACAGCGGCAGCGACCGGATCCGCTTGCCTGACGCTGCGAAGATGGCGTTGCACAAGGCGGGCACTACCGGCGGAAGCGCAGGTTCGCCGATACCGGTCGGGGCATGGTCGCTGATCAGGAAATGCACCTCGACCGGCGGCGACTGCGTCAGGCGAATGATCGGGAAGTCGTGGAAGTTGCTTTCCTTCGCCCGCCCCTTCTCGATCGTGATTTCCTGCGCAAACGCCTCGCTCAACCCATCGAGGATCGAGCCCTCGACCTGGTTGATCGCGCCGCTCGGATTGATGATCTGACGACCGATGTCGCCCGCCACCCAGACCTTGTTGACGCGGAAGCTGTCCGGCGTCTTCATGGTGACCTCGACGACTTCCGCAAAGTAGCCGCGATGGCTGTAGTGGAACGCGACTCCGCGCCCGGTGCCCTTGGGCAGTGCTGTCTTGCCCCACCCGGACTTCTCGGCCACCAGCTGCAGCACGCCCCGCATCCGGGCGGCGTCATAGCCCGCGGGGCCCTCGCCGACCATGCGCGGATCGCCCAGGATCTCGAGTCGCACCTCGACCGGGTCGCGCCCGGCGGCATGCGCCAGCTCGTCGATGAACGAATGATAGACAAACGCCAGCGCGTTGCTGCCTGGAGCTCGGAGCGGACCGGTCGGCACGCCAAGCGGCATGACGGATGTGGCCAGTTCGAAATTCGGAATGAAGCGCGACGGAAACTCGGTCGGGGCAATCCCGGCGCTGGCTGCGAAACGCTCGCCCTCACCGAAGCTGACGAAGTGGTTCTGCCAGGCGGAGATCTTCCCGTTCCGATCGACTCCACCCTTCAAGAAGTGGTATCCCGCCGGACGATAGAAGCCGTGCTGTGTGTCGTCCTCGCGGGTCCAGAGCAACTTGACGGGCGTACCGGCCATTTCCTTGGCGATCCAGGCCGCCTCGACCATGAAGTCGTTGATGAGACGACGACCGAAGCCCCCACCGCCGCGAACGAGGTGAATGGTGATGGCGCCCTTGTCGATCCCGAGTGTCGAGGCCACCAAATCGCGCCCCGGCTCCGGGTTCTGAGTCGGCGCCCACATTTCCATCTTGCCGTCCTTGAACTGCGCCGTGCAGTTCTGCGGTTCGAGCGGCGCGTGGTGCAGAAACGGATAGTAGTACTGCGCCTCGACCACTTTGGCCGCGCTCTGCAAAGCAGCCGCGACGTCGCCCTCACGGTGCAGTACTCGTTGAGGAGTCTGCTTGCCGAGCGCTGCGGCGGTGGCGGCAAAGCCGGCACTCGATTGCTGCGCTGTCGGGCCCTCGTCCCAGGTGACCTCGAGCTTGCGACGTGCCCGGATCGTATCCCACCAGGTATCCCCGACGATGGCAACACCACCGAGCAGCCCGGTCAGCGCCGTGCCACCCTCGACGACGAAGGCCTTGCGAACCCCGGGCATCGCACGGAGCGCATCGAGATTGGCCGAGGCGACCTTGCCACCGAAGACAGGGCACTTGACGAAGACCGCGTGCACCATGCCGGGGACCTTCACGTCGATGCCGAAGAGCGGCTTGCCAGTCGTGATCTTCTTGTTGTCGACGCCCGACAGCGGCTGCCCGATGATCGTGAAATCCTTCGGATCCTTGACCCGCACGGTGGCCAGATCCGGCACCGGCATCGTGGCGGCCTTGGCCGCGAGCTCGCCGTAGCTCAGCTTCCGGTGCGTCTTGTGATGGTGGACCGCGTTGCCGCCAGTCCCGAGTTCGCTTTCCGGCACACCGAGTGTTGCTGCGGCCGCCGCAATCAGCATCTGCCGGCCCGCGGCGCCCAGCTTGCGGAGCTCATCGTAGTTGAGCGGCGTCGCCGTGCTGCCACCGGCAAACTGGCGCCCGTACTTGGTCGCGTCCGCGTCGGCCTGCTCGATCGTCACCGTTTTCCAGTCGACATCGAGCTCCTCGGCCACCAGCATCGGCAGCATGGTGCGCACGCCCTGACCGACCTCGGGGTTCTTGGCAATGATCGTGATGACGCCTTGGGCGTCGATCCGAATAAAGTGATTCGGCGCGAATACCGCGGCGCTCCTGGCTCCGGCGGTCAGGGGCTGGAGGTACGAACCCAGCAGGAGGCCACCGCCGGCGAGTGCGGTGACTTTGAGAAACGAGCGGCGATCTACCAGGGAGGCAGTCATCGGATCCTCCTATCGGTCGTGGCGCTCGGTCTGGCCGAGACGGGTCGAAGTCGCTGAGGCCGGAGCGCCGGCCTTGAGGTCGGCGGCGCGATGGACGGCTTTGCGGATGCGCAGGTAGGTGGCGCAGCGACAGAGATTGCCGTTCATCGCGGCGTCGATCTCGGCGTCGGACGGCTTGCCGGTTCGCTCGAGCAGCGCGGCGGCGGTCATGATCTGGCCCGACTGACAGTAGCCGCACTGCGGCACGTCGAGTTCGTCCCAGGCCAGTTGCAGCGGATGCGACCCGTCGGGCGAGAGGCCCTCGATGGTTGTGATGTCACCGTCGCGCACCGCCGAGACGGGAATCGAACACGAGCGCACCGGAGCGCCGCGAAGGTGAACGGTGCAGGCGCCGCAGAGCGCAGTGCCGCAGCCATACTTGGCGCCGACGAGGTCGAGATGCTCGCGCAGCACCCAAAGGAGCGGCGTGTCTGGGGCCACGTCGACGGTGCGGGTCTGTCCGTTGACCTTGATGGAGATCGCCATGCCAGTCCTCCCGGGAAGGCGGGTGATTCGGGAATAATCCCTAACGATACACCACTCCGTCGGCGACGCCACACCTTGATACCCGACCGCCCAAGTCACGTTTCCCTGGCGGTGAGCCGGGGTCGCCCTATCTTCTCACGACATTCAACGGAGAAGCTTTCATGCGCGTCATCCCAGGGTTGTTGCTCCTCGCTATGGCCTGTCGCGGTTCCGAAGCGCCGGTGGCTGGTCCGGTCGACGCCTTCTGGTCCGACCTCGAGCGCCTGTGCGGCAACGCCTACGGCGGGCGTCTCGTCGAGGCTCCGCCGGGCGACACCACCTTTGCGGGGAAAGCCCTGGTGATGCAGGTTCGCAGCTGCGGTCCGGACGAGATTCGAATCCCGTTCCATGTCGGCGATGATCGATCGCGCACCTGGGTTCTGACGCGGGTGGGTGAGGGACTCCGGCTCAAGCACGACCATCGCCACGAGGATGGAAGTGAGGACGCGGTCACGCAGTACGGCGGTGATGCCCGGCTGCCGGGTCAGCCGACGCAGTTCGACTTCCCCGCGGACTCGGCCACCATCGCGCTGCTTCCGGCCGCTGCCACCAATGTCTGGACGGTTGCCGTCGAGCCTGGTTCGCGTTTCGTGTACGCGCTCGTTCGTGTGGGCACCGATCGTCGCTTCCGGATCGAGTTCGATCTTGGCTCGCAGGTCGACGCGCCCCCGGCGCCGTGGGGAGAGTAGGGGAGGGACGATGTTCTCCCTCGTCCTCAGGGGCGGTCATGCCGTCCTGCTCGCTGGCGTGATCGGGCTCGGCGTGGCGCCCCTCGCTGCGCAAGAACCGAGGCCGCAGACCCGGCAGGGATTCTGGATCGGTTTTGGCTTTGGGGTCGGCTCGTTCGGGTGTCAGGGCTGCGAGCACCGCTTGACCGGCGGATCGGGGTACTTCCGGCTGGGCGGGACGGTCAGTCAGACCGTGCTGCTCGGAGTCGAGACCAACGCCTGGTCGAAGGACGAGGAAGGGGCGTCACTCGTCGTGACCCAGCTCAACTCGGTGGCCTACCTGTATCCTCGCGCATCGAGCGGATTCCACTTCAAAGTCGGCGTTGGTCTGGCGACAATCGACATCGACGCCGCGCCGTTTGGGGGCCGGGAATCGGGTGCCGGGCTCCTGCTCGGGTTGGGCTATGATGGTCGCATCGGCCGCAACGTTTCTCTGGTGCCCTTTCTGAACTTGCTGGCCGCCTCCGTCGACGGCGGCAGCCCATCGAATATGGTGCAGGTCGGGCTGGGATTGTCCTGGCATTGAAGCTGGAAGGGGACGGCTTCGGCAGCGGGGCGTGAGTGTAAGCTGGTGGGGTATAAGATGTTGAGGGTTAGGGACGGGGCGGGACCGTTGGCAGATCGGGGCGAGCCGGTCTATATTGGTCCGCCTTACGGCTAGGTAGCTCAGGTGGTAGAGCAGCGGACTGAAAATCCGCGTGTCGGGGGTTCAACTCCCTCCCTAGCCACTTCTTCGCGACAATTCAGACCGCTGTCTGGTGCCCGCTCACTAGCCGTGAGCGGGCATTCGACCTTCCTGGCCTGCCGGTTTCCTGGGTTGTTTCCCGCCAAGCGATCTCTCGTTACTTCCGGCCTCGTTTGTGCGATGCAGAGTCAGCAGTACACAGCGCTATCAACTGCGAGCGTCTCCTGGTGATCGGTCTTCGGTCAGTGATGGAGAACCGAACAGCATGGGGGCCTGGAGGCCAGCGGTGCCAGGGTGGGAGATGGGTCGGAACGGTCGGTTCGCATGGGCGACAGCAGTCGTCCTGGCAGCTGCGTGCGACATCCCGACCTCGGCGCCCATCATCGACTCGCGTTGGATCGTTCCGATCCAGGCTGATAGCGTGCTCGTGGTCGATCTCCTGCCCGCCGGCGTCACCAGCGACGGTGATGCGTTCGTGATCAGAGCTGCCCAGACTGAGGAGCAGCGAACCCTGCGGCAACTCTGCCAGGCCTGCCCGGCTGGCGTGGCACCGAAGCCCGCCTTCGAGGGAACGGTGACAGCGCGCTCAACCCTGCCGGGAGACGTCGTCCGCGCAACATTGCTGGCAGGGGCGGAGATCGCCCTCTTGTTCTTCCACGACTTCCGGTTTGATCCGATTCGACCCACGGCGACGTCGCGAGGACAGATCACTGTCTCGATACGCTCCGGAGGGGTGACGCTCGCGACTTCGACAATCGACGGCAACGAAACCGACCTTCCTCCCGGGATAACCTATCGGCGGGTCGTTCCGCTTCCCGGCGGGACTGTGATCGAGGGTGACGTGTCGATCGCGGTACGGGTCGTTTCTCCGGCGGGCGGCGTTACGCTGCTCGATCCGAACCACCGGGTGTCGGTTGCCGTGGTTCCAGCGGGGATCCGGGCATCTGCCGCGGTCGTGCGGGTCGAGTCGCGCACGCTGTCGGCCATCGAAACCGATATCGATGCGTCCGGCGTCAGTGCAGACCTGCGGTCGAAGGTTCGTCGGGCAACCCTGCGATTGCAGGTCGCCAACCCGCTGGCGGTCAGCGGCGACCTGACGATCCGCTTCCTGAGCAGCGGTACGGCGCTGATTGCGCCGCGCACTGTTTCGCTCGAGGGCGGCAACCAGACGGTCGACATCGAGCTGTCGCAGGCGGACATCGACGCCGTTCTCGCCGCAGATCAGGTGCGTGTCGAGGTCGCCGGGCGTGTGAGTGGCTCCGCAGCGGACCGATTGGTGACGGTGACTCCGCGTCAGGTCGTCCGGATCGTTCCTCGCCTGATTCTCGAAACCAGGATCGGCGAATGATCCGGATCAGTTGCCTGACTGCGGCTCTGGGCATCGTGGGGATCGCGTCCGGGGCGAGTGCGCAGCAGGCCTCAGGGGTGGCCAGGGCGCGGGGAATGGCCGATGCGTTCGGTGCTGTTGCCCGTGGCGCCGAGGCCGCCATGTACAACCCGGCCAACCTCGGGTTGCGCACTCAGCGACGGTTCAGCATGACCCTGCCGGCGGGGCACGCGGCCTATGGCTCCGCCCCGGTGACGTTCGCGGACATCAATCGATTCGCGGGCGAGGTGCTTCCGGACGAGGTCAAGGCAGCCTGGCTGTCGGCGATTCCAGAGGGTGGTGTGTTTCGTGGTCGGGTCGACGCCGACCTGACTGGCATCGGCATCGCAATCGACCGGCTTGCCGTGACCGTAGGCGCTGTCGGCCACGCATCGATAGTCCTTCCCCGGATGGCTGCTGAGCTGCTGCTCAACGGCAACGCCGGAATCGACGGTTCCTTCGGTGGCGGCAGCGGACGATACTTTGCCGCAAGCTACCTGGCGCTGAGCGGGGGGCTGCCGGTTGCTGAGCTCGAGGGAGGCGTGCTCGCCGCAGGGGCAACGGTCAAGTACCTCCACGGCCACGCCTACGGTTCGATCTGGAATGTGGCCGGCTCGATCGCGCGCACCGACGCCACGACGGACCTGCGCTTTCCCGCCGTCACCGTCGGGGGCGGCAACCACGGCGTTGGGCTCGACCTCGGCGTGGCCTGGGAAGGCAGCCGGCTTTCGCTCAGCGCATCCGTGATGGATCTTCGCAACACGCTCGGCTGGTCGACGAGGGATGCCCGGCTCCGCGACGGGCGAGCGCTCGTCGCGGTCGATACGGTTCTGGTCGAGTTCGACGATCGACCCCTCGACGACCCGAGCCTTCCGGCGCCCCTGGTGCACGAGGCCCGGGCTCGACTCGACCAGGCCACTGTCCGTCCGGCACTTCGACTCGCTGGAGCCTATCGGATCCCAGGGCTCGTCCTGGCCGCTGACCTGGTGCACCGGTCATCCGACGAGTCAGCGCTCCTGCGTGCCAGGGGAACCGAGCTGGGCCTGGGGGGTGAGTATCGGCCCTTCGCCCTCCTCCGGCTCCGCGCCGGCGCAGGACTCGGCCAGGGGGGCGGTCAGTGGACGGTCGGGTCTGGCCTGCTGTTCGGCGGTGTGGCCATCGACGCGGCGTACGGCCGGCGTCGGACCGACGGAACCACACTGTCGCTCGCTTCGCTTGGCCTGAGCATCGGTCTTCGCTAGGTACGGATCCGGGAAGCTCAGGGTGACCGGGTTCGGCCACCCCGATGCCTGGGACACTAGCGTGTGATCGGGATCTCCAGCACGCTCGGATACTTCGGATCGTGGTGCAGGGCGATCCGCGCGGTTCGCGCCTCCTTGCCTGATTCGTTCGCCACCACGCCGCCCCCGTTGTAGTTCTTCTGGAGCGCAATCGTATTGGGCGAACGAATGAAAAGCCGCAGCCGGCTCCCCTTGGTGAAACGCCGAGCGAAGAACGGGAAGTTCTCGAACCGATACGGCAGCACCGCGCCCGGGGTCACCAGTTTCTCCTGCCGCAGCGACTCGCGGTATCGGGCCCGCAGCAGCGAACTCGTCAGCTGGCGGGTCTGCCCGTCAGGCAGCACCTCGTAGAGCGTCACCCATAGATCGGTGTCGGGCACATCCATCGAGAGCCAGGCCGTGAACTTGATCTGGCCGGCCACCTCGGTCTCCTCCTCGAACGGCTCGGAGTGATAGATCAGCCCGTTGCCGCCGGTCTGATGAACCGGCGTCGGATCGACGAACGACATCGCCCACGGGTTGGTGGCGGATTCCATGTAGGGAACCGTGTCGAGCGGATTATAGACCCAGCGGTCGGGCGCCGAGGCGACCGGTGCCGCGGTCGAGAGCGTGCCGCTTGCGAACACGTCGTTGGCCCGACCGTTGATGGAGTGCAGATAGTAGCGCCGCGTTTCGTTGGCAATTGCTTCGAGACTGTCCGCGTACTTCCAAACGTCGCTGCCGGCGACATAGTAGGCGACCGGCTTCTTGAGGAACGACGGTCGTGGCCCGTCTTTCATGGTCCAGTCGTACCACTCTTTGTGGAGCTGGGCGATGTCGACCATGCTGTTGTCGCCGAACTCGATCCCGTTGACGTTGCGGGTGGGCACCCGCGTACCACCGTGGTCCCAGGGCCCCATCACCATGAAGATCCCCTTGCGCGCTTCCGGCGTGGCGTGCTTGAGGAAGTTGCGGTAGTGCATCAGGGTGCCAAGCTGATCGCCGTCGTAGTGGCCCGTAATCGTCAGAATCGGCTGGGTGATCTTTCGGTACTGTTCGGGCGTCGGGGCCACCCCGTCCCAGTAGGCGTCGGGTGCCGGGTGTTCGAGCCAGCGCTGGAACATGGTGGACTTGTTCCCTGCCAAGCTGTCGAGCACCCGGAAGGGCAGGTGGTTCCGATGCAGCGTGCGCGCGACCGACGCCCAGTGGGCCATGTCGCCGAAGATGCTGCTCTGGGCGGTGGCGCCGCTGGTGTAGGTGAGCCACTGAATCACGTAGGTGTTGAAGATGTTGCCCTCGAAGGGGAAATCGTGCCCGACGTAGGCCGGCGCCACCGGGACAATGGTGGTCAGGTGCGGCGGCATCTCCTTGACCGTGGCCCACTGGTCGGTGCCGCCGTAGGACCCGCCCCACATCGCGGTCTTGCCGTTAGACCAGGGCTGCCTGGCCATCCACTCGACGATGTCGTGCCCGTCCTTGCCCTCGTTCACGAACGGCTCGAAGCGCCCTTCCGAGTTGCCGCGGCCCCGAACATCAACGGCCGCAAAGACGTAGCCGTCCCGCGCGGCGCGCATGGCGAAGCGATGGTAGGTGTCGCTGATATACGGGGTTAGGGTAAAGATCACCGGCAGCGGCACCGTCTGGCCCCGGACGCGATAGACGGTGGCGTTGAGGCGAACCCCGTCGCGCATTGGGATCTTTTGACCCCAGAGGATCTCGATGTCCTGTGGAACAGGTGTCGTTCCGCTCTGCGCTGCTACCGGCATGCCGAGCCCCGCCAGCAGGGCTGCGGTGAGAACCCATCGCATCATGGTGCGCTCCGTGGTGGAAGCGAAGTGACTGGTGAATTTTCGCGTTGATTTTCAACAGTAGCAACAGAAACAGTGCATGACCGACCCTGATCCGTCAAGGTCTCCTGCGGTGGGCCCCGTGGACCGGGCTGGCCGGGCGGTCCCTTTCGCTGCACCATTCCGTGAGGCGTGACCGGATGCCCCCGGCGCTGGCCCTCCAAACCCGTGGGGCCGGACCGGCATCCAACCTTCGTGACTGCGATTCTGGCCATGCCGAACCACCTGCCCGCGCTGGCCGGGTCTGCCCCGGCGGAGGATCGATCCGCAGGCGAAGCCCTGGTGGCACAGGCGTGTCGGGGCGACGAGGGCGCGTTCGAACGATTGTATCGGGCGCACGTCGGCCGGGTCCATGCCCTGACCCTCCGATTGACGGACGATGTCAGGCATGCCGAAGAGCTGACCCAGGACGTCTTTGTTCGGGCCTGGGAGCGACTCGCCTCGTTCCGGGGCGAGAGCGCCTTCGGGACCTGGCTCCATCGGCTGGCCGTCAACGTGGTGTTGGGTGACCGGCGCAGCGCCTGGCGGCGGGTCCGCCGAGTTACCCCGGCGGGCGATCTGCTGGAAATGGAGGTGGAGATTCGGGCGCCAGCCCCGGGGCTCAAACTGGATCTCGATGCGGCAATTGCCGGGTTGCCGCCCGGCGCAAGGACAGTCTTCGTGCTCCACGACATCGAGGGATACGAACACGGCGAGATTGCCACCCTGACGGGGATCGCGGTCGGGACCTCGAAGGCCCAACTGTTCCGCGCCCGCCGGCTGTTACGAGAGGCGTTGGATCGATGACTTGCTCCGAAGCGCAGGACCACCTGGAGGCGTACCTCGGCGGAACCCTCGATCCCGCACGACGTGACATGCTTGATGCGCACCTGGCATCGTGCGCCGAATGCCGCGCCGCGGACGAGACGGCTCGCTGGGTCCGACAGCGCACCGCCGGGTTGCCGCGCGAAGTCGCGCCGTCACGCGACCTCTGGGACGGCATCGTGCCGCGCCTGGCTCGCCCGCGCCGACGCTATGCTGTGCCGCTCTCCGGATTGGTGGCGGCCGCGTTGCTGCTGGTCGCGGCGAGCGCCACGACCACCCTGTGGCTCAGCCGGGCCTCTTCCCCGGCGCCGTCGGCGTTTGCCGGCACCGAGGCGAGCTATCTCTCGGCGACGCTCGAGCTGTCCGAACTCTACGCCCGCGCCCGTGAAACCATGGCGCCGGAAACGCGGGCCCTGCTGGAACGCAATCTCCAAGTCATCGAACAGGCGTTAGGCGAGGCGCGTGCGGCTCTGCGGAGCGACCCGGGGGATCGGTCGCTCGAGGCCATCGTCGCGACCGCCTACCGCCGGAAGATTGAGTTTCTGGAGCGTGCCACGATGCTCGATCGAGACGGCTGATGCGGCGGGTGACAGTTCTGGGGCTGACCTTGCTGGCGAGCGTGGCCGCACCCTCGGCTGCGCAGGTGCGGATCGAGCGCGGATTCCCGGCCACGCCCGATGTGACCCTTCGGATCTTCAACCTGGCCGGCAGCACCCGGGTCACCGCCTGGGATCACGACTCGATCCGAGTGACCGGAACGGTCTCGCCGGGTGGGCGCTTCTTCGGGGGCGGCGATCGACGCATGGTCAAGCTCGGCGTCGAGGATCCGCGCGGCGGCTTGCCGGCCGGCAACCTCGAGGTCTGGGTGCCTCGCCGCGCGCGGATCTGGGTCAAGAGCGCCTCGGCCTACGTGGCGGTGACGGGTGTGGCAGGCGAGTTGGAGGTGATGAGCGTGACCGGAGCAATTCGGCTCGATGGCGCACCTCGTGTCGCGACGCTCGAGTCGATCGAAGGAGATGTCGCCGTCGTTGGTGCGGCGACCGTGCTGCGAGTGCGTACCGGAGGCGGTTCCGTGCGCATCGATGAGGTGCGAGGCGATCTCACCGTTGTCACTGTCTCCGGATCAATTGCGATAACCTCCACGGAGGTGCTGTCTGCTCGCCTGGAAACGGCGTCCGGAGGCGTGACCTTTCAGAGCGGTGTCGCCGGGGACGGGCGCCTCGGTGTCGACACACACGACGGTACCGTGGACCTGATCCTGCCACCGTCGATCGACGGACGGTTCGACGTTGCCACAGTCAGGGGCAAGCTGGCGGTCAGCCTGCCTGGCTATCGATCCAAGCCGGGCCAGGATCGTTCGGCCGTGTTTGCCACGGGCAAACGCTCGGGCGCCGGTGGCGGCATTGCGGTGACGGTGCGGAGTTTCTCGGGCCAGGTGCGCATTGGTTCAAACCCCGCGACGACTGGAGGCATCTGACAGGATACCTCACACCGGAGCATCGTCATGTTCGCTCGTCGCATCCTGCTGTCAGCCCTGTTGGTGACTGGTCTTGCCGCACCGCTGCTGGCCGGCCCCCCCTGGATCAGCATCGAGCTCCCGCCGAATCCGTTCGACGCTGCGAGTCGCAATGCCGTGCTGCTGGTGCACGCCTTTCACTATCGCCAGAATGCCAATGAAGGCGTGACCGGCCGCGCGGTTGGCATCGTCAATGGGGTGCGCCGAACCATGACCCTCCAACTCGATCGGACCTCGCGCCCCGGTGTTTTCGCGCTCCGGAATACCTGGGGATCCGTCGGCGCCTGGACGCTGATCCTGACCGCAAGCCAGGAACACGGGCACGCGGCCGAGGTCATGGTTAAGATGACGGGCGCGCGGGTCATCGCCGTCGAGGCGGCAACCGAACCGAGTCAGCATGCCGAGCTGCCGGTCATGTCCCGCCGGTTTACGGAGGCCGAGATCGAGGCATCACTCAGACGTTAGGAGGGGTATGGCACTGGCCGACGGATTGGTGCGTGGCGATGATGGCCTGGTCCGGTGCTGGTGGGGCGCCTCGGCGCCGGACTACGCGGCCTATCACGATGCCGAGTGGGGTTGGCCGGTGCACGAGGATCGCCGCCTGTTCGAGAAGATCTGTCTCGAAGGATTTCAGTCCGGCCTGAGCTGGCTCACCATCCTGCGAAAGCGCGAGAACTTCCGCCGCGCCTTTCGGGACTTCGACTACCACACCGTCGCGCGTTTCGGCGCGCGCGAGGTGTCACGGTTGCTCGGCGATGCTGGCATCGTGCGGCATCGGGGCAAGATCGAGTCGACGATCAACAACGCGAAGCAGGCCAAGCTGATTGAGAATGAGTTTGGATCGCTTGCTGCTTACTTCTGGACCTTCGAGCCCGACCCGGCGTCGCGGCCGCGGAAGGTGGTCCGCAGCGCCATTGTCTCAACCAGCCCCGAGTCGGTTGCGCTGTCCCGTGACCTCAAGAAGCGAGGCTGGAGCTTCGTTGGGCCGACTACTGTCTACGCCTTCATGCAGGCAATGGGGCTCGTCAACGACCACCTCGACGGCTGCCACGTCCGGGGCCCCGCCCTTGCGGTTCGCCGAGGGGCGGACCGAGATTGAAGGCCGGTCAGGACGAGAGATGGCCGGGTCCTGACCGCCCAAGTCGTTGCCGGTAGTACGCTTAGGCTTCCAGGGCCTCGCGGGTTTGGCTCCGGGGCGTTAACTTTCATCGTCTCTCAAACTACGGACTGATGAGCACCAAGGACGTTGTCAGCACCAAATGGCGAGAACTCGTCATCAAGTATCAGCAGCCGAGCACGAAGGCTGCCGTGACCCAGATCCTGACCACCTTCATCCCCTTGGTGGCGGGCCTGGTCCTCATGGCGCTTGCCATGAAGGTTCACTACGGCCTCGTCCTGCTGTTGGCTATCCCGACGGGCGGCCTGCTAGTCCGGATCTTCATCGTCATGCACGATTGTGGACACGGATCCTTTTTCCGATCGCGCCGGCTCAACGACATCTTCGGGTTCATCACGGGCTGCATGACCTTTACGCCCTACATCCAGTGGCGGCGTGACCATGCGGTACACCACGCCTCCTCGGGCAATCTCGAGAAGCGCGGCGTCGGCGACATCGCGACCCTGACGGTCAAGGAGTATGAGGCCCTGTCGCGCTGGGGCCGGTTCAAGTATCGGATCTACCGGAATCCCCTCATCCTGCTCGTCTTCGGTCCGGTCTGGCTCGTGATCAAGCACCGCCTGCCGACGCCTGGCGTTCATACCACGAAAAAAGAGAAGCTGAACGTCTGGCTGACGAATGCGACCCTCGTTGCGGTGGGCATCGTGCTGGCGATGTTCGGCGTGCTGGGCGAGGCCGCGGCCATCTACCTGCCGGCCTTCCTGGTTGCCGGATCTGCCGGTGTCTGGCTCTTCTATGTGCAGCATCAGTTCGAGGATACCTACTGGCGTCCGGCCGCCGAGTGGGATTACGCGACCTCCGCGCTCAAGGGCAGCAGCTACCTCAAGCTGCCGAGGGTGCTGCAGTGGTTCTCGGGCAACATCGGGCTGCATCACGTCCACCACTTGAGCCCGCGGATTCCGAATTACCGGCTCCAGCAGGCCCACGACGAGCAGCCGGAGCTGCAGAACGTGCCGACGATTTCCTTCTGGGAAGGCCTCAAGGCGCTCAGGCTGCGCCTCTGGGATGAGGAGAACATGCGTCTGATCGGATTCCGTGAGTTTCGGGAGCGACAGGCGGCCCTTCGGTCCAACTGACCGACGGGCATGGTACCACCGGCGGGGCGGCGCTCAGTGCCGCCCCGTTTCGTTTCTATGGGTCTGGCGCTACGTTGGCGCGACGGGTTGGCTCCCACATCGAGCGAAGGTGATCGAGATATGCGAGATCTGAACGGTCGGCTGATTGCCATTTTGACCCTGGCAGCGGCGGCCCCAGCCGCCGCCCAAAGCACCGCCCAGCAACTCACTGAAGCCCAGCGGGCCTTCATCGCCGTCGATGCGCCTGCGGTCGCGCTGACGCGGGTTCGGGTGGTGGATGGAACCGGGGCCCCGGCCCGAGAGGATCAGACGATCCTGGTGGCGGGTGGGAAGATCAGCTGGGTCGGGCCCGCCAGTGCCGCCAAGATTCCGGCGGGTGCTCGCGTCATCGAGCTCGCCGGGCACACGGTGATTCCCGGCATGGTCGGGCTCCACAATCATACGTTCTACTACACGGCGGCCCCGCGCGCGGCACAGGCCAACTACACCGCGCCGCTGCTGTACCTGGGATCGGGCGTCACCACCATTCGGACGACTGGCAGTACTTCGCCCTACGCCGAGCTCAATCTCAAGGCCAACATCGATCGCGGCATTCAGGTCGGACCCCGGGTGTTCGTGGCCGGTCCCTACCTGATGGGGCCCGGCCCGGATATGCGCCTCAACCTGCTCGGCATGCACGAACTCAAGAACCCGGACGCTGCCCGGAAGACGGTGGACTACTGGGCCGAGGAGGGCGTAACCTGGCTCAAGGTGTACACGCAGATCGATCGGGCGACGTTAGGCGCAGTGGTTGACCAGGCGCACAAGCGTGGTATCAAGGTGACCGGCCATCTCTGCTCGGTCGGCTACCAGGAGGCCGTGGGGCTCGGCATCGATGCTCTCGAGCACGGCATGCTGGCCAATTCGGAGTACTACGCCGGGAAGCAGCCCGATGTCTGCCCGGCCGGTTTCCGGGATGGCTTTGCCAGCATCGATATCGCGAGTGATCCGCGAGTTCAGAAGACCATCCAGATGATGCTCGACCGGAAGGTTGCTCTGACCTCGACGCTGGCCGTGTATGAGGCAGGGTCGCCCGGTCGCTGGTTCCTCGACCCAAGGCTCTGGGACGTGCTGTCCGCCGACGCGCGCGCCGAGGAGGAACAACGCCGCGATGCGATGGCGACCGTGACGAGCCGGTCCGCCTTTGCTGCGGTGCAGAAGAGCATGGAGTTCGAGGTGGCCTTCTTCCGGGCCGGTGGCGTGCTCGCCGCCGGAGTCGATCCGGCGTTCAACACCCCGGCCGGTTTGGGGGATCATCGAAACTACGAGTTGCTGCGGGAGGCGGGTCTGACCGGACCGGAAGCGGTGCAGGTCATGACGCTGAACGGCGCCAAGGTCCTGGGGATCGACGGCGAAACCGGCTCGATCGCGGTCGGCAAAGCTGCGGACCTGGCAGTCATCCGCGGTAATCCGCTGGCCACGCCGAGTGAGATTCGGAACGTGACGCTCGTCTTCCGAAATGGAATCGGCTACGACAGCGGCAAGATGCTGGCGGCGGTCAAGGGGCTGGTTGGGCTCCGTTAGGTCGTTCTTGGCGGGGCGGTCAGTCCGATCGGAGGCGGGGGGTCGCGCGGGCGGCGCCGCCGGCGCGGCCGGCAAACGGCGATGATCGCATGGCGGGGGCGCCGACTGACGCGCTGGCGGCGCCGCCCGCGCGACACCCCGCCTCCGATCACGAAGTTTCCGGCTGGAACAGCCTGAGATGTCCGTGACCGTCGGGGCACTGGTGGTTACGCACGTCGGACTCGAGCCCGTGCTCGTTGCCGAGCTGGCGGAGCTCGGGCTCGTGGGCGAAGTGATTTCGGGCGGAGTCGAGCTCCAGGCCAGCCTGCTCGACGTGGCCCGGGCCAACCTGATGCTGCGCACCGCCGGCCGGGTTCTGGTCCGAGTCGCCAGTTTCCGCGCGCGCACCTTTCCGGAACTGGAACGGCATGCTGCCAAGCTGCCGTGGACTCGCTTCCTGCCGCCCGGCATGCCGGTGCACTTCCGCGTTACCGCCAAGAAATCCCGGCTGTCGCACGAGCGGGCCATCGCCGAACGGCTGGGGCGCGCCTTGCAAACGGCAGCACCGAAGGCCACCGTCGTTGCGGGCCGCGCCGAGGCTGATGCGGACGACGACATTCAGCGGTTCGTGGTGCGATTCCATCGTGACGTCTGCACAGTCAGCGCTGACAGCTCAGGCGCGCCCCTCCATCGCCGCGGCTACCGCCTCGACACCGGCAAGGCGCCGCTCCGGGAAACGCTCGCGGCGGGTTTGCTGCTCAGCTCGGGTTGGGATGGTACCACGCCGCTCGTCGACCCCTTCTGTGGTTCGGGCGTGATTCCGATCGAGGCGGCGACCCTCGCACGCCGGATCCCGCCCGGCCGGAATCGCCACTTCGCGATCGAGCGATGGCCCGGCTTCGACGCCACGGCCTTCCAGGCCGTGCGGGCCGCGGCTGATCTCGCCTCGCTGCCTGCCTCGCCAGTACCGATCCTGGGCGGCGATCGCGATGCGGGCGCGGTGCGGTCCGCCGCCGCCAATGCCGAGCGAGCGGGCGTCTCGGCCGACGTCCCCTGGCAACACCAGCCTCTGTCCGCCACGGTCCTCGATGGGCCGCCCGGCGCGATCGTCACCAATCCTCCCTATGGCGCCCGAATCGGGGAGCGCGCCTCGCTGCGCGACCTGTATGCGCAGCTTGGCAATGTCCTGCGCCGCCAGGGCGCCGGCTGGACGGTGACGATCGTGTCGGCCGACCGCGAGCTGGACGGGCAGGTTGGCCTGCCATGGACGGAGCTGATCCGAACCGAGAACGGGGGCCTTCCGGTGCGCTTCATTCGCGCGGAGCTGCCGGCCGCGTGACCGAACGGCTGCCCGTCGAGCGAATCGTTCCGGCGCTGGAGGAGGCGCTCGCTGCCGCGGGCTCGGCGGTGCTGGTGGCCGAGCCGGGAGCCGGCAAGACCACGGTGGTGCCATGGCGACTGCTGGACGCACCGTGGCTCCGCGGTCGCAAGATCGTGATGCTGGAACCGCGGCGAGTCGCCGCCCGGGCCGCCGCAGCGCGGCTGGCGTGGCGTTTGAGCGAGCCGGTCGGTGAGACGGTGGGCTACCGAATCCGGTTCGACACCAGAGTCTCATCGACGACGCGCATCGAAGTCGTCACCGAGGGCGTCCTGGCTCGGATGATCGACGATGATCCGGCGCTGGAAGCCTGCGGCCTCGTCATCTTCGATGAGTTTCACGAACGCAGTCTGCCCGGTGATCTTGGCCTGGCACTGACACTGCAGAGCCGAGCCATCCTTCGCCCCGACCTTCGGGTGCTGGTCATGTCGGCCACCCTCGACTCGGCGGCCGTGTCACGTCTGCTGGGCAACGCGCCGGTGCTCGATGCGCCCGGACGTGTCTTCCCGGTCGAGACTCGCTACCGACCCGCGCGTCCCGACAGTCGATTCGAGGCGCACGTTGCCGGGGTCGTTCGGGAAGCACTGGCGGAGGAAACTGGGGACATCCTCGTCTTCCTGCCGGGCATCGGTGAGATCCGCCGCGTCGAGACCCTGCTCCAGTCCGACAGCTCCGTCCTTGCCGGGCGGGTTGCCCTGCTGCCGCTTCACGGCTCCTTGTCAGCTGCGGAACAGGATGCCGCCCTGCGCTCCGGTGCGACCCGTCGCGTCATCCTGGCGACCAGTATCGCGGAGACGAGCCTCACGGTGCCGGGTGTTCGGGTGGTGATCGATGGCGGTCGGATTCGGGTGCCGCGATTCTCCCCGCGCACTGGCATGAGCCGACTCGAGACCGTGCCGGTTACCCGCGACTCGGCGGATCAGCGACGCGGGCGCGCAGGGCGAACCGAGCCTGGCGTCTGCTATCGGCTCTGGTCGCCGGTCGAGGAACTGAGCTTTGCGGCGCATCGGACGCCGGAGATTCTCTCAGCGGACCTGGCGCCCCTCGCACTCGACCTGGCCGCCGCCGGCGTGATCGACGCAGCTGACCTGTCGTGGCTGGATGCTCCGCCGCCGGCTGCTCTGGCCCAGGCGCGCGCACTGCTCGTGCTGCTCGACGCGATCGACGCCGAGCACCGGATCACGCCGATGGGACGGGCCATGGCGTCGATGGCGGTACATCCGCGGCTCGGGCGAATGATCATCGCGGCACAGGACGCCGGGGCGTCGGAACACGCCCTGGCCATCGAGCTTGCTGCGCTGCTGTCGGACCGGGACCCGGTGCGTCGGACCGACCCGCGAGAGTTGCCAGACGTAGACCTGCGCCTGCGGGTCGATGCGGTGTCGTCGGGGAAGACCCCTGCCGGCATCGAGGTCGACCCTGGTGCGCGGTCCCGCTTGCAGAGCGATATCCGCGAGTGGCGGCGGCGTGCCGGCCTTGGGCGTGAGGTCCGGTCCGACTCGGAGGGGGTCGGTCGGCTCCTGGCAGCTGCGTATCCGGATCGCGTGGCGCAGCGACGGGCAGGCCAGGCAGGACGGTTCCTGCTCCGCAACGGCCGTGGCGCTGCCATACCGCCCGATCAGCCGCTGGCCCGGGCGGACTACATCGTCGCGGCGGATCTCGACGACACTGGTGCCGAGAGCCGGGTCCTGCTTGCCGCGCCTCTCGACCGAAGCCTGGTCGACGAGCTGGTCGACCCCCATGGGGGGCGCCAGACTGCCGTTCATTGGGATTCAACCCGGCGGACGATGCGGCTATTCGAGCGTCTGCGGCTGGGCGAAATCGTCGTGGCCGAGCGACAGCTGACCGACCCCGATCTGGAGCGGATTCGTGAAGGGGTGCTGTCTCTGGTCGGATCCGAAGGTCTCAGCGTGCTGCGCTGGTCAGACCCGGCCCTTCGCCTGCGGCAACGACTGGCGACCCTGCATCACGCCGATGCCGCCGGGTGGCCGGATGTGACCGACGCTGCGCTGCTCGGGTCGGTCGACCGGTGGCTGTCGCCAGCCATCGTTTCAGGCGCCATCGATACGATCGATCTGGTCACGGCCATGCGCAGCTTGCTGAGCCACGAGCAGCAACGCCAGCTCGACCGCCTCGCGCCAGAGTACTATGAGGTACCGACTGGCTCCCGGATTCGGATCGACTACAGCGACCCAGCAGCACCGGTGTTGCCCGTCCGACTGCAGGAGATGTTCGGCGAGCAGGTGACACCGCGGATCGCCAACGGCGCCATTGCGCTCACCGTCCACCTGCTTTCGCCTGCGGGGCGACCGATTCAGGTCACCCGCGATCTTGCCGGCTTCTGGCGTACCAGCTACTTCGATGTGCGAAAGGAGATGCGAGGTCGCTATCCCCGGCACGAGTGGCCCGAGAATCCGCTCGACGCGACGCCGACCCGCCGCGCCAAGCGAAAGTCCTGAGGCTCAGGCGGGGTAGAGCGAGCGACCGTCCCGCGCCAGGTCGCGGAGCAGCGTCGGCGGTCGGAAACGTTCGCCGTACTGATCGGCCAGTGCGTCGCATTCATCGGCCAGGCGTCGGGTGCCGATGAGGTCGATGTACGATGCGATGCCACCGTGAAAGGGGCAGAAGCCCCAACCGAGTATCGATCCGACGTCGGCGTCCTGCGGCCGCGTGACGATGCCTTCTTCCATACAGCGGAGCGTTTCGACAGCCTGGATGTGCAGCAAGCGCCGCCTGACGTGCTCGAGCGGTGGTTGGATTGCGGCCTTGGGGTAGTGGGTGTCGAGCAGCGGCCAGAGCGTGGCTTCACGCTCCCGGTAGTCGTAGAACCCTGCTTTGGATTTCTGCCCGTATCGTCCCTGCTGCACCATGAAGGCAATGATCCGGTCGGCCGGATGCTGTACGTAGCTTGCGCCGAGGTCGGCTTCAGTCTGCTGGCGGATCTTGTCGGATAGATCGAGGTTGACCATGTCGGCCACCGTCAGGGGCCCCATCGGCATGCCGGCCAGGCGTCCGGCGTGATCGATCAGTGCCGCGCCGACGCCCTCGCCCAGCATGGCCACACCTTCTGCTAGGTAGGTGCCGAAGACTCGGCTGGTGAAGAAACCACGCCCGTCACGCACCACGATCGGTGTTTTGCCGATGGCCTGGACGAAGTCGAGCGCCTTTGCCAGCGTGGCGTCGGACGTCTGCGCGCCGAGAATGACCTCGACCAGCGCCATCTTCTCGACCGGGCTGAAGAAGTGGAGGCCGATGAACTGCTCCGGTCGGACGCGGGCTGCGGCCAGACCTGACACCGGCAGCGTCGAGGTGTTGGTCGCCATGATCGTATCGGCGCCCACAACGGCTTCGGCGCGACGAGTCACGTCGGCCTTGAGGTCGCGCTGCTCGAAGACGGCTTCGATCACCAGCGACGACCCTGCCAGGTCGGCAAAGTCGGCGGTCGGGCGGATCCGGCCGAGTGCCGCAGCCGCCCCCGCATCGGTGAGCCGGCCCTTCTTGACGCCGTCGGCCAGAATGGCGCCGACGCGCTCCTTGCCCCGATCGGCGCCAGCGCGGTCGACATCGAGCAGAACGACGTCGATGCCGTTGACGGCGGCGGCGTGCGCGATGCCGTGCCCCATCAGCCCGGCGCCGAGAATGCCGACCTGGCGGTAGGTGGCCTTCGGGACGCCGCCGGGTCGATGCTCGAGACGTCGGGCGCTGCCCATGCTGAAGAACAGGGTGCGCACCATGTTGCGGGTCGACGGGTGAAACACCAGTTCCACGAACCCGCGAGCTTCGACCTTGAGACCCTGGTCGATCGGCAGCTGCAGGCCGTGGTAGACCGCGTAGGCCGCGAGGCGCGGGGCGGGGTAGTTACCCCAGGTTTCCCGTGTGATCATCGCGTTGGTGCCGACGAAGGTCTCGAGCCCGGCCGGGGAATGCACCTCACCGCCGGGAATCCGATAGCCCTTATTGTCCCACGGCTGGATCGGCTCGGTGCTCCGCACCAGCTCTCGGGCCCGCTCGAGCAAGCTGTCCCGTGGCACCACTTCACCAACCAGGCCAAGCTCCTGAGCCCGGTTGGGCGGTACTGTCTTACCTTGTGTGATCAGGCCGAGCGCCTCGCGGGCGCCGATCAGGCGGGGCAGTCGCTGCGTGCCGCCGCCACCCGGAAGCAAACCAAGCGACACTTCGGGCAGGCCGATCCGAATCGTCGGATCATCGGCCACGATGCGGGCGTGGCAGGCGAGCGCGAGTTCGAACCCGCCGCCTAACGCCGTTCCGTTGAGCGCAGCGACGACGGGCTTGCCCCCGGTTTCGAGGGTCCGGGTGAGCTGCTGCAGGCTCCGGACCCGTTCCAGAAACTCGGCGCGCGTCATGCCCGCTGCGGCCAGCAGCATCCGGAGGTCGGCACCCACCAGAAATTCCGGCTTGCCGGATGTCAGGATGATGCCGGTGACCGCAGCATCGCCCACCAGGCTGCCGATTGCGCTGCTCAGCTCGGCAAGTGACTCATCGGAGAGCACGTTAGGCGCCTTGCCCGGCGAGGCGAACGTCAGGGTGGCAATACCGTCGGCTTCGATCCTGGTCGTCAGGTGGGTCGTCATGGTTCAGATCCGCTCGATCACAGTGGCTACCGACATGCCGCCGGCGATGCAAAGGGTCGCGACGCCCAGGGTCCCGTCACGCCGCTCCAGTTCGTCGAGCAGTGTGCCGAGTATGATGGCTCCCGTGGCACCGAGTGGATGACCCATCGCGATGGCGCCGCCGTTGACGTTCACATTCTCGGGCGTCAGCTCCATCTCATCGAGGAAGTAGAGCACCACCGAGGCGAACGCCTCGTTGATTTCCCAGAGATCGATGTCTCCCGCCGTCAGCCCCGCCTTCTCGAGCGCGATGCGGCACCCGGCGGCGGGCGCGGTCAGCATGATGGTCGGGTCCGCAGCGACCGCCGCGGTCGAGCGGATCCGGGCCCGCGGGCGAATCCCGGCTCGGGATGCGCCTTCGCGGCTGCCGAGCAGCACCGCAGCGGCACCGTCGACGATTCCGCTCGAGTTGCCGGCATGGTGGAAGTACTGCAAACGTTCGATTTCCGGATAGCGATGCAGCACGACCCGGTCGAACCCAGCCATCGCGCCCAGCTTGGCGAAGGACGGCTGCAGCGCGGCGAGACTCTCCACCGTCGTGTCGGGGCGGAGGTGCTCGTCCCGATCCAGGATGACCAGCCCGTTCCGGTCGACCACGGGCACCACGCCCCGGTCAAAGCGCCCCTCGTCCCAGGCCTGCTTGGCGCGTCGCTGAGACAGCACGGCGTACTCGTCGAGTTGCGACCGGGTGTATCCCGCGCGGGTGGCAATCAGGTCGGCTGAGATACCCTGGGGAACGAAGTGAAAGTCGGCGGCAAGCAGCGGGTCTGTTCCGGGTGCAAACCCGGACGAGAGCATGGGAATCCGCGACATATGCTCGACCCCGCCACCGATCCCGAGATCGATCAGGCCCCCCATCAGCTTGGCGGCAATCAGATTCACAGCCTCGAGGCCGGAGCCGCAGTACCGGTTGATCACCGTTGCGGGCACCCGCTCGTCGTAACCGGCGGCCAGCACGGCCCAGCGCCCGACCCCGGCCTCGTCCTTGATCGCGTCGACGCAGCCGAGGATGACGTCTTCGACCTGCCCCGTATTGAGGCCGTGCCGGTCTTTGAGGGCGCGGAGCGGGGTTGCGGCCAGCTCGATCGGAGCCACCTCGTGCAGCGCTCCGTCCGGCTTGCCCCGCCCGCGAGGAGTGCGGAGGGCATCGAGAAGGTATGCGTCAGCCATGGACCTGCGCCTCTCAGGGTGCGACGGAAACGAAAGGACGAGCCAGCAATAATACAACGATCGTTGTGTTCGTGTGGGCGTTGTCCGGCCCCGGCGCGACCCGTACTTTCCACCCCACCTGTGTGATTCCTGATGAGGTAGTCATGTCGTCTTTGCAGTTTGGGATGGTGCTCTTTCCCGATCTTACTCACCTGGATCTGGCCGGGCCATTCGAGGTGTTCGGCCGGGTACCCGGCGCGACGGTGCGAGCCGTGGCAGCCTCGCGGGAGCCGGTAAGGAGTGATACCGGGCTGCTCTGGCTGCCGGATCTGACGTTCGACGAGGCACCGGCCTTCGATGTCATCTGCGTGCCTGGCGGGCCAGGGGTCAATCCGGCCATGGAAGATGCCGCGCTGCTCGAGTGGCTCGGCCGGCAGGCGGCGGGTGCGCGCTTCGTTACTTCGGTCTGCACCGGCGCGCTGGTACTCGGCGCGGCCGGTCTCCTGCGCGGCTATCGCGCGACCACGCATTGGATGTCGCATGGGTTGCTGCGGCATTTCGGCGCCGAGCCGGTTGCGGCACGGGTCGTGATCGATCGCAACCGGATCACGGGAGGCGGGGTCACGGCGGGCATCGACTTCGGTCTGACGGTGGCTGCGGAGCTTGTGGGTGAGGCGGCAGCCCGGCAGATCCAGCTGATGCTCGAGTATGATCCTGCGCCGCCGTTCGATGCGGGCTCCCCGGCGCGTGCGGATCAGACGACCGTGGCGGCGGTTCGTGCGGGTGCCGCGCCGTACCTCGATCGGCGGCTGGCCATCGTGACCCGCGCAGCTGCCCGGCTCGGCTTGCCCCCGGTTGCCTGAGCGGCCGGTTATAGAAAGCGGTGTCTGGCGTCGGCAGGCGGCAAAGGACAGCTCTCGTAGCGCCCGAAGATACGATAGCGCCAGTGAGCTACGACGTCGTAGAGGGAGTCACGAATTTCGCGTGGCACCAGATACCCGATCAGCAGCAGGGTCCAAACGCTGCCCAGATAGCGAAAGATCCGGAGCACTGCGGTTGACCGGGCGGTGATCCGGTCAGCCTCGACCAGGATGATCGAGGCAGGGGAGGCCAACTCGGGGCGGGCAGCAAGCAGGGCCTGCCCGTAGCTGCTGGTCAGGGCCGCGAAGCGGAGCGGCCCGTCGCGATCGACCCGGAGCAGGAACCGCACCCATCCATTGCAGAGGGCGCAGTGCCCGTCGTAGAGGAGGACCGGCCCCGGTTCAGACGAGGCCGGCTTCGCGGAGCTCCTCCTCGAAGTCGGGGGCCGGCACTTGGGGCCTGCGGAAGAACCACCACTGCTCCGAGGGCTCGTAGCCATTCTCCCTCGCGTGACGCTCGCCCCAGATCGGCGGACATTCCACCGTCAGGTCTTTGAACCGCTGGTCCAGCTTTGCGAGCTTGGGCTCGGCTGCGGCGCGATCGTCGTTGGCGGCGAACTCCAGTGCTCCCTGCAACACGTCGCGGAGTTCCATGTCGTTCTGGTAGTCGCCGAAGGTGAGGTCATAGCCCTCCTCCACCGCGTCGACGAGACTGGCCCAGTGGGAAAGCAGGCCGTCGAGGCCTCCTTTCACGACGCTGGCTGAGCAGCCTCGGCGTCGGAGATACTGGCGGATGCGATCAGGTTGTTGAGTCATCATTCCTACCCGCGTCGAACTTGGCGCCGGAAGTATGCCCCGCCGTCGATCGGCTGGAAAAAGGTCCGTATCAGGTCATCGGCCGCCGCTGGCCGCGGCGGCAGGCGCGGGGTTGGCCCGCACCCGACCGCGATAGAATGTCAGCATCGCGGTCAATGGTCAACCGTCAACCGCCCGGTTCGGCAAAAATCAGCGCCGCCGTCCCTCGTACCACCCTCGGATTGGCCGAGGGGTGTAGGGTGCTTCGAGGGCGGCAACCTCCTCGTCGGTCAGGCGGAGTGCCACCCCCCGCACCGCCGACTCCAGATGCTCCAGCTTGGTGGCGCCGATGATCGGCGCCGTCACCCCCGGGCGGGAGGCCAGCCACGCGAGCGCGGTCTCCGCCGGGCTCACCCCGCGCGCCGCGGCCACTCGCGCGTTGGCGTCGAGAATGGCGCCGTCATCGGGATGGTCGTAGAGCTGGCCGATCTGCCCCTTGTCCGTTGCGCCGCGGCTGGTCGTGCTCAGGTCGCGGGAACTCCGGGCCAGCAGGCCGCGCGCCAGGGGAGACCAGGGAATCACCCCAAGCCCCTGATCGAGACAGAGCGGAATCATTTCCCGCTCCTCCTCGCGATACAGCAGGTTGTAGTGATTCTGCATCGACACGAACCGGGCCATCCCAAGCCGGTCGGCAGTTCCGAGTGCCTTCATCAGCTTCCAGGCGTAGGTCGTGCTGGCCCCGACGTAGCGGACCTTACCCTGCTGAACCAGCAGGTCGAGCGCCGCGATCGTTTCCTCGATCGGTGTTTCGGGGTCGAAGCGGTGGACCTGGTAGAGGTCGATGGCTTCGACGCCGAGTCGCCTGAGGCTGGCCTCGCAGGCCTGCACGATATGCTTGCGCGAGAGCCCCACCATGTTGGGCCCGCCAGGACGCATCTCGAAGAACACCTTGGTCGCAATCACGACCTCATCGAGCCGGGCGTAATCACGGAGTAGGCGGCCAGTAACCTCCTCGCTCTGCCCGAGCGAGTACATGTCGGCCGTATCGAAGAAGTTGATGCCGAGTTCGATGGCGCGCCGAAAGAACGGACGGGCGGCCTCCTCGTCCAGGACCCAGGAGCGCCAGCGGGGGTCGCCGTAGCTCATGCAACCGAGACAGACGCGGGAAACTACGAGGCCACTGGTGCCGAGACGGGTGTATTCCATCCACAGGAAATAGCCTGGGGAGCCGCCCCCGACAAGGCAGTCTCGGGCGCAAGGGGGCGCCACGGCCGCGTTGCGCGGGAAGGGGAGCCGGGTTTTTTTCTGGCGTTGCAGTCTCCAACAACGAGGAAGGGCAGGATCGATGTCGCAAATCCGAACAGTCGCAGCCACCGTGTTGCTGGGCGTCGTGGCGGTGGCTCCGCTTCTCGCGCAGGAGCAGCCGGTCAAGACCCGTTCCTTCTCGGCCGACTTCGGGTTTGTCAGCGCGGCTGGCAATACCAACGTCAAGACGCTGAACTTCGGCGACCGTCTGGTGCTCAACACTGCAGACAAGAAGCTGATCTTCACCCAGACGTTCAACGCCGTGCGGAGCGAGGCTGATGGCAACCGCACCGCGGAAAACTATCGCACCCAGGTAAGGTTGGACCGGGGATTGGGACACCGCTTCTACCTGTTTCTGCTCGGCGGCTGGGAACGGAACGTACCGGCCGGCGTGGCGAGGCGGTTTGAAGAAACGCTCGGTCTCGCGTACCGAGCCATCGAGACCGAGCAGGATCAGCTGAACATCGAAATCGGTCTTTCCTTTTTTCAGCAACGCAACCTTGAGGCGACGCAGGGACAGAGTCTCGACGACACCTACACCGCGGGTCGGGCGGCCGCGTCCTACAAGCGCGTCATCAGGGCCCCGGCCTTCGTGTCGCAGCACGTCGAGTTCATTCCCAACTTCGACGATCACAACGACTTTCGGATCAACACCGAGACTGCCTTGGTCGCACCGCTATCTACGGCCATCGGCGTGAAGCTTGGTTACGTGATTCGCTACGACAACGTTCCGGGCTTGCTGCCGGATCCGAATCCGACCCTGGAGCGGCTGCGCAAGACCGACCGCTTCCTGACGGCGGGCCTCACCATCTCGTACTGATAGGTGCCGAGCATGCCCATCCCGCGTCCGAGGACCGCTCTCAGCGGTTGCCGAGGCCAGGCGTGATGATTGCAGCTGCCATCGTGTCTCTTGCCTTGTTTGGCGGAGCCGGGCCGGCGGAGGGTCGGCCGATGCCGCAGGACTCGGTCATCGCAGCCGTCTCGGCTGCTTTGCAGTCGCAGTGGCGGGCGCAGGTCACGCGGGATACGGCGACCCTTCGCAACCTTTTGGGCGAGGACCTCGTCTATATCCACTCGAACGCGCTGGTGGAGGACAAGGCCGGGTTTCTCCGCACGGTTGCGACCGGAACCATCGTCTATCATGACATCTCACCCCTCGAAATGACGCATAGGGTCATAGGGGCGGTCGTGGTTGGGAATGGCCGAGTTCGGGTTCGGGTCGGGCTGGGGGGGCAGGACCTCGTGCTGGAATTGCTGGTGACGACCGTTCATGCCCGTCGGGACGGTCGGTGGGTGCTGGTGGCCTGGCAGTCGACCAGGGTCCAGTAGGCGGCATGCTGGTGTATCTTTAGCTTTCGTCCATCATTCAGGAGATCGTATGCGGAAACTGGTTGCGGCGGCTGGCGTGGTGATTGCGGCGTTTGCCTTTGCGCCGCGCGCGGAGGCTCAGGCCTTCGGCGCGAATCTGTCGTGGGGCGACGACAGCGACTTCGGCCTCGGTGCCCGTGTCGCGTTCCCGATCGGTGGGAGCGTTGGCCAGAAGGGGATCCGAGGTCTGGCCACGTTCGACTACTTCTTTCCCGAGGGCTATAATTTCTGGGAGATCACTGGCAACGGCGTCTATGACATCGCCAGTTCGGGATCAGCCAGCCCGTATGTTGGCGGGGGTCTGACGTTTGCCCGTTTCTCGCCTGAGACTGGGCCCGGTGGTAGTTCCGAGATCGGGCTGAATCTTTTAGGCGGTGCACGCTTTGCCCCCATGGGCAACGTCCAGCCGTTCGTCGAGGCGCGGTTCCAGATCCGCGACGGCAGCCAGTTCGTGCTCTCCGGCGGCGTGTACTTCGGCAAGCTGTAATCGATCAGAGCGGATCGATCACGGGCGGGCGGCTTCTGTCGCCCGCTTTGTCGTTCCGGGGGCGATGGTTGCGCAGCTTCCGTTGCCCTGGTCGCCCCGGGCTGCTTGACGCCGTTTCGGCAGCCTCGTAGCTTGGCCAATCCGCGACGTCTCTTCCCCAGCGATGGATGGCAGGGTGACCGCTGACCCCGCACCGACGTGGTACGTCATCAGCGGCGACTGGCAGGCGCTGACCGGCGATCGGCTGGAGCGCTGCAAGGCGGCAATTCGGAACCGACTGCCCAGTCTCTCGGTCCAGATCGACGCTGAAGCCGTTGTCGCGCACGCCCTCGAGCTCCCGTTCTACGATCGGATCGTCGACGGTGTGGTTCAACGCATCGAACTCTGCCAGATCGATCTTCCCCTGTTCGAGCGGGAGGGCCGCTGGCTCCGTCGCTGGCTGCTCGTTCTGTGGGATGGCGCTGACGATGCGCTCGCGATCGATGGCTCTTCCAGGGTGATCCACGATCTCAATGAGCGAATCGGCCTCGACTTCGGTGCGGAGGGGACCGACGAACACGCTGCCGCATTGCAGTTCTACGTCCGGTTTTTCTGCGCTGTGATTGCGGGCGATGAGGGCACCTTTCCGATCATCGAACACCCTGAGGATCTGGGCTGGGATCGGGCCAATCGGGACGTCCCGATGGTCGGTGAGGCCACCCACGATGCCAGTGCGCCGGGCCTGAGTGGTACGCTGGCGCGCCTGACGCTGGAGGCCGATTCCGCTGTCGACGAGCCGGGTCAGATCTATCGAAGCCCGCCGGTACAATCGATCGACTCGATAGTGATGTGCTACGGTGACGCCATCTTCAGGGTCCAGGTCGCACTTCGGCTCGACGACCGCAGGGAAGGCGCCCGCTGGTACAGCGGACGGGTTGAAATGACGGGCGATAGCGGTCCGATCGCGCTGAGTCGATCTCCCCGGCCGCTGCTGATTCGGACGTGGTCCGCCGGCTTCGCAAGTCTGGCTGCATGGGACGGCCGCCACGAATCGGTCTCGCTTGCGTCGGACGATTTTGCCGCGCTGCTTCGTCACCCCCGGCTCGGTGCGGCGCAGCGGGGCAGACGCGATGCGACGCCAGCCGCTCCCGGATTGCCGCCCGAGCCTGGAACGGAAGCAGCGCTCTGGTCGCTCATCTTGCGGTACTGGGGTGTTCCCGATGAACCACCGATCCAGGTCAACGGCGACGTCATTCTCGGCGACGCGGTGCCCGGTTCCAGTGATCGGCTCGAGCTGGACGTCCCGGTCGTCGTCAACGGGGACGTTGTCTTCCCGGCAGGTGTCGAGTTCTCGCATCCGATCCGCTTTGCCCAGTGGCAGGTCGACGGTCGACTGCGCGCCAGGGGCGCCAGGTTTGCTGCGCAGGTCGAGCTGGCCGACTTTACCATCCACAATCGCCTGCCCAAAGCCGCCGGGACCGACGGCGCCCCGCGCGATCCGTTTGCGCAGGCCCCGATCCAGTACCACGAAACGGCTGTCGATCTGGACGAGGTTCGGGTTGCCGGTGCGCTGGACCTGCGTCGACTGACCGCGGTAGGTGAGCTGTCGATCCGCGGGGGTCGGCTCGACGGGGACATGCTGTTCGACGAGCTGCTGCTGAAGCCGCGAGTCGTCCCGCACGATCGGCCGATTCTGAACGCCGAACGCCTCAATGTCGCGGGCTCGGCGCGATGCCGACGCCTTTGTGCCACCGGTCTCGTGGTGTTCGACAATATTCGGGTCGAAGGCACGCTCGACCTGAGTGGAACCGTGATCCACGGGATTGGGCACCCTGGGTCCGGGCTCCGGATCGATCGTGCCAGGATTGCTGGCGACCTCCTGATCAACGAACGGGGCTGGAGCCGCGATCTCGATGGCACCATGGCGACGCTCGTCTCGGGCGACATCAGCATCGGATCGACCGAGATCGGCGGCAACATCGACCTGACCGCCACCTGCGTGCTGGGTTCGCTCAACCTGCCATCGAGCCAGATCGGCGGTCGGATTGCCATCGGCATGGCTGGCCTGGCGTCTCAGAGCAACGAGGCACCCGTCCATCTGCTGGCCAGCTACGTCGCGGAGTCGGTCGATCTCGATCACGTGCAGGTCGGCGAGATGATCTACTTCGACGGCGTCGTGGTCGATGGCTTCCTCGGCATGTCAGGGCTGCGCACCAGCGGGATCAGGGTTGCCAGCGGTGCCGGCCCGGGATTGGTCGTGCGGGGGCAGGACAGTCATGGCCGCAGCATCCGCCTGTTCGGAGCCTCGGTTGGGGCGTTCGAGGTCGAAGCGCTCCAGCTGGGTGGGTCCTGCTGGATGGTGGGCCTGACGGCAGGGCCGCGGTTTCGGCTGTTGCCGGCGACACGGCCTGCCGGCGGCTACGATACGGAGCAGGCCATTCGCGAGCAGGCGATCCGGGTCCGCAGCTACGACGCTGGAACCCCCTGGCGGGCGGTTCACGATCGCTATATCGCGGACGCCGTGGCCATTGCCGCCGCGGCCGACCGGGAATCGCACCCAAGCGTCATAGCGGCCAGTATGTCGAGTCTGATGGTCTATGAATCCCGTTGCGGCGGAAACTTCGAGCTCTGGGGCCTCACCCTCGATACCCCGGCTGCGACCGGTCCCGGCCGTCGGGCGCTCCACATCCGCAACACCACGATCGACGGAACCCTGTCGCTCCACGATCCTAACGGAACCTCACTCGCTCCAGACGATGATGGCGACACCTCGCCGATCGGACTCATCGCAGGCGGCGTCCTGGTCGAGGGCGGTCGAGTCGGCGGCACTACCGATTTTTCCACTGCTCGCGTCGTCGGGGACATCGAGCTGCGCAACATCGAGCTGCACGGTGGCCTGCAGGCGGTCGACGCCATTCTGGTGCCAAACGATGAGACCAGCGGCGGGTGCTTGTCGGTCGTCAACATCCGGAGCGCAGCCGACATCCTGTTGAGCGGTACCATGGCTCGCCAGTGTCTGGTGCGCAACTCCCGGATCGAGGGCGACCTCGAAATCTCGCACCGCACCGTGCTTGCCACCCCCCCGCCCCGAGCACAGTTCGCTTCATTGGAAGCGACCGGCAACATGATCGAAGGCCGTATTCTGCTTCAGCACCTCGAGGTGGCAGGTCCGATCGACCTGTCGGATACCCGCGCGGTACGCGGGCTCACCATCGGAGCGGAGTCCTCATGACTCGCGACGATCGGAGCGTCTCGGCGGAGCACCTCAATCTGACCCGCTTCCGGACCGATTCGGACGTGCATCTGGGCGGACTGACCCTCGGACCGGAGCGGGACAACACGACAGACTCCAGCGGTACCGACGCCGTCGCCGCTCGACCGTCGCTCCTGGCGCGGATCGCAACCCGACTGGGCGCCAGTTGGCAACGGTTCCGGCGCGACGTCTTCCGGCCGGCCGCAGCGTCAGACCGCGTGGCTCCAGGATCGCTGGTGGCCCGGCACGCCGAGATCGGCGGCGAGCTCCGCTTGCCGCGCGAGGCCATCGGTTCCGCCGACCTGGCCTTCCTGACTGCCGACAAGCTCGATATCTGCGGCAGCGCGTTCCCGCCGCCCTCCGGGTCCGACGCGGATGACGGGGTTGCGCTCCGGCTCAGCAGCAGTCGGCTCGATTCGGTCGAGCTGCGCGCCCCCCTGCCTCATCGGGTCGACCTGCAGAACTCAGCCGCCCGGCATTGGGAAATCCTGGCTGAGGTCCAGAGCGGTGAAAGTACGGTTGCTGCGGACGCTCACGGTCGCTACCTCGAGCTGCTCGATCGATCGTCGCCCTTTGCGCGCGATGCGTATGCTCGACTCGAGCAGGACTTCCGCGCAGTCGGTCAGCATCACATCGCAGACAAGATTCTGACCCGGATGGGGTGGCGCTCCTGGCGGCTCGCCAACCTGCGCGGCGCCTGGGAAACGCCCTCCGCCCGACTGCTCACGACCGGATTGGGCGTCGGCGTCGTGGTCGGGTTGCTGAGCTGGGTAGCCGGGCCGGTCACCGGTGTCTGGCTTCCCGGCTGGCTGCGGATGGCGGCGCTGCTGGTCGTGATCGCGATCGGGATTGCCGGGCTCTTTCTCTATGCGCCTCGACGGGCCGTGCAGTTCTGGTTCGGGATCGTGGTGTTGTGGCCGTTTCAGGTTCTCTACGGCTTCGGGGTCCGCTGGTGGCTTCCGCTGGCGCTGTCGGCGCTGACACTCGCTACCATCACGATGCCGATGATGAGTGATTGCCGCAACCTGATCGTGCCCGGCGCAGATCGTTCCTGGGTTGCTGAGCAGTCGGAGGCGCGGTCGATCGGTGATTGGCTGGGGCGAACAGCAGGGCTTGGTCCGGTTTGGCACAACCGCTGCGTCCTGTCCTACCAGCGCGACGACCAGACCGGCGCTGTGCCCTGGTCGTTGGCGGATGCGTTCTGGCTCGGTATCCGGTACCACATCCCCATCGTGCCGCTGGATGCCTTCTTCGACGGTGAACGACAGGAGGAGGCCAGACCCTCGCCAGATCGGTTGCTGTTGTGGGATCGCTCGACCAACCTCGTTGGCGAGGGCCAAAGCAGCCATGCGGACGGCGTGGTACTGCGCCTCTTCGGCAGCGCAGGGACCTACGCCAGAACCATCTACCTGCTCAGCTGGATGGTGGTACCCTTCTCGTTGATCTTTGCGGCGGGACGGATCCAGCGGAAGTATCGACTCCAGTAGGTTGAATGGTTCCGCGTCAGGGTCGGTGCGCAGACCGGGCGCACCGACCCTGGTGCGTTGGAGCTAGCGGGCCCGGCCGAACCGGCGGCCGCCCAACTGTACGGCGTCGACCCGACCCGAAGCACCGATGGCAAAGTTCACCGTCTGCTCGCCCCGCCACTCGAGATCCGGCTTGGCGCGGAACGTGTCGAGGTGCCAGTGGGAGAGCACGGACCGAAGCTGCGTACCTTGCCTCAACACCAGCGCGCCGTTCTCCAGCGTGATGTCGAGCTGCCCCGCCAGCGAATCGCGATAGACCCCAGTATAGGCGTCGAGGACGAGCGAGGGCTTGGTGCCCTGGAGCCGCTGCCGCTCGAACCGTGCCCGGGCACTGTCACCCTGGGCGCTGATGCCGTTGTAGAGCGTCAGCATCTCGGTGCTCCAGTCACGGAGCGGGTTGCCGACCCAGGTGTCGACCGCCCGATAGAGCAGCGGGTGCCGCACTTCGACATGATCGAGGTTGCCAAGAACGAAGACGCCCATGTTGGCCTCGCGAACCAGGCCGACGATCGCAATCATCCCATCGATGCTCCCGGTGTGGAGCTGGAGCGGACGGCCCTGGTAGTCGGTCTGGAACCAGCCAAGCCCGTAGGTAATCCAATTCGGCTTGGTCAGCGCGGCAGTCGGGTAGAAGCTGTTCGGACGGATGATGGTCTGCGGCGCAAAAAGCTCGGCCCAGGTTGCCGGTTTGAGCAGTCGCTTGCCGTCCACCTTGGCGCTATCGAGCACGAAGGTCATCCACTTCGTCATATCATCGATGCTGCCCCAGACCGATCCCGCGGCCGCAACAGCGTCGACGGCGGCATTGTCGATGACTCGAACGGTGCCGTTGACCCGATCGTGCGGGCTCGCCACGTTGGGGCGTCCCTTCGTGCCCGCGAGGGTTGCGACCGTGTTGGTCATGCCGAGCGGCTGGAAGATCCTGGTTTCGACGAATCGCTCCCAGGACATGCCGCTCGCGGCCGCAACCACGGCGCCTGCCGCACCATAGGCCACGTTCTGGTAGATGTACCCCGAGCGCATCGAGTAGGCGATCGGAATGAAGCGGGCCCGGTGCAGGATATCCTGCAGGGTCGCATCGGTCCGGTACCAGGTCACATCGCCGTTGCCGAGACCGGCGCGATGCGTCAGCAGATCGCGCACGGTGATTTCCCTCGTGATGTAAGGATCACTCAGCTCGAAGCCGGGAAGATGTTTGATGACCGGATCGTCCCAGGCGACCTTGCCCTCGTCGACCAGCATGCCTAACGCCAGGGCCGTCATGGCCTTGGTGGTCGAGCCGATGGCAAACATGGTGTTGGCGTCGACCGGCTCCGGCTTGCCGAGTTCGCGAACACCAAAGCCTTTGGCGTAGACGGTTCGGCCATCCTTGACGACGGCAACGGCCAGGCCGACAGCATTCCAGTCCTTGACGGCCTTGGCAACGTAGGCGTCGAAGCCGACAACCCGCGGATCGGGTCGTTGAGCCAGCAGCGTGGACGGCAGCGCCGCGATGAACGCGAGTGTGAGCAGGCGAGCGATCAGAGTCATGGGCCCAGGGGGTGATTGAGAGGAAGCCTGAAATCTATACCGGGTGGGCGGGAGCGATGCGATCGTGAACCCGGCCGGCTACCTTAACCGGATGGTCAGCCTGTTGGAGAAGACCTGACGATGCATTGGGAATCCAGTCCGGCCGCGGGTTGTCGGCGAATGCCGTTTCTCACCGTTCTGCTGCTGTCCTCTCTCGCCTGGACCGGACGCCTCGATGCGCAACTTGCGCCGAGGCCGGACCCGAAGCGCTGGTCGTCCGGTGGGGCGCTGACGGCGGAGCAGGCAGCCTACGATGTCCAGTTCTATCAGCTGCACTTTGCGGTCGACCCCGCCGACTCGTCGGTTGCCGGCGATGCGACCGTCCACGCCCGCGTGCTCGCGCCCCTCGACTGGATTGTTCTGGATCTCGATTCCGCCTGGAGGGTGCGCGCTGTCAGCGATCGCGATGGCAGCCCGCTCCTCTTCGAACACCGTGAGCTGACCCTCTGGATCCGCCCCGCCGCCCCGCTGACCTCCGGAAACCAGTTTGCCCTGCGGATCCGCTACGACGGTCGGCCCCGGATCGCGCCGCGCCCACCCTGGATCGGCGGGTTCCAATGGGCCCGTACGCCGAGCGGCGCGCCGTGGATTGCAACGACTGCAGTCAACGAAGGCGCCGATCTCTTCTGGCCGGTCAAAGATCATCCGTCCGACAAGGCGGATTCCATCGCCATCAGCATCACGGTGCCCGACGGCCTGGTGGCCGCATCGAACGGTCGATCCCGGGGCTCTCGGAACAACGGCGACGGCACCGTGACCTGGCAGTGGTTCGTCTCGACCCCGATCAGCAACTACAATGTCGCCCTCAACATCGCCCCGTATCGAACCCTCGAACGGCGCTATCCGAGCATCGCCGGCGATACCATTCCAGTGACCTATTGGGTTCTGCCCGAGAACCTCGCCAAAGGCGACGTTCTGATCGATGAGATGCTCGAGCACCTTCGTTTCTATGAGTCACTGCTTGGTCCGTATCCGTTCCGGGCCGACAAGTATGGCGTGGTGGAGACGCCCCACTTGGGCATGGAGCATCAGACCATCATCGCCTACGGCAACGAGTACCGAACCAATGCCTACGGCTACGACGAGCTGCACCAGCACGAACTGGCCCACGAATGGTTCGGCAACCTGACGACCGCAAGTGACTGGAGCGACTACTGGTTGCACGAGAGCTTCGGTACCTACATGCAGCCGCTCTACACCGAACGGCTGCGGGGTCCCGCAGCCTATCGCGAGGTAATCCTGGGTCAGTGGCGTGCGGCAAAGAACCAGCGTGCCATTGCCGAGCCCGGGCCACTTACCGCGGCGGAGGTGTATTTCAACCCGCCCGACTACCTGAGCGGCGATGGCGACATCTACGGCAAGGGCTCGGTGGTGCTGCACAGCCTGCGCTACCTGCTGGGCGATGCGACCTTTTTTCCGATGCTCCGGCGATGGGTCTACCCTACCGATTCCCTCGAACGCATCACCGATGGCCGCCAGGTCCGGTTCGTCACCACCGATCAGCTGGTAGCCTTCGTCTCGACCACCGCTGGCAGGGACCTGAGCTGGTTTTTCGATGTCTATGTTCGAGGGCCGGCCTTGCCACGTCTCGTCGAGACCCGTACCGACAGCACCCTGACACTTCGCTGGGTCACCGCGTCGGAACGGGTCTTCCCGATGCCGGTCGATATCGAAGTCGACGGGGTGCGGCGCCGGTATCCCTTCGAGGGTGGCGTCGAAGTGCTGCGAGTACGCCGGAGTGCCCAGGTGCGGATCGACCCCGACTACTGGGTCTTTCGGCAGCTGCCCGACGCCCCCTGAGGACACCAGGCCCGACAACTTTCGGCACCGAAGGCCGATAATGGGTCAGCTCGGACGCAGTCGCCTGGCTCGCACGACGATTGCAGACACGGCGGGGCATCCACGCCCGGCCGTCGGGGTTCGGGGCAATACCATGGTCCATTAGGTTTCCCGACAGTGCGTAACGACTCCCCGCGCAGGATCACTCACCGCTCGATCCGCGCCGCCGGTCCCCTCCTGGCGGCGCTCGTCGTGGCCGGTGGTATCGGTCAGGCCTCGCCGCTCGCGGCGCAGGATACCGGCACCCTCTACGTCACGGTCCGGCAGCCCGATTCCAGCGCGCTGGTGGGCGCCTTCGTACGATCGGATCGGATCGGCAGCGCAGCCAACGACTCGGGTATCGCTCGGCTCGAGCTGCCCGCCCGCCTGGTCTCGGTTACCGTTTCCCACCCTGGATTCGAGTCGCGGGCCTTCGAGATCACCATTATCAAAGACGTGGCTCAGCGCTACGAGCTGATCCTGGCGCGCCGCTCAGTCGCGCCCGGCACCGCAGTGGTTCAGACGCCGCGAACCAACCGCCGCCTCGCCGAGGAGCCGATGCCAGTCGTGGTCGTGGGCGAGGCAGAGATGGCCGTACGGCAACTGGCGCACCCGGTCGATCTGCGCGAACTCTTTGCAGGACAGGGGCCGATTCGCGCCGAAGGCATCGGAGGGGTGCTCGACGCGGTGCGGTTCCGCTCGGCCGGCCTGCGAGGACAATACACCGGCATCATGATCGACGGCATGCCCTTGCTCGGCAGCCACCCCGATGCCTTTGCCCTGGCGCAGCTTTCGCCGTTCGAGTTTGGCCAGGCCGAATGGATTCGGGGCTCGACCACCGCGCTCCACGGGCCGATCGGTTCCGGAGGTGTTGTTAACCTGATTTCCCGGGCGCCGGAACGGGACGGGGTCCGGGCTGCGGCGAGCCAGTCGTCTGAAAAGGGCGGCGGGCTGATGTTCTGGGGATCCCGCCGCTTCAGTGCCGACCTGGGCGGCACCCTGTTCAGCGAGTTCCACCAGCAACGTCTAGTGGATTCCGACGATGACGGCTGGGGGGAGTTTCCCCGTGCCATTCGCATCGCGATCCGCCCCAGGCTGCACTACGAAGCACCCAACGGCGACGGCTTTACCCTCGCCGCCGGTGCCATGTCCGAAGAACGGACCGGCGGATTCCTGCTCGGCGCCACCCCGCGCGACCCCTACCGCCAGGAGCGACGGACCCAGCGGTTCGACGCGGCCATGACCGGCCAGCGCCTGCTTGGCAATTCCGGGGTGCTTCGGCTCAAGCTGGCCGGCGCGTTCCGCGCGATCTCACACCGGTATGATGAGGTCCGCGAGCGAGACCGCCGCGCCACGGTATTCGGTGAGGTGCACTACCAGGGAACCTTCGGATCGACCGTGCTGCTCGCCGGCGTCGGGTACCAGCGCGACGGCCTGCGTCATCGCGACTTTCCTGCGTTCGACTACACCCATAGCCTGCCCAACGGGTTCGTGTCGGTTACCCACCACCTGGGCACGAGATTGACCGCCGCCGCCGCCGGTCGCTGTGATCAGCACAGCGTGCATGGCTTGCAGTGCATGCCGCGGGTCGATCTCCTGGGTCGGCCGGCAGACTCGATCGAGGTTCGCGCCTATACCGGTCTCGGCTACTCGGCGCCGAGCACCCTGGCCGACGAAGCCGAGTTGCTGGGCGCGCGAACCATGGTGCAGGTCAACGCACGCGCCGAGCGGTTGACGACTGCCGGGGGCGACCTCCGCTGGCACCGGAACGGTTTGGAGCTCACCGGCGCGATCGGATTCACCCGCGTATCCGATCCTGTCCGTGTGGTTCCCGCCGCGCCAACCGATCCGACGAGTCCCTTCCGATTGCTCAACGTGGACGAGCCGACTCGCATCACGGCTGTCGACCTGGCCGGGACCTATCGCCGCGGCGGCATGGTCTACGGTGCGTTCTACGGCCTTCGAAGTGGTAGCGAAGGTATCCCGGGCTCACCAGGCACGCGTCGGACGGCGAGCTACATGCCGCGGCACACTGCAGGTGCGCATATCGGCTGGCGGGCACCGGCAACCGTCGGTGTCGCGGTCGATGTTCATGCCCGCTATCTGGGCAGCCAGTTCCTTACTGACAATCCTTTCCGAACCGAGGCGCCCGGCTTCGGTCTCATCAGTGCATTGGTGTCGCAGCGATCGGGACGTGCCCGTCTGTTCCTGAGCGCCGAGAATCTGCTCGACGTCAAGCTTGCCAACTATGAGCCCGTCGTGATCCAACCACCCGAGCGGGGCGAACGCCTGAACAACGTGCCGTGGGTCCCCCTGCGCGGCCGGGTCCTGAACCTGGGGGCGATGGTCGAATGGTAACTCAGCTGCGGCGGTCGAGCTCACGCCGGGCTTCGGCGTGACCGGCCTCCGCCGCCAGGCGGAGCCAGCGTAGCCCTTCACTGTCCGATCGCGGCACTCCTCGGCCGCGGAAGTAGAACTGCGCCATCTGGTACTGGGCACCCGCGTGCCCGCGGTCTGCTGCACGGCGGTACCAGGTCGCGGCATCGGCTTCGCTGCGTGCGACGCCCTGGCCCTGCAGGTACATCTCGCCCAGTCGGATCAGGCTCGGCACGTCGCCAGCCTCACCGGCACGCCGGGACCAGCTGGCCGCTGCCTCGAAGCTTCGTGCAGTGCCGATCCCTTGGTAGAGTCGAGCGGCGATCAGGGGGAAAGCGGGCTCGTAGCCGCTGTTGGCGGCCGCAAGGTACATGGCAGTGGCGTGAGAAGGGTCAGTTCGCTCGCTGCGCCGAGCCACCAGGAACTGGGCCTGCGCATCGCCGCCGAGGGCGGCCTGCTCATAGAATGCCGCCGCGCGGCCCTCGTCTGCTGCAACCCCCCCGCGACCCTGCGCCAGTATCTCCGCTGCCAGCCGTGCTGCTCGTGCGTTGCCGCCCTCGGCCTCCTCGATGCATTGCGCCGCTGCCCGTTCCCAATCGCGGCGGTCGACCAGCGCAACACAACTGAGCACTGGCACGGGCGGCGGCGCCGGCGTAGCCGGCGCAGTATCGGCCCGGGTGGCTGGTGGGGTCACAGCGATCCGAGAGCCGGTGTCCGATCGCGCCGGGGCGACGGGCGGGGGCACCACCGGCTGCGCAGGGAGGTCGGTAGCCGCGCGCGGGTCTGCGGGAGGAGGCTCTGCTGCCGGCGCAGGGATGCGAACCGTGTCGACCGTGACCTGCGCCGGCAGCGGCAAGGCAGGCGGGCGCCGGATCTGCGCGGCAATCAGAACGGTCGCGGCCGCGACAGCGGCGGTCCCGATCCAGGGCGCCCACCGTCGAAAATCAGAGCGTGGCGGAGCCGCCCGCAACGACGCGGGGTTCCGATAGCTCGGGTCCTGCAGGGCTTGCGCAAACGCCTTGACGTTTTCGAACCGGTCGCGGGGATTCTTCTGCATCGCGCGATGCAGGGCATCGGCGATATGGACAGGCAGGTTGTCGACCAGGCCATCGAGCGCGGCCGGTTGATCCAGCAGCTGCTTGGTCATGATGGCCCGCGCCGTCTCGCCTTCGAACGGCGCTCGGCCGGAGAGCATCTGGTAGGCAACCACAGCCAGCGAGTACTGATCACTGCGCTGATCGATGGCCGGCTCACCAGTTGCCTGCTCCGGACTCATGTACTGCGGCGTTCCGACGATGACCCCGGTGCCGGTCAGCTCTTTGTCGCCGGAATCGACGGCCTTGGCAATGCCAAAATCCATCAGGCGGACGTGCCGGTCCGGTCCCTCCAGCATGATGTTTTCGGGCTTGATGTCGCGGTGGACGATGCCGGCATCATGCGCAGCCGCCAGCGCATTGGCCGCTTCGAGCACGATGCGCTGAACCTCGTCGAGCGAGAGGCGTCCCTGCCGAACCAGCAGGGCCTTCAGGCTCTCGCCCCGAACCAGGGGCATCAGGATGTAGCAGACGCCGTCGCTTTCGCCGACGTCGAAGACCGGCACGATGGCGGGATGCTGAAGCGCAGCGACCGCGAGCGCTTCCCGGCGGAACCGAGCCAGGAGCGAGGGCGTCACGATCAGATCGGGCCGCAGGACCTTGATGGCGAGTTCGCGCTGCAGCTTGCGGTCGTAGACCGAAAAGACCTCGGCGTAGCCGCCCCGCCCGATCAGCCGGCCGAGGTCGAACTGGGGGCCCAGGGCCTGCTGCAGCCGTTCGGGCGCGGATTCGTAGCTGGCGTCGGTTCGGGGCGGTCCGTCCTCGCCAATGATCTGGGTGTGAGTGGGCGACCCGCATTGCGCGCAATAGGCGGCATCGAGGGGCAGCCGGCTGTCACAGGTGGGACACGCGCGGGTGGCGACGGACGGATCTTGAGCCATGATGAGCCCGGGGAATCTCACGCCCCGGGTCGCGACGGGTCAAGGACAGCAGGCTCGGGGTAGTGGGTCACGTCGACCCACAACCAGGCTCAGGGGCGCTGGCGCTTTTCCAGCTCCTTGGTCGCTTCCGGATGCCCATGGCGGGCAGCCCGCTCGAGCCACTGGACGCCCACCGCCTCATCCCTGGCCAGGCCGCCCCGGCCGCGGATGTACATCATCCCCAGCTCGTACTCGGCGCCAGGGTGCTCCTGCTCGGCCGCGCGGCTGAACCAGACCGCGGCGTCCTGATCGCTGCGGGACACACCGCGGCCGCGCAGATACATCTGGCCGAGATTGAACTGGGCGGCGCGATTTCCGGCCTCGGCCGATCGCCGGTACCAGAACGACGCCTCTTGCTCGTTGCGCCGGGTGCCGAGACCCTGCTCGAAACGCTCGGCCAGGACAGGCCAGGCCTCGGCTACGTTGGCATCCGCGGCGCGGCGGAGCAAAGCGGTGGCCTCGAGGTCGTTTTGCGTCACGCCGACGCCGTTGGCGTACATCACCCCGAGCCGGAATGCCGACGATGCATCGCCGGCGGCCAGGGCCGCGCGGTACCAGACCGCAGCCAGCGAGTCCGACTGCGCCACCCCGACCCCGCGGGTGTACATCGACGCCAGCCGCCGGCTGGCCGCCGCGTTGCCGCCCTCCGCCTCGGCGGCGCAAGCCTTCGCTGCATCGGACCACCGCTCAGCGGTGTAGGCCGACTGGCAGGTCACCGGCGCCGGCGCTGCTGGCGCCGGGGCGGCGGTGGTTGCGGCAGGGCGGTCGGATGTTGTCGTGGTTCCGGGCCGCGGTCCCGCCGCCGCGTTCACCGTCTGCGGAGCAGTCGAGTCGACGGCAGCAGCGGTCGGCAGCGCGGCCGCTGAGTCGGCTGCGGCTGTGCTGTCCGCTGCCGCGAGAGTAGCGGCGCTTTGCGACTGCCAGTATGCCAGCCCACTCGCGACGATGGCCACGGCGGCGACGCCCGCAACCGGAATCCAACGCCGCCGCGTTGGAGCGGCTGGGGCAGCCGGCGTGATCCGGGACTGCTCGACCGAAGGCGCCGACGCAATCGAATCCAGCGTGCTGGCGCCGAGTGGCCAGGCATCCGGCCCGGCAATGGCCTCGGCAAAGGCGGCCATCGAAGGGAAGCGGTCCTTGGGTTCCTTGGACAGTGCCCGGTCGATCGCGAACGCCACTGCTGCGGGTACGTCGGGCACCATGTCCCGCAAACTCTTCGGGACGCCCACCATCTGCTGAAACAGAACCGCACGGGTCGAATCGCCGTCGAACGGCAGGGATCCCGTGATCATCTGATAGCCGACCACCGCGAGCGAGTACTGGTCGCTCCGATGATCCAGGTGCGGTTCGCCCGCCGCTTGCTCGGGGCTCATGTAGTGCGGCGTACCCACCAGCATGCCGGTGCTGGTGAGCCCTGGCGTGCCGTCGCTCGTATCGATGGCCTTGGCAATGCCGAAGTCCATCAGCTGGGCACGGCGGCCCTTGCCCTCGAGCATGATGTTCTCGGGCTTGATGTCGCGATGGACCACGCCGGCATCGTGGGCGGCATCGAGCGCATCGGCGGCTTCGAGCAGGATCCGGCAGGCCTCCCGAACCGGGCGAGGTCCTTCCCGCGCCAGCAGGCCCCGGAGGCTTTCGCCCTGGATGTATGGCATCATCAGGTACGCGATGCCGTCGGCTTCCCCGACGTCGTAGATCGGCACGATGTGCGGGTGCCGGAGGGCGGCCACCGTCTCGGCCTCGCGCCGGAACCGCTGCAGCAGCTGGTCCGAGATGACCAGGTCGGGGCGGAGGGCCTTGAGGGCCAGGTCTCGTTTGAGCCGACGGTCGTGGACGATGTAGACCTCGGCAAACCCGCCTCGACCAATCAGCCGGCCCAGGTCATAGTTGCTGCCGAGTGCCCGCTGCAGGCGCGACTTGTCCGGCGAGGTAATCCGATCGCCGGTGAGGGCTCGAATTTCCCCGGTGGCTTTGTCGATCGCTTGCGGGGTGGCAGCCCCGCACATCAGGCAGAAAGCAGCGTCGATCGGAAGCGGGTGCGCGCAGGAGGGGCACGCCTTGGTGACTGTCGACACCCCTCAAGTTTCCCCTCAAATCTCGAGATAGGCAAGGGACGGGACCGGATTTGCTGCTCCGGTCGGACCGACATATCGGGAAAAGACCTCGCTCCTATTGTCAATCTATAGGTCGACGGGGTATTCTCTCCCTATTGCGTGGCAATAGGTCGCCGGTTCGAACCGGTCGGACGAGAGGCGGTTGGGTGTGATGGGCCTTCTGAGGAAGCTGGGCGCCCTCATCGCGCGGCGTCGGTACGAGGCCGAGCTCGATGAGGAGTGGAGCTACCATGTCGAACGCGAGGCGGAACGGTACCGCGATGCTGGCCTGGATCCCGCAGCAGCGCACACGGCGGCCCGCCGTTCGCTTGGCAACCTGACGCTGGCCCGCGAGTCGATCCGTTCGACCTGGGGCTGGCCGCGGCTCGACGAACTCCGCCAGGACCTGCTTTTTGCCCTGCGAAGCTTCCGACGTGAGCCTGCGCTCGTGGCCACCGTCGTGCTGACCATCGGGCTCGGGGTCGGGCTCAACACCGCCTTTTTCACCATCTTCAACGCCTACGTGCTGCGGCCGTTTCCGGTCTCCGACCCCGCTTCGCTCTATCAGGTGCGCTGGCACACCCGGGATCAGGCAGGCTACAGCTTCAGCTGGCAACAATACCTCGATCTTGCGCAGCAGACCGTGGCGCGGGAGCAGTTGGGGTATCGCTATCTGGTCACGCGAGTCGACGGTCAGACCACGCGTGTCATGATGACGACGGGAAACTACTTCGGCATGCTGGGCGTCGGGGCTGCACTCGGTCGCGTGTTGAGCCCGGCCGACGCTGAAGCCGGCGGGACTTCGGTCGGGGTGCTGAGCCACGACACCTGGCGTCAGCGATTCGGAGCGGACCCCGGGATCATCGGTCGCACCGTTCTGGTGCGCGGCCAGCCGGTGGAGATCGTCGGCGTGGCTCGTGCCGGGTTCGACGGAATCGACGACAATTCGCCGGACCTGTGGATCCCGATCACGATGGTGGCGCGACTCGAACCGGGTCTGGCGCCGTTCGGTGTTGGCGACGCTGAACTGGTGCAGGTCATTCTGCGCTTCCGCCCCGGTATCGCGGCCGAAACGGGCCGCGCCGCGCTGAGCGACTGGCTCGCGCGCGACACCGAGTCGCGACCCGAGCCGCAACGGGTCATTGCCGCGGCAGTCGTGTCGAAGGAAACGGCGCAGCCGCTGACGCCATCGGTGCTGCTCGCGGTCGTGCCGGTGTTCCTGGCATTCGGGCTCGTCCTGCTGGCGGCTTGCGCCAATGTTGCCAGCGCGATGATTGCACGTGGCATTGCCCGCCGCGACGAGATCGGAGTCCGTCTCGCCCTTGGTGCAGGGAGGGCCCGGGTGGTGCGGCAACTGTTGACCGAGAGCCTGCTGCTGGCTCTGCCAGCTGCGCTCGCAGGAATCATGATTTCCCGCCTGGTGCTGGCCGGGGTGACCTGGTTCATTGCCGCGACGGTGCCCGACGCCTTCAAATCATTCATCGAACTCGCGCCCGTCGATCCCGATTACCGGGTTCTCCTCTTTGCCGCCGTCAGTGCGGTGCTCTGTGCACTCGGCTTCGGACTGATTCCCGCGCTGCAGGCTACCCGTCCCGGTGCGGTGCGCTCCCCGGTCGGGATGGTTTCGTCCTCGGGCGGACGACCCTCGCGCCTTCGCCAGGGATTGCTTGTTGCGCAGATTGCGATTGCGACCCTGCTGCTGGTCGTCACCGGGGTTCTGCTCGGCGCCACCCAGCGGATTCCGGCGCGCGACATCGGCATCGATCCGTCGGGGGTTGTCGTGATCGATCTCGATGATCGGTTCCGAGCGGCTGGACTGCTGCGGCTTCGCGACGACCCCGCCGTTCGCGCCATGGCAGCAACCGATCGGGTTCCGCTCGAATCGTCGTTCCTTCGCGTCGGGCTGACCGGATCCGATCAAGCGATCGTCGCGGCGGGTGCGGCCCGCGTGTCCGGCGGGTTCTTCGAGGTGCTGTCGCATCGGATCCTGGCGGGTCGCACGTTTCTCGACGACGAGTCCCGGAACGACGTTTCCGGTGGTGATCGTCAACGAGTCGGCTGCGCGCGCTCTCTGGGGTACCAGCAATGTGCTCGATCGAACGCTCCGGATCGTTGGCCGCGACGGTGATGGGGCTGGCGGTGCCGGGCAGCCGGAACTGCGGGTCATCGGCGTCGTGCGTGATGCCGTCACCGGTTGGATCGGGGACCCCCCCGGCCAGGCGGCAATCTACCGACCGCTCGATCTCGAACGCGCCGGGCGACTCCTGATCAAGGTCGATGGGCCGGCCGGTCCCGCCGCGACGGCCTGGGAGAGGACGCTTGCCGCCATCGACCAGGCGGCACCGGCGTGGGTCCACGGGCTGGAAGAGTCGGTTGCTGTGTCGCTTTGGCCGCTCCGTGCCGCCTACTGGGTCGGGGCGATGATCGGCCTGGTGGCGCTGGCGCTGACCCTGAGCGGAGTCTACGGGGTGCTGGCGTTTACCGTCGCGGTCCGGACCCGGGAGCTCGGCGTTCGCGCTGCCCTCGGTGCCAGCCGGCGAGACGTGGTAGGGTTGATCGTCGCTGAGAGCGTTACCCTCGGTGCGGTTGGTGTGACGCTCGGGGTGCTGGTTGCCGTGGCAATTGCCCGATTCACTGCCTCCCACGTGGAAGGCATCGAGGTGTTGGAGCCCCTGGCCTACCTGGGTGGGGCCGCCGCAGTGCTCCTAGCCTGCCTGGCCGGCGCCATCCTGCCCTCCCGGCGAGCAGCCGGGGTCGAGCCGCTCACCGCGCTCCGGGCCGAGTAGTGGCTGGTCTAATCTGTTGCATCGCAAAGAATTAGTGGTTCGCTCGTGCGGCCAGCTACGGCGGTGTCGACGAGATCCGAGGCTCCCGAAAAGCTGCCGGGTTGGGGTGGTACCGGTCTGTTAGACCCAGAGCCCCTGGTTGGTCAACCTCAATGGAAGGGATATATTTGAGGGCTGTACCATTTGGGACCCTGCGGATGCGGGGTATCGTTACGCTCATCAGGCGGTTCGGGTCATGGCAATTGTGGCAAGCAGCATGCGGCGCGGCATGGCAATCATGCACAACGGCGAGCCCTGTCGGGTTCTCGACTTTCACCACCACACGCCGGGCAACCTTCGCGCGTTGGTACAGGCCAAGTTGCGCCGTATCAAAACCGGAGTCCAGTTCGAGCATCGCTTCCGCGCCACTGACAGCCTCGAGCTGGCCCAGCTCTCGACCCAGGAACTCGATTTCCTCTACAAGAGCGGCTCGACCTATCACTTCATGAACGCCGAAACCTTCGACCAGCTGGAAGTCGAAGAAGACGATCTCGGCGACAGTGCCAAGTGGATGACCGACGGGATGCGGATCATCGCCGAGTTTTACGAAGGCCGCCCGATCGGGGTGCAGCTGCCGAACTCCCTCGTGTTCGAAGTCGTGGAAACGGCTCCGGTCATGAAGACGGCAACCAAGAACGCCTCGAGTAAGCCTGCCGTGCTCAACAACGGCACCACGGTCAACGTGCCCGAGTTCATTCAGATCGGCGAGCGGATCCGGGTCAATCCCGAGTCCGGCGAGTATCTGGACCGCGCCAAAGACTGATCGGTCGCTTCGATCGAGTCCGAGGGCCGGCATCGCAACGCGCGGTGCCGGCCTCGCTGCTTCTCGGGGTTCGGTGCCGCAGGATGCAGCTTCTGGGCGGCCGCTCGTGTCTAACACCCTAGACGACTCCGAGCGCCGGAGTCAGTCGCAATTGCGCGCCGCCGCTCAACGGGCATATACTATGTCCGTCTAGGTAACAGGTCGCATGCCCGCCGCTTCGCCCACCGAGTACCTGCAGGGAACCCTCGAGGTTCTCGTTCTCAAAACCCTGTCCTGGGGACCGCGTCACGGCTACGGCATTGCCCAGTGGCTCGAGGAGCGGACCGGTCAGGCGCTGGTGATCGAGGAGGGGTCGCTCTACCCCGCGCTCTATCGGATGGAGCGGAAGGGTTGGATCGAGGCGGAGTGGGGCACCTCGGAGCTCGGTCGGAAGGCCAAGTTCTACGCCCTGACTCCCGGTGGACGCGCCCGGCTCCGGGCCGATGCGGCGGCGTGGCGGGCCTTCAGCTCGGCGGTTGCCAAGGTGCTTGGCCCTCCGGAATCGGCCTGAGGCCGATCATGGCCCGGTTTCAGTTCGGGCGCCGGCTGCGGTCGCTCGGGTGGCGGCCTCCGGTGGAGGACGAGGTCGAAGACGAGATGGCCTTTCACCTCGCCATGCGCGTCCGCGACCTGATGGACCGCGGGATGTCGGAACCAGAAGCTCGACAGGAGGCGCTGCGCCGCCTCGGCGATCCGGCCGAGTTACGGCGGCGCCTGACTCGCCTGGGCAAGGCACGGGATGATTCGATGCAGCGTACCGAATGGTGGGACGGTCTCGTTCAGGATATCCGGCAGGCGATTCGATCGCTGCGCAAACAGCCTGGCTTCACCGCGGCGGCGGCCCTGACGCTGGCGGTGGGTGTCGGCGCCACCACAGCCATCTTCAGCGTGCTCTATTCCGTTGTGCTCCGGCCCCTCCCGATTCCGGAGCCTGATCGGGTGGTATGGATCTCCCGGACCTGGGAGGGGCGTCCCGGGGGCACGCTCTCGGTCGGCAACTATCACGACCTGCTGGCTGGGCAGAACACGCTCTCGTCCTATACCGCCGGCTACTCCAGCCCGTCCATTCTCGGATCCGGTGAGCAACCCGAGTCCTTGCGCGGCGCTCGGGTTACTTCATCGTTCTTTACCGTACTCGGGGTTGCGCCCGCACTGGGACGGGTCTTTACAGCCGCGGAGGACGAGCCCGGAGCAGGCTCGGTCGTGGTGCTTAGCCACCGACTCTGGACCCGGCGTTTTGGGGCGGACCCTGCCGTGGTCGGTCAGAGCGTGCTCCTCAATGCCGTGCCGCACACCGTGCTTGGCGTGATGCCAGCGCGCTTCGACTTCTTCGAGAACTGGGACGAACTCTGGACCCCGGCCGGATTCACCCAGCAGCAGGCGGCCGACTATGACGGCAGCTACCTGTTCCACGTCTACGGGCGGCTCAGACCGGGCGCCACCGCGGAGGGAACCCTCGCCGCCATGGCGCCGACAGTCGCGCGGCTTCGGGAACAGTACCCCGACTTCAACTCGTCCCTCGAGATTCACGTCGAGCCGCTGATGCGGGCCGTGCTGAACAACGCGGTGGCCGATCGAATCTGGGTGCTGTTCGGCGCCGTGGGCCTGGTGCTGCTGATCGGCTGCGTCAACGTGGCCAATCTGCTGCTGGCGCGCGGGGTTGGCCGAGCCCGGGAGCTGGCGGTTCGTGCCGCGCTCGGTGCCGGGCGCGGACGGATCGTCCGCCAACTCGTGACCGAGAATCTCGTGCTGGCGGCGCTTGCCGGGCTGCTCGGCCTTGGCGTGGCGCACCTCGGCATCAAGCTGATCCTGGCCGGCGCGCCTCCGAACCTGGCCCGGCTGAACCAGGCAGGCCTCGACCTTGCGACCGCCTCCTTCGCCATGGCGGTGGCATTCGGCAGCGTGCTCGTGTTTGGGGTACTGCCGGCTGCGCGGGTTGCGGCGCAGGGCATTGCAGCCGCGCTGCGCGACGGGTCCCGTGCGGTCGCCGCCGGCGGTGAATGGCTCCGACGCGGCCTGGTAGCTACCGAAGTCGGCCTGGCCCTGGTGCTCCTGGTCGGTGCGGGGCTTCTGATTCGCACGGCCATTCATCTCAGTCGGGTCGATCCGGGCTTCGACGCTGGGCCGGTACTGTCGGGGCGAATCAGTCTGCCGCGCGTCGGCTATGAGAGTTGGGAGCGTGTTACCCAGACCTACACCAGAATCGGGGAGGAACTGGCCCAGGCGCCGGGCATCGCAGCCGCCGCGCTGGTTTCGCAGGTACCGATGGGCCCGGGCGGCAACACCAACGGCCTGATACCCGAAGGGCGTCCGATCGAAGGGCGGAGCGCCATCATGGCGCGCCTCCGGCTGGTGACGCCAAGCTACTTCGATGTGATGCGGATCCCGCTCCGTTCCGGGCGCGCCTTTACCGACGACGACCGGACCGGGACCGCCCGGGTAATGATCGTGAGCGAAGGGTTCGCGCGGGAGGCGTGGCCCGATCAGGATCCGATCGGGAAGCGCGTGACCTGTTGTGAAGCCGGCCCCGACGGCGGGCCGATGTGGAAGGAGGTCATTGGTGTTGCCGGTGACGTTCGCACCAATGGTCCGGCCGAACGGGGCGAGCTGGAGTACTACCTGCCCATCACCCAAACCCCTGCCACGGCCTGGGAGTGGCTGGGGCGAACCATGACGTTCGTGGTGCGCGGCCAGCAGGCCCCCTCTGCCCTGGGCGCCTCGGTGCGCAGCGCCGTTGCGGCGGTCGACCCGGCACTCCCTGTCTTTCAGATTGCCACGATGAGCGAGCGACTGGCCCGTACCGGCGCCGAGGCCCGATTCAATACTCGGTTGCTCAGCATACTCGGCGTGCTCGGGCTGGGACTTGCGATCGGTGGGATCTACAGCGTAATCGCATTCTTCGTCAATCGTCGAACTCGGGAGCTGGGTGTCCGGATGGCGCTCGGCGCCTCCGCCACCGACATCAGGCGACTGGTGCTGCGCCAGGGACTCGGCCCCGTCGTCGTGGGGATCGGAGTGGGGATGATCGCGTCGATCGGGCTGACCCGGTTGCTCGCAGGGCAGCTTCGAGGGGTGAGCCCGACCGATCCGATCACGCTGGTCGGGGTCACCCTGCTGCTGCTGCTCGTGGCCGCTGCCGCAACATTGCTTCCGGCTCGGCGCGCAACCAGAATCGATGCCACCGTCGCGATGCGCGAGGAGTAGCGCCGCTACTTCCGACGGACCGACCAGGTGCCTGCCGCCCGCCGTCCCGAGTGGACCAGGTACGACGTAAAGGTCCCCCGCAGCTCGTTGCCCTGAATAATGCCGTCGAACGCCGTTCGGACCTCCTCACCAGTGTCCGGATCAGGATAAGGATCGATCCAGCCCGTAATCTCGTTGCCCTCACATCGTACGAAGCTGACGCGAAGCACTCGTGGGCCGGGTCGATCGATCCGAGTATTCGGAGTCAGTTGCGGACCCCGATCGTAATCCGCTGGCATCATGACCACGTCGCCCCAGGCGGTGTCGGCGCCGGCCGACAGGGTAAACATGATGGAGCCGTCGCGACCGGTGTCGGGGCTGCGATACTCACCGACCCAATGCCCAACCAGCGGCTCGACCGATCCCTGAACCGGGATCGGCATTCCGGGCCCCGCACATCCCGCCGCCAGCAGCGCTCCCAGGCCAAATACCCATGCTCGTGCCATCGTCACCTCGCTCCGGAGTCCGCGTCGATCTTAGGCCGGTCATCATGAAGAGGGTGTGAAATCCGGGCGAAAAAGCGGGTTCTCTCCTGACTCTGGTCGGAGCGGGGCCGCGAGGTTAGCATGAGGCATGCTGGTTTTGCTCCTGGCGCTGCAGATCGCAGCCCCGCGGCCCGCCGTACCTGCGCGTGACTCGATTCCGTTTGCCCGGACGATTGCGGAGATATCCGAGTCGGGTGGGTACTTCGATACCGACAACCTGATCTCGAACGAGTCTTCCTACCTGCACATCGCCGGTGTGCTGCGGAGCGAGGCGCCCAAGGGCGGCGCCTATATCGGCGTCGGTCCGGATCAGAACTACTCTTACATTGCCGCGGTGCGCCCGTCGATTGCGTTCATCGTCGATCTGCGGCGTGACAACCAGCTTCTCCATCTGCTGTACAAAGCGTTGTTCGAGACGTCGCGCAATCGGCTGGATTTTCTCTGTCTCCTGTTCGGGCGGACTCCGCCGCCCGATCTCAATGCCTGGAATGCGCGTTCGCTGACCGAGTTACTCGATGCCGTCGGCAAGCTGCCGGCCGACACGGCGCGGCATCGCCGGACCCACGCGGCGTTGCTCGAACGGATTCGTGGCTATGGTGTGCCGCTTGCTGCGGTCGACGTGACCACCCTGCGTCGCTTTCATGACGAATTCGTCCGCTCTGGGCTGGAGCTTCGGTTTGCGACCTATGGGCGTGGCCCTCGCTCGTACTACCCGACCATCCGTCAGCTCTACCTCGAGAAGGATCTGGCCGGACGGGAGGCGAGTTACCTCGCGCGTGAGGACGACTTCCGATTCGTACAGACCTTGCAGCGCCGCGGGCTGGTGCTGCCGATCGTCGGCGACTTCGGGGGTACCCATGCCTTCCGCGAGATCGGCAAGTTGCTCGACAGTCGCGGTCTGACGATGTCGCTGTTCTATACCTCGAATGTCGAGTACTACCTGTTCCGCCAGCAGACGTTCCGGCGGTACGTCGACAACGTTCGGGCCCTGCCGTGGGATCCCAAGGGCCTGATTGCGCGGAGCTACTTTGGCGGCGTGATGGGGCAGTCGCACCCGCAGGCCCGTCCCGGCTACGCCAGTGTGCAGTTGCTGCAGACCGCGGCGAGTTTTCGGGAGCGGACTATGCAGCCGGAACGGGTTTCGTACTGGCAGCTGGTCACTGAGGACGCGCTGCCCGTCAAATGAGCGCGTGCTGGCGGACCGCCCTGCTGCTTCGGGCGGCAGCTCGAGGATCGCCACGCCCGCCTAGCGCGGGGACTGGCCCATCGTCGTCGGCTCAGCGAGGGATCGTGAAGATCCGGCCCCACCGCACGTTGGAAATGATCGGTAGCGGCTTGTAGGTGTCGGGATTGTAGCTGTAATACACGATGATCGGTGAACCCTCGACGTTCGCTTGCGGCAGGAAACCCCAGTAGCGTCCATCGTACGACTCGCTCCGGTTGTCTCCCATCACGAAGTAGGTCTCCGCCGGCACCACGATCGGGCCCCAGTCGTTGGGTGTGGGGTTGTAGGCAGCCGTGTCTCCGCCGGCCAGATAGCGCACCTGCCAGCGCCGGATCTGCGCGTCTCCCGCCGGATCCGACGGCATCAGACGAGGGCCCGCGGGAACCCACGGCTCCTCGATGGTCGTGCCATTTCGGGTCAGGACTCCATTCTGCATGGCCAGCGTGTCGCCGGCCATGCCGACGACGCGTTTGACGACAGTGAGGTCCGGGGTTTCGACCGACTCGAAGACCACGATACTGCCCAGCTTGGGCTTCCGCATGGCGGGCAGCCGGGCACGGGTCAGCGGAATCCTGGGTCCGTAGAGCAGCTTGTTGACGAAGAGAACATCGCCAACGAGGAGCGTGTTCTCCATGCTCGACGAGGTGATCCGGAAGGCCTTGAACAGGAATGAACTGACCACGAACCAGACGGTCAGCGCAATCACGATGGTCTTGGCCCAGCTCAGGAGCCAGCCGCCAACGCCGGACGGCGCCGGCTTCGCGTCCTTGGTCATGTCAGGTTCCTTCCCTGCCGGCCGTCAGATCTTGAGAATCCAGCCTCGGCGCTCCATGCCGAGCAGGATCAGGTACCAGACCAGGACGAAGCTGAGCGCGTAGGCGAGTGACGCCGCATGGGGAGGAAGCCATGCCTCGAATGTAGTCTGGTAGATCGCTCGTTGAAGCGGGACCGACTCGCCGTGCAATGGGACACGAATCAGCCCGCCCATCAGCTTGGCCATCAGCCCGGATCCGGCAAACGCCACCATTGGATTGAGGCCGTAGGTCACCAGCGGCCGGGCCCAGCGCTGCTGGCCGCAGACATCGACGACCCAGCTGACGGTGGCGAGGGTCAGCGCTGCCAGCCCGGCCGACAGAAGGACGTAGGAACTGGTCCAGAGGCTCTTGTTGATCGGGAAGACCCAGCCCCAGACAGCCCCGCCGCCGGCCGCGATGGCCCCGCCCGCAAACAGCCCGTTGAGCCGCTCGGCCAGCGGCAGCTCGCGCTGCATCCAGCGGCCGGTCAGCACGCCGAGCAGGGTGGTACCGATGGCCGGGAAGGTCGAGAGGATGCCTTCCGGATCCCAGGTGCGGGACTGCGACCAGAGGTGCCCGTCGAGCAGGGCCCGGTCGAGCCAGGCGGCAAGGGTTGCCTCGGGCGGGTCGAGGGTTGGCGGTCCGACCCCGGGTACCGGCACCAGGGTCATGGCCGCCCAGTAGCCAAGCAGGAGGGCCACCGCCGTCAGGGCTACGCTGCGATCTGGGCGGCGCCATGCGAGCAGCGCAGCCGCTGCGTAGCAGATCCCGATGCGCTGCAGCACCCCGGGAACTCGCAGCGTCTCGAAGCGTTCCAGGGGAAAGAAGGGAAACGCCGCCAGGCCCAGACCGATCAGCACGATCAGAGCGCTGCGCCGCAGCACCTGTCGCCGGATGGCGCCGTCGGTCGCGCCGGTCGACGCGCGCCGACCGAGCGAGAGTTCGGTGGTAATGCCGACGATGAAGAGGAAGAAGGGAAAGACGAGGTCGGTCGGGGTCCAGCCGTGCCAGACCGCGTGGCGCAGCGGCGGGTAAATCGCCGCCCAGGTGCCGGGATTGTTGACCAGCAGCATGCCCGCGACGGTGGCGCCGCGCACGATGTCGAGCGAAAGCCACCGACCGTTTTCCGTCCGACGGCCTGCGATCAGGGTCATCGATCGGCTACCTCTGATGCAGCGAGACGCCCACCTGCAGGACTGGTAATGATAACGGGCACCCAGCCGGCCCTGGAGGCTGTGCCTCGGCCACTAACCTCGTCCTGGCCCTGCGTGGTCCGAAGGTTGCCAGACAGCGTGTTGCTGGTTCACGTAAGGGCATCCGCCGGACGTGATGTCGTCCCTGTACCGAGCGGCGCCAAAGTCACCAGAATCGCGCAGAGGGGGAGTGCTCGATGAACAGATCCGTGTCAGTGGGGGTCCTTGCCGTGCTGGCGCTGGCGGCGTGCGGCGATTCGGGGCCGAGTGCCCCGTCGGAGCCGAACACGGTGCTGGTCACCTCGAATCAGTTCACGCCCGCGCAGCTGACTACCACGCCGGGCAGTACCGTGACCTGGCTTTGGCAGAGCGGGGAGCATGACCTGACCTTCGAGGACGGGATCGGGAACGTCGGGGTCCGGAGCAGCGGCAGCAGTACTCGGAACTTCGGAGCTGCCGGGACGTTCCGGTATCGCTGTGTAATCCATTCGTCGAGCTACACGGTTGGCATGGTTGGGTCAGTCCAAGTCCAGTAGGTTAGCCCCCGTAACGGCGGGATGGGCGGGATGTCGACCGTGTCTGCTATGTCCGCTGCGGTGTCCTGACCGTCAATAGGCCCCTGCTCGCCGCCTCTTGCGCAAGCGCGCGCGGGGGGGCTAACATGGGTTAGCAAACTCAAGCAAGCCGATACCACCTGCGAATTCATGGAGCCATTCATCTACTAGCTTCGCAATCCAACCCTACGATCGGTGCGGAGGAGTCCATGTTGAGTCGTGTACTGGTTCTGGCCTCTGTTCTCCTGTTGGGTGGTTTCGTGTTCGACACGTCGAAGACGGCCTCAGCCTCCACCGGGAGATCCTGTGATGGATGCACGAACAGCAGCTGCAGCGGTCTCTGCAGTTGTGCCATGCATCACATGCTCACATGCACCAACTACATCGGTTTTGAGTATGAAGACAGAAACTGCTCGTCGTCCGGTTGATCGGCGTCGTGCTAAGCATGCCCTGGTGCCGAGTTGGGGTGATCTGGTGTGCCACCACTCTCGCGTCTGCTCCGCTCTGGGCACAGCAGCGGCCCCGCGAGGATTTTCGGTGGCCGGTCGTACCGGGTGGTGAATCCCTCCCTACTCTGGTCCTGACTGCGCCACCACGATTCAGCGTCGGGTCGGTTGCTGGGCCAGAGCACACGCTGTTCAACGGCGTTTCCGGCGCGGTAATGCAGGCAGGCGGTGGCATCGCGGTGGGCGATGCGGGCAACAACCGAATCGTATTCTTCGATTCGACGGGGCGGCTCCAGCAATCGGTCGGTCGGTTGGGTGACGGGCCGGGCGAGTTCAGGCAGCAGCGCTGGCTTGGCAGATGTGCCAATGGAAACCTCGCGGTCCACGACGGAGTGCACGCACGGCTGAGCTATTTCTCCCCTGAGGGAAGGCCTCTCCAATCGGATGCCCTTCCGGTCGGGGCGAATTTCGACCGGATGCTGTGGTGCGCAGGGAGCGGTGGTCGGATGGTGATGATCTTCGACCGTCTCCGGGATCCGGTCAAGCGCGGCGAGTACATTCGGGCGCCGGTGTCGGTGGTTCGAATCGACGGACCGGCCATCGATACATCCCTGGTCGGCGCACAGGAGCGTTACATCGGTAATCGGGTGCGCGCCGGCTCGACGGTTCCCCTTGGCGAAGATGCGGGTTCAGCAGCGGCTGCGGGTCGGCTCTATGTGTGCGAAACGCTGACCGCTCGCTGCTCCGTGTTCGATACCACAGCAGTACGCCTCAGAAACTTCGTAGTCCCGAACCAAGGCCTCACACGACGCGTCACAAACGCCGACTGGCAGCTCGCGCTCGAACGTCATCTCGATGGGGAGCCAACCGCCAGTTCTCGAAAGATTGCGCGGCAGGTCCTCAAGGAAGTCCGACCTCGAAGGCAGTTCCCCCGGATCGACCGGGTCGTCGGCGACGACGATGGCAACCTCTGGGTGCGCACGTTCGATAATTTCCGCAGCTCGATCGCGACCTGGGTTGTGGTCAATGAGCACGGAACCCCGATCGGCTTGGCCGCCACAGACCGTCGTCTCCACGTTCTGCGAGCGGGTCGCGACTACCTGATCGGCGTGCGATACGACCAGGACGGCGTCGAGCACATTGAGATGCATCGCTTCCGTCCTTTCCTTCGGCGGTAACACATTTGTGACTCAGACCCGCAGGCGGACGACACCCCTGCGCATGCTCGCTCCCTGGTGTGACGCGATGGATGGGATCGGTCGTCGTGGAACCGAGCAGCTCGGTCAGAGCCGTTCAGTGACTCCGACCGAGCTGATGCGGTTAATGAAATCATGCACGACGTGAGAGGCCAGCTACAGCTCCAGCATCCGCGGTGCGATCAGTAGCGATAGTGATCCGGCTTGTACGGCCCCGCCACATCGACGCCGATGTACTTGGCCTGCTCGGCAGAGAGCGTTGTCAGTCGGACACCCAGCTTGTCGAGATGCAGCCGCGCCACCTTCTCGTCGAGCTTCTTCGGCAGCACGTACACTTTCTTCTCATACTTGGCGGCGTGCTGGTGTAGCTCGATCTGCGCCATGACCTGATTGGTAAAGCTGGCCGACATCACGAAGCTCGGATGCCCGGTGGCGCAACCGAGGTTCATCAGGCGCCCTTCGGCCAGGATCATGACGCTGTGGCCGTCGGGGAAGACCCACTCGTCGTACTGCGGCTTGATGTTGATTCGCTTGATGCCCTTGATCCGCTTGAGCCCGGCCATATCGATTTCGTTGTCGAAGTGGCCGATGTTGCCGACGATGGCCTTGTCCTTCATGCCCGCCATGTGCTCGGCGGTGATGATGTTGAAGTTGCCCGTCGCGGTAATGAAGATGTCGGCTGTGCCGAGCACGTCCTCGAGCGTGACGATCTGATAACCCTCCATGGCCGCCTGTAGCGCACAGATGGGATCGATCTCCGTTATGACCACGCGGGCACCCTGGCCGCGGAGCGCCTGGGCGCATCCCTTGCCGACCTCGCCGTAGCCGCAGACCACCGCGAGCTTGCCCGAGAGCATCACGTCGGTGGCGCGGTTGAGGCCGTCGAGCACCGAGTGACGGCAACCGTAGATGTTGTCGAACTTGGACTTGGTGACCGAGTCGTTGACGTTGATGGCCGGGAAGAGCAGCGTGCCCGCCTTCATCATCTCATAGAGGCGATGCACCCCGGTCGTGGTCTCTTCCGAGACGCCGCGGATGTCCGCCGCAACTTTGCTCCAGCGCCCGGGATTCTTCACCGCCTCGGCGCGCAGGAGGTCGAGGATGACGCCCCACTCCTCCGGATCGGCGGCCTCGTCGAAGGCCGGGATAGTGCCAGCCTTCTCGAACTCGGCGCCCTTATGGATCAAGAGCGTGGCGTCACCGCCGTCGTCGAGCAGCAGGTTCGGGCCGGCACCGTCAGGCCACATCAAGGCCCGCTCGGTGCACCACCAGTACTCTTCCAGGGTCTCGCCCTTCCAGGCAAAGACCGGGGTACCGCGGGGGTTCTCGACCGTCCCGTCCTTCCCGACGACGACGCCAGCTGCGGCGTGATCCTGAGTCGAGAAGATGTTGCAGGAGACCCAGCGTACGTCCGCGCCGAGGTCGGTCAGGGTCTCGATCAGCACGGCCGTCTGGATCGTCATGTGGAGCGAACCCATGATCCGCGCGCCGGCCAGCGGCTTCTGGCCGCGATACTCCTCGCGAATCGCCATCAGGCCGGGCATTTCCTGCTCAGCCAGGCGAATTTCCTTGCGGCCGAACTCGGCCTGACTGAGGTCGGCCACCTTGAACGGTTCGCGGCCCGCTGCCTTGGCAGCGTCGAACGGATGCAGATCCAGCGATGCGGTCGTCACGATGTTCTCCCCTCGATGAGCTTCTCGGCCGTTGCCACGAAGAGCAGCGGGCCTTTGGTGGTTGCGTCTGGTGGTAGTGAACGGTAGGTCGTATGGCCGAACCCGGCTGCATGGAACCAGTTTCGGATCAGCTCGGCATCGAAGCCGAGCCATTGGTGACCCATGGTGTCGCGGTAAGCCGCCTGTTCGTGCGGCATCATGTCGACCACGACCAGTTTGCCGCAGCTGCGAAGGATGCGGTACGCTTCCCGGGTAGCGCGAGCCGGCTCGGGCAGATGGTGCAGCACCAGCGACATCACCGCGAGATCGGCCGATTCGGACTCGAGTGGCAGCGCTTCCAGGGTGCCGAGTCGGCAGTCGACGTTGGCGAGATCGCGACAGCGCTCGGCAGCCACCTGCAGCATCGCATCAGACTCGTCGATAGCGACGACCCGTTGCACCAGCGGCGCCAGCCCGGCGGTCAGCTGGCCGCTGCCGCACCCCAGGTCCGCAACAGTCCAGCCTGGATCGAGCAGGCCGCCGAGACAGAGCCACTCGGCGTTCGGGCCGTACAGCTCGGCCCGGAGCCGGTCCCAGTCGCCGGCGCTGCTCGAAAAGAAGGCTTGGCTTCGGACCCGCCGGTCGGCGAGGATCGTGGCCAGGCGGGCGGCGTCGCGGATGGCGGGTGGAGTGCCGGCCAGCTGGCCACGTACCACGGACCAGAGCTGGCGAGCTCCGTCGTCCAAGTTGGGCACGGCCAGGCGGTACCAATTGCTCGTTCCGTCGGCCCGACTGGTAATCCAGCCCTCGTCGGCCAGCAGCTTCAAATGCCGGCTGACGGTTGACTGCGGCAGCTGCAGTATCGTTCTAAGTTCATTGACGACAAGATCTTGCCGTTCCAGTGCCAGGAGAATACGGCACCGGATCGGGTCTGATAAGGCGGCGAGTCGATCAAAGACGGCTGTCATCCGTATATCCGGATGATACGTTATATGATCGTTGTCGCCATGTCAAGAAAAAAAGCGGGGGAGCCTTTCGACTCCCCCGCCTTTTTTGTCCCTGATCGAACTCGAACCCGTTCAGACCTGTCCGAGGTTCGGGTTATTGTCCCGCTCTGTCTGCGGAATCGGGAAGCAGGTCTGGTTGCCGACCGGTGCAAAGCCCGGCTTCCAGTAGGTTGCGCCCGGAACCGGGACGTTGCGGACGGCCGCCCCGTTCCGACGGAAGTCGCCGAGTCGCTTGCCTTCGAGGTAGAACTCGAGGGCGCGCTGGTCTTCGAACTCCGCCAGAACCGCCGCGTCGCCGGTATCACCGCTGTATGCCGGCTGGCCGTTGGCGGCGCGTCGGGCCTGGATCAGGGTGAGCATGGCCGACGTGCCCTGAGCCTCAGCCGCGATGTAATTGGCTTCGAGCTTGGAGGCCAACCGGAACGGCGATGCGAATCCCGTGTACTTGTTCTGAATCGCGTACGGGATGCCCCGCTGAGTTGCGTACGCTGCGTCCTGTGGAAGCAGGTTGGACGGCGCGATGCGCCAGGGCAGCCGCGGGTCATCAACCCGGTATGCCGGCGGCACCGCGTTCGACCCTCGATCGGCGATGAACTGCCAGATTCGATTGCCGAGGCGGTTGCGCTGTGCCAGATCGTCGAAGTTCGCAATGTTGAACACGAAATCCGCAGGCACGGCGTTGGCATCTGTGAGCGCCGCAGGCTTCTGGCCCGCTTGGAGGCGGGCACGTGCACGTCCCACCAGTGCGGCTCGGGCAATCGACAGGCCTTCCGCGTTGTTCAAAGCGGTGCCCTGCGTGTTTGCGGCCGTGAAGTGCACGACTGCCGAGTCGAGCAGCTGTGCAGTCGAGAGCTCGGACCCGCTAACGACAACGGCGCTGCAGAACTGTTCCGCCAAGTGGAGGAAGCTCCATCCCAGCGTATGGTGCGACCGAATGTACGCGATGTTCGACCCGGCGTTCGGCAAGGTGAGGCCGAGCACGAGGTAGGCCTGAGAGATTCCCTGATGGAGCGGGAACCAGACGTCATCGCGGTGGCTCGTGTTGTTCGGGTCGACGGCACGGCGTCCGAACTCATTCCGCGTCGGGAATGTCTCCGACACGTCGGATTCGCCAGTGAACCAGCCGGAATACATGACGAGCCAGCCGAAGGAAGAATTAAAGGACTGCTGGGCCGATCCGGCCAGGATCGGCGCATCTTCCACCGGGTCGGTCGACTTGACGTCGATGACCGTGGGGTTGAGCACCTGAAGCCACTCGTTGCACCCGCCCAAGCCGAAGCCAAGCGCGGCAAGGGCGAGCGTGCGGGAGATCGATTTAAAGCGAGTCATATCGAGATCATCTCCCCGTTAAAACTGCATGTTGACACGAACCACGACACGACGCGGCTGCGGCAGCGTCAGGAAGTCGGTTCGCGTGAAAGCGTTGAGGCCCGTCGCGATGATGTTGGAAATCACCTCGGGGTCGAATCCGCTGTAGTCGGTCCAGGTCTTCAGGTTCTGTCCAGCCACGGTGATGCTGGCACCCGATGCCCGCAGGGCTGACGCCAGGCTGGTCGGCAGGGTGTATGTCACCGACACTTCACGCAGCTTGACGAAATCGCCCTTCTCGACGAAGCCGTCACGCACTTCATTGACGGTGGCGGTTGCCGGGAACCCGGGCTTGACCCCTTCACGGACGAAGGCCGGCTGACCGGCGGCATCGTTGCCGTAGCGGCGGAGCCGCTCGAGCCGCGGCAGCTTGTTCGGGTCGAGCCGGTTGTCGCTGCGGATCAACTGCGTCTCGCGGAAGAAGTTGGTGTTGTTGTAGATGTAGAAATCGCCCTTGCCGTCGAGCGAGGCGTAGAACCGCAGGTTGCGGAACAGCGTCAGATTGGTCGAGAGGTTGCCCTCGTACGCCGGGTTCAGGTTCCCGATGACCTCCCAATCGTCCGAGACCGTGACCACACCGGTCTGCTCATTGATGTTGCGGATCCGGTGCCCGACGAATACACCGGGCTGCTCACCTTCCATGAACCGGTTGAGCGTCCCGAATGGCGCTACCCCGCCCATGTCGGTGATCTTGCTGTCGAGCGTCGAGAAGCCGAACCGGAAGTCCCAGCTCAGGTTGGATGTCGAGATCGGCTGAGCCGTGAACGCCACCTCGAGGCCCTTGTTCTGCAACGCACCGATGTTGACGAACGGGTTCTGGGTGAAGCCCAGCGATCCTGGCAACGGACGGGTCAGGAGCAGGTCGTTCGACGTCTTGACGTAGTACGTCATCTCGAGCCCGACCCGGTCGTTGAGGAACCCGGCGTCAAATCCGAACTCGTACTCCTCGACCCGCTCGGCCTTGAGGCTGTCGTTTCCGGGGTTCTGCAGCACGGCACCCGGCTGAACGGCAGTACCCAGGATGAACGGCGACGGAGCGAGCGTGGTCAGCGAGGCGCCCGGTGTCGGCGAGCGACCCGACACACCGTAGGCTGCGCGGAGCCGCAGGGTGTTGATCAACCCCATGTTCCACCAGGGCTCCTGCGAAATCACATACGACACGCCCGCCTTCGGCAGGAAGAACCACTCAGAGGTATTGCCGAATGAGGAGTTGGCGTCGGCCCGGCCGCCGACGCTGACGGTCAGGCGGTCGTTCAACGTGGTCTGCCACTGACCGAAGAAACCGATCGACTTGGTCCGAGTGTAGTTCTGACCGGCCGATCGACTCGAGGCGGAACCGACCGTATTGTTGCTGTTGATGGTGAGGCCCAGGCCGCTGCCGGTAATCTGGTCGAAACGCCGATCGGTCATCTGCATACCGACCGACAGGTTGTGGGCCAGGCTCGCGCCGGTGTTGAGGCGAATATCACTCAGGTAATCAACGGTGTACCGTTCTTCGCCGGTTCGACCCTCATCGATCGCTCCGGTGTTGGCCGTGCCCTGATACGAGCCAAGCGAATTCTTGGGGAAGAAGCTGCGGATATCGTCCTTGATCCAGTCCGCCCCGACCGTAAACCGGTTGCTCCACCAGGAGGTCGGTACGAAATTGGCCTGGAACGACGCGATCGATCGGTGGGTCTGCAGCTGGTTCTCGATCGCAGCAATCGCAGCTACCTGACGAGCAAAGCCGAACCATCCGTCTTCGCTGCCGTTGGGGCCGGCCACATCGTTGCGAGTCAGCGGCGTGCCCAGCAAGCTACCGCCCAGCCAGCCGTAGACGTTGTTGTCGTTCTGCGGCATGTCGATGTTGGCGCGGTTGAGACCAAAGCTGGCATTGAGGGTCAGCTTGGACGAGGGCGTCCAGTTGAGGTTCGCGCGCCCGCTCCGACGATCGAACTTGTTACTGAGCGTGGTGCCTCGCTCTGTCTCATAGCCAGCGTGCAGGAAGTACCCGAAATTGGTGCCGTTGCCGCCCGAGCCGCTCCACGAAACGCCCTTGGTGTCGCCGGTCCGGAGCGCACCGGTCCGCACCAGCGGATTGTCGCTGACGAGGGTACCGACCGCCTGACCTCGGCAGAGCGGATTGGCGCTCGTAGGTGCGGCGGTGGCCGTGGTGCAGAGAGCGTAATTGCTCGGCGGGGTAAAGTTGGCGTCGATCGAATGGTACTCGAAGCCCACATCCTGGGTGAACCGGTTGGTGCCGATCCGGCCCCGCCTGGTGATGATCTGAACGACCCCGGCAGCCGCGTCCGCGCCGTACAAAGCTGTTGCGGCGGGACCCTTCACGACTTCGATCGATTCGATCTCCTTCGGATCCATTGCGCTCAAGCGTGAACTCGCCTGTCCACCCGATCCGTACTGAGACGGGTTGGTGTTCGCAACCAGGATTCCGTCGATCACGATCAGCGGCTCGTTGGAAAGCGAAAGCGAGGCCGAGCCGCGGATCCGGATCTGGGAAGCCGCACCGGACGTACCCGAGCCCGAGCTGACCTGCACCCCTGGAACACGCGACTGCAGGATTTCAGCGAAGGTCCGGATCGGCGCCGTGCGGGCGATGTCTCCGACCGAGATCTCGGCCACCGATGCCGCCTGGGCGCTCCGCCGGGCGTCGCCGGCCGTGCCCGAGACGATCACTTCATCGAGCGTGACGACCGAGGCGCTCAGCGTGAAGTTTGCGGTGGCGGTGCCACCGGCCGTCAGGGTGACCGTCTGTTCGCCGCCCCGGTAGCCGATCCGGCGGACCGTCAGGGTGACCTGGCCGACGGGCACATTGACCAGGCGATAGTTGCCGCGCGGGTCCGAGGTGGTCTGAAGAACCGACCCGGCAACGCTAATCCGCGCGTCGGACAGTGGCTGCCCCGTCGCCTGGTCAGTCACAGTTCCGGTAACCGTCCCCGAATTCTGTTGACCGACGAGTGGCGGTGCGACCGCCGCCAGAGCGATCAACGCTCCGACCCAACGTAGTTTTCCCCTCATTTGTCCAATCCCTTGTGCTGAAGGTGACCCACCCCCCGCCGGTGACGACAAGCCGCCACACGAGGTCAGTACGCCTTGCGGCGCAAGCCTGTCCATGCGGGTTCTGGAATCCCGACTACCAGAGTCGCGATTCCTAACGGCTCCGCGTTTCGAAGCCGAAAACTCAATTGTCGGTTTTAGACGTGTGAGAGCCAACGTCCGCGGGCTGCTGGTCCCGTCGGACCACCCGCTTGACGACTTAAGCTAACACTCGAAGGCAAGGCCGGGAAGATCCCGGATGGGATAACTCATTGTATACAAATTGATTACCTGGCCTGGACGCCTGCCAGGGCCGGCCAGGCCGTGTGCCAATCTGTGACTCGCTGGTACGCCGCGCCGATGCCAAGCACCGTCGCATCTCGGCCCCAGCCGCCGATGAGCTGCAAGCCGATCGGCAACCCGGCTCGTGTCATGCCGCAGGGCAGCGCCAGAGCGGGAACCCCTGTCAGATTCTGTGGTGCGTTGTAGCGGCAGAAGCCTTCCGCCAACGGAACTCGTGAGCGTCCAAGCTTCAATGTTGCATTAGAAAGACGCGGTGCCTCGACCGGCAGCACGGCACCAATCATGGCATCGACCTCCTGAAACGCACTGTGGTACGCCGAGATCAGTTCGAGTCGGACAGCTTCGGCTTGAACGAGCTGGAGGCCGCTGATCCGATAACCACCTTTCAGGCGCGCGAGAAGGTTAGGTCCGTAGCCTTTGGGGTTCTTCCGGATCATCGCATCGTGATAGCTGATTGCCTCGGCAAGCACGATGACCCGAGAGGCTTCGAGCGCCGGTTCGAGCTCCGGAATGTCGACGGCGACGAGACGGGCGCCGAGCTTTTCGAGTTCCCGGAGCGAAGCCTCGATAGCCCGCGCGACTTCACCATCGAGATCCCGCAGCAGGAACTCCGAGACGCCGATGCGCGGCTTGCTGGGCGCTCGATCGACCGCCCGGAGAACCTCCGCGAGCCGCACTCGCCCGCCCGCCATCACACCGAACATCAGAGCGGCATCCTCGACCGACCGGGCAATCGGCCCGACGTGATCGAGAGAAGCCGCCAGCGGAAATACCCCGTCCGACGGCACCGCGCCATAGGTCGGCTTGAACCCGACCACGCCGCAGCACGCTGCCGGAATCCGAATCGAGCCACGGGTGTCGGTCCCGACCGAGCCCAGCCCCATCCCGACCGCGACGGCTACGGCCGACCCACCGCTCGACCCGCCCGCAATCCGGGCTGGGTTCCAGGGGTTCCGAGCCGGCCCGAAATGTTCGTTGACCGTGGTGACACCGAGTGCCACCTCATGCAGATTGGCCTTGCCGATGATCGCAGCCCCCGCTCGACGCAACCGCGCCACGACCGGAGCATCGACCGCCGCCGGCAGTCCGCCAGGCACGATTTGCGAGCCGAGCGTCGTGACGGCATCGCGGGTCAGGATCAGATCTTTGATCGAGAGCGGAATACCGGCCAGCGGACCCACGGTGCGCCGCGCCATGACGGCCCGCTCGACCCGCCGGGCTGAGGCAAGCGCCGAATCGACCGACAGACTGAGCAACGCGTTGAGCCTGGGGTTGGTTGCTCCGACCTGGGTCAGCGCGGCCTCGACCAGTTCGACTGGGGAAACCTGCCGGCGGGACACGGCTCGGGCGGCGGCCCGCAGCCCAAGCTGCATCAGATTGGTCATGGCGTGTGTATCATAGGTCAGGGAGGCGAATAGTAATCCTGCATGCCGGGCCGTAGGGGGAGGCGCGGCCCCTCCTGTCATATTTCCGGCAGGGCGCGGCGGCCCCCTGGTCTCATCTCGTGGAGTGAAACGATGCGGAAGGTCTGGACGATCAGTTTGGCGCTGGGACTGGCAGCCGGTATGGCGTCGCAGTTGGCCGGGCAGGATGGCCCGCGCGACCGACGGCGCGACGAACCGAAGCAAAGGGACGTCAAGCTCAAGGTGCGCCTCGACCAGAAGCTCAAGTTCATGGCCGGCTGTTGGGAAGGCACCATGGGGCGGGATCAGATTGTCGAGGAGATCTGGACCAACCCGTCCGAGAACCTGATGACGTCGACCACCCGATACATCACCAAGGGGCGGGCCGTTTCACACGAGTTCAGCCGGATCGTGTCGACCGACACCTCGGTGACCTTCTCGGCGTCGACCGAAGGCAAGCCGTTCGATTCCTACGAGATGGTCCAGCTGGTCGACGACTACGTCGTCTTCGAGAACAAGGCCAAGTCCTTTCCGCAGCGTATCATCTACCGCAAGGCAGCGGATGGCAGCCTGATTCCTCGCAACGAGGGCGAGGGCCAGACCAGCGTCGAGGTTCGCTTCACCAGGGTGAAGTGCCCCGGCACCTGAGCCCTACTGCCATCGAAAGATCTTGAGGGCCAGTGCCAGCGTAACAACCAGCCACGCCGCCAGCACCGTCAGTTCGCCACCCAGGGATGCCAGGCTGACGCCTTCGAGCATGGTGGCCCGTAAGGCGTTGTTCGCCGCAGTGAGCGGCAGCAGCTTGATGAACGGCTGCATCGCGTCGGGAAAGTTGGCCGACGAAAAGAAGACGCCCGATAGTACCCACATCGGCAGCATGGTCAGATTCATCAGCCCCGAGGCGGCCTCGATGGTTTTGGGGCGGGCGGCAACCAGCAGCCCCATTCCGCTGAAGGCCATCGAGCCCAGCAGGGCAACCGCAGCCAGCGTTACGACCGACCCCCGGAACGGTACGCCGAACACCAGCATGCCCATGCCGACCAGAAAGCCGACTTCGACCGCCAGCAGCGACAGCCGGCTCAACACGAAGGCGCCGAGATAGTGGAGTCGGCGCATGGGCGTGGCGACGAAGCGCTTGAGCAGCTTCTTGCGGCGCTGATCGACCACGGTAAATCCGATGCCCCACATGCTGCTGGCCATCAGGTTCATACCCAGCAAGCCAGGAATCAGGAAGTCGATGTACCGAGAGCCCGGTTCGCGCACCAGTGCGTCGGTCGTGACGACCGGATCGGCTCGACCGGCGGCCCGTTGCAGGGCGTCGTCGGCCAGCCGGCGGGCCGAGGCGCCTTCTGCCCGGGTATCGTCGAAGCGGTACTCGACCGTGCCGGACGCCTGGGGTACGACGACCAGGGCCACCTTGCCGGTTCGCAGTTCGCGGGCTGCGGCACTGTCGTCCGCGAAGGTGCGCAGGTCGATCAGCGGACTCTGCCTGAGCCCCTCGACGGTGGCGGCAGCTTCCGGCCGCGCGATCACGCCGATCTTGACGACCTCGGGCGGGCGGCTTCGGAACGCGATCCCCAGCGCCCCCGCCATGATGAGCGGGAAGATGAAGGTCCAGAAGACGGCTTCGGGTTCCCGGTAGAACTCGCGATAGCGCGCCAGCGTGAGTTGAACCAGCGCGCGGTCACGCCAGCGGCGGGGTGGGGAGCCGTCAGCCATCGCGCAGGTGCCTTCCAGTCAGGTGAACGAACACGTCCTCCAGCGTCGCACTGTGGGTGGCGAGGTCGGTCAAGGTGGCGCCACGCGCCTCGAGCAGAGCCAGCAGGGCGGGCACTGCCTCGTGAATCAGCGTGACATCGAGCTGGCGGCGCCCGTCCGTTGCCCGCACCGCGGTGACGCCGGGAAGGTCCGTCAGCTCAGCATCGGTGGGCATGGTGGCGGCGTCGGCCAGTCCGAACTCGACCACGTGCTCCGTGCCCAGCAATCCGATCAGTTCCCGCGGCGTGCCTAACGCAATGATTCGCCCGTGATCGACGATGCCGACCCTGTCGCAGAGCTGCTCGGCCTCGTCCATGTAGTGGGTCGTGATGATGATCGTCCGACCTTCGGCCTTGAATTGCTCGATCAGGCTCCAGAGCTGGCGACGGGACTGCGGGTCAAGGCCGGTGGTCGGCTCGTCGAGAAAGAAGAGTTCGGGGTCGCCGACCAGGGCGCAGGCGATGGCGAGGCGCTGTTTCTGACCGCCCGACAGACCGCCGACCCGCGCGTTTCGCTTCTCCCCAAGCTGGACGGCGGCAATGACGTCGTCGACCGGCCGCCGCTTGGGATAAAGACTGTGAAACAGCTCCAGCGTCTCTTCGACCGTCAGCTTCTCGGCCAGCTGGGTTTCCTGCAGCGAGATTCCGATTGCGGCGCGGATGGCGCGGGGCTGCTCGTGGTGGGTCATGCCCAGCACGCGCACTTCGCCCTCGTCAGGTTGAGTCAAACCTTCGCAGATCTCGATCGTGGTCGTCTTGCCCGCGCCGTTAGGCCCGAGCAGGCCGAAGCACTCGCCTCGGGGCACGACGAGATCGAGGCCTGCGACTGCAACGACGTCGCGATATCGTTTGACGAGGCCGCGAATCATCAACGCGGGCCCGGTATTCGAAGACACCATGCGCAACTGTGCCGGTCAAAACGGGGTTGAACGGTAATCGAGAGGCCGGGTGCGGGCCATCGCAGCTGCCCGGCCTCGTGACTATTGGAGTGGTAGAGCCTGGCGGTCTGGCGCAGCTGGCCGATGTTGGGCCAGCAGGCGTTCGGTGAAGTCGAGCCGATTCTCGAGCTCGGCCACCCGAGTGCTCAATAGATCGACATCGGCCAGACGCTCTTCGAGGTCCTGCCGAAGCGTCGCGATCTCACGACGCGACCGATCGAGCGCCGAGTTGGCGAGACCGAGTTCTCGCTTGGTGCCGCGCCCGCCGCCTCGGACGGCCGGGAGCACGACGAATGCGACAAAGACCATCAGCCAGAACCAAGGGATTCCCGAAAAGTCGATACTCATCGCCCGCCTCCGGTCGAGGTACGCTCCCATTCCGCTTCAATATCGTGTCCAGCCTGGTTCAGGATCTCGACGATCCGCTGGACCGACGGATGATCCGGGCCGAGTCGCCAGGCGCGCTTGTAGGTCAGGGTGGCGAGCTTCGCGAACGCCTGGTTGAGGTCGGCCATGTTTCCGCCGGCGAAATCGCGAACGGTATCACGGACCCGGTCGAAAATATCCTCGAGGACTCCGTGGTTGTCGTCCAGGAATCGCTCACCCTCGGGCGTGATATGGTAGACCTTCTTGCCATCCGCCTCGACTGCGCGAACATACCCCTGGTCTTCCAGGAGCTGGAGCGTGGGGTACACCGTGCCGGCGGATGGGGTGTAGCAGCCGGCCAGGCGCTCTTCCAGCGCCTTGATGATCTCGTAGCCATGTCGGGGTTTTTCCCGGATCAGCCGGAGGATCACGAATTTGACCTCGCCCGATTCGAAGATCTGGCGGCGTCGGCGTCCTTTGGATCCGCCAGTACCGAATCGGAACTCGAACTGACCCGGATCGAACGAGAACCCGAACAGGTTACCTAAACCCCAGTCATCATTGTGCTTGGACATAGCATGCCCCCCTTCGTAACACCGCGGCGTATCGAGAACCTGTCTATCGTACGACATATCGTACGATAGGGTTTCTTCGTTGTCAAGATATATCGTCCGACATGTCTGTGTTCCACGTCGAAACTTGGGCGCAGCCCCTGCGTACTAGAGCGAAACACGTCACCACACTGTTGCTGGTCGACTCTCCGACACACGAGGGAGGCGCGCGTGCGGCTGCGGGAAGATGATCTGGTCATCAAGACCAGTGGGCTCAAGAAGTCCTTCAAGAAGGTCAACGTGCTGCAGGGGCTCGATCTCGAGGTCCGGCGTAACTCGATCTTTGGCTTTCTGGGCCCGAATGGCGCCGGAAAGACGACCACGATCAAGCTGCTGCTCGGTCTTGCCCGTCCGACCGACGGCAGCGCAACCTTATTCGGCTTCGACAGTCAGCGCGATACCCTCGAGGTGCGTCGGCGGATCGGCTACCTGGCCCAGGACCCCCGCTTCTACGACTACATGACAGCGCGGGAGACACTTCGGTTTACGGCGCGCTTCTTCTTCCAGCCCGCCGGCCTGGAGCGACACATCGATGAGACGCTCGAACTGGTGGGTCTGGCCGACAAGGCGGATCGACCGATTCGGGGCTTTTCGGGCGGCGAGCGTCAGCGGCTCGGCATCGCGCAGGCGCAGATCAGCAAGCCGGAGCTGCTGATCCTCGATGAGCCAGCGGCGTCGCTCGATCCGATGGGTCGGCGCGACGTGCTCGAAGTGATGGGGCGCCTGCGCGAGCATACCACGATCTTTTACTCGACCCACATCCTCGAAGATGTCCAGCGCATCAGCGACACCGCAGCGATTCTCCACCACGGGCAGCTGCTGGCGCACGCCTCGATGGGCGAACTGCTGTCCGATCAAACGGGAGGCACCTATCTCATCGATTTGGTCGGCGACACCGCCGCCACCCGCAGAACAGTGGCCGGCCTGTCCTGGGTGACGAGCCTCGAGGAAACCACCGGACCTGACGGAACCCACTGGCAGGTGTCGACCGACGATACGTCTGCCGCCGAGCTGCTCTTGCTGCGCACCATCCTGGCCGATGACGCGATCCGGGTGCGCAGCTTTGGGCGCCGCCGTCACCGGCTGGAGGATGTCTTCGTGACGATGATCGAAGGAGGAGCGGTCTGATGAGTCTCGTGTCGACGGCGTCATCCGGATGGTCGACGGGTTTCGGCAACCTGCTCGGCAAGGAACTTGGCGGCTGGTGGGGCACCCGACGCTGGCTGATTCACCTGATTCTCTGGCTCGTTGCAGTTTCCGGGTTCGTCCTGGCGGGAACGCTGGCGCAGTATCGGACCTCGACCAATCCGGCCGGTGATGTCGAAGAACTGATCCAGATGTTCTTTCAGCTGGGCGGTTTCTTCGGGCTGATCGGCGCTGTGCTGGTGACTCAGAACGTGGTCGTTGGCGAGCGCGAATCCGGGACTGCGGCATGGGTGCTCACCAAGCCGACCACGCGCTCGGCCTTCATCCTGTCCAAGTTTGTCGCGCTGGCCCCCACCTTCCTGCTGCTGTCCCTGGTGATTCCCGCGGTCGCCTCTTTCATCATGCTGAAGGCGTTCTGGGGTGTCGCGCCGGCCCCGGCGCATTTCGCCGAAGCGGTTGGAATTCTGGCACTGCATCAGGCGTTCTACATTGCTCTGACGCTGCTGCTGGGCGTGCTGCTCCGGTCTCGTGCGGCGGTTGGTGGCGTTGCGCTTGGCTTCTGGATCTCAGGCGCCATTCTTCCCAACACCAAGTACTTCGCTCCGCTGACTCCGTTCCTCCCCTGGCCGCTCACCGACGCCGCCACCAGCATTGCGCTGTGGAAACCGTTGCCCTTTCAGCTGTGGGTACCGATGCTCTCCACGGCAATCCTGATCGTGCTGTTCCTAGGGGTGGCGCTCTGGGCCTTCGAGCGCGAGGAACTCTGAGGCGTATACCGTGGGGGCAGGCCGCTCGTTGATGGACGGCCTGTCCCTGCTGGTCCGAGTGACGATCCCGCCATATCCTTCCGCTGTGAAATCTCACCTCGCCCTACTCGGTATCGCCGCGGCCCTGGCAACCGGATGTGGTGCCGCCGCACCAACCCCCGTGTACGACGTCTACGCCGTCAAGTACGCCGAGCTTCACGGTTTTCCGCTGCGCGGGCTGGTGCTTGGTGCGGACAGCGCTGCCCGCGTCGACCTCGCCATGATGGTGTGGGTGCTTCGGGGGCAGGGTCGGGTCATCCTGGTGGATGCCGGGTTTCATCGCGACGAGTTCATCTCGAGCTGGTCGCCGGTTGCCTATAGCCGCCCTTCCGAGGCGCTCGCCCCGCTCGGCATTGCGCCGGAGGACGTCACCGATTTGATCGTGACACACCTGCACTGGGATCACGCCGATGGCATCGATCTCTTTCCGCGGGCGCGGGTCTGGGTGCAGCAAGACGAGTATGATCACTACCGTGATCCGGCGAACCTGCTCCGGACTGGCGTGTTCGCATCGACGATCGCGGTGCTCGAGGCGGTCGCTGCGGAGGGCCGGCTGCGTCTTGCGGCCGGCGATTCGGTCGAGCCAGCGCCGGGCGTACTGGTATACACCGGTGGTCGTCACACCCGGGAGTCGCAGTATGTCAGCGTTCAGACTGCTTCGGGTACCGCAGTGATTGCGTCCGACAATCTCTATCTGTATCACAACCTCGATCAGCGCCGTCCGATCGCCGCGACGTGGGATACCGTGTCCAACCTGGCGGCCCACGAGCGGATGCGGCGGCTCGCCGGAGCGCCTCGATTGATCGTGCCTGGCCATGACCCGGCCGTATTCGATCGCTTTACTCCGGTGGTTCCCGGCATCGTACGGATTGAGTAGCGGCAGGCGGATCCGGACTCCGTTACCTGACGGTGACTCGCCCGCCATTCGAATGTGATGCTTGGGGTCGATCTTCCTTTCAGCAGAGAGACATAACGACCCCCCGATCCGGAGCGCCTGGCCAGATCGGGGGCGTCGGCGTTTCGGGTCTTACTACTTGCCAAGACGAAGTCAGGGTCGGAGATTCGAGCGTTCCGCATTTTCCTGCCATCAAGTGAGACCCCTGTGAAGTCGGATTCTCGTGCTCGTTCAGCCCGCGTCCTGGTGGCGCTGGCCGTGGTTGTGCTCGTCGCGATCGGTTCTCTCCCGGCGCAGGTCCGATCTGATTACTCCAAGCGGACCCAAATGGTCCGAATGCGTGACGGAGTGTCGCTCTACACGGAAATCTGGACCCCCGTGTCGCGGTCCGGTCCGCTGCCGCTCCTCATAGAACGGACGCCCTACAACGCGGCGAACATCGGTCCCCGGATGTCGAACCGGTATCAGTTGCTGGCCGACGAGGGCTACATCTTCGTGTTCCAGGATGTTCGCGGGAAGTATCAGTCCGAGGGCACTTTCATGATCATCCGGCCGCCGCGGGATACCACTCGCGGCGAAATGGTCGATGAGACGACGGACGCCAACGACACGATCGACTGGCTGCTGGCCAATGTCGAAGGACATAACGGTCGGGTCGGCATGGTCGGGATTTCCTACGGTGGCTGGCTCACCATGATGGCCCTGATCGATCCCCATCCGGCTCTCAAAGCAACGTCGCCGCAGGCATCCCCGGACGACATGTTCCAGGGTGATGATTTCCGTCACAACGGGGCCTTTCGCTTGAGCTACGGATTTGAGTATGTGGCCAATCTCGAGGCCGGACGGGTCAGCGAGCCGTTCCGCTTCGACCGGGCCGATACGTTCGAGTGGTTTCTGCGCTTGGGCGGCCTCGCCAACGTCGACGCCAAACACTTCCACAAAAAGCGTCCGACCTGGACCGACTTTGCCTCCCACCCGAACTTCGACGAGTACTGGCAGCGTCGGAAGGTGAGCCCTGTGTTTGCCAACAAGCCGGTGACGGTGCCGACTCTCACGGTCGCCGGCTGGTGGGATCAGGAGGACTTCTACGGGCCGCTGACGATCTATGACGCCCTGGAAAAGAACGACTCCAAAGGCATCAATTATCTCGTGGTTGGCCCGTGGAATCATGGTGGCTGGGCACGAGGAGATGGCAACAGCCTGGGGCCGATCCAGTTCGGCTCGAACACGTCCGTGCTGTTCCGTGAGCGGATCGAGGCCCCGTGGTTTGCCTACTGGCTCAAGGACAAGGGCACGCTCGATCTGCCCGAGGCACTGACGTTCAGACCGGGGTCGAATACCTGGCAACGCCATGACGCCTGGCCACCAGTCAGCAACGTGACACCGAAGTCGCTCTACTTTCATGCCGACGGCCGGCTCAGCTTCGAGAAGCCAACCGCAGCTGCCGGTTTCGACAGCTACGTATCTGACCCGGCGCGGCCGGTTCCCTACCGCCAGCGGCCGATTCACCCACTCTACGGCGGCGCCGTGCCGTCGACCTGGTCGATCTGGCTGGTCGACGATCAGCGGCATGCCCATCTTCGCCCCGACGTGCTGAGCTACGAAACCGAGACTCTCACCGAGGATGTCACGGTCTCGGGTCGGGTGCTCGCGCGCCTCTTTGCCTCGACCACGGGCACCGACGCCGACTGGGTCGTGAAGCTGATCGATGTGTATCCGGAATCGTTTCCCGCCGATCCGAAGATGGCGGGCTATCAGCTGATGGTGGCAAACGATGTCTTCCGGGCCCGCTTCAGGAACAGTTTCGAGAAGCCGGTCCCCGTCGTTCCCAATCAGGTCACGCCCTACGCCATCAGTCTCCTGGCCGCTGACTACACCTTCAAAGCCGGTCACAAGATCATGGTGCAGGTCCAGAGCACCTGGTTTCCGCTGATCGATCGCAATCCGCAGAAGTTCGTGCCGAACATCTTTGAAGCGCGTGACGCAGACTATATCAAGGCAACCAAGCGCATCTACCGATCGGCAACCCAGCCGAGCCGGGTCGATGTCTCGGTGGTGACTCGCTAGCGTACCAAGCCGGGCGGAGAATCCACTCCGCTCGGCGTCCGAATCCGGCCCCTTCGCCTCGATCACATTGCAGGACAGTCACTATGCAATCCAGTCTCTGGCTCCTTCTGCTCGCCCCATCGTTGGTTCTGGCCCAGGCGCCGACCCAGGCCGGTCAGAGTTCCGGCCCCCGACGGCTGGTGCCGACCGACATCTACCGAATCAAAGATGTCGGTGCGCCGAAGCTCTCTCCGGACGGGCAGTGGGTAGCGTACACGCTGTCGACCCCGGACTCGGTCAAAGACCGCGCCAATACCGACATCCATATGGTGAGTTGGGATGGCAGCCGCCGAGTTCAACTGACGTCGTCTCCGGATGGGGAGTCGAGTCCCGAGTGGAGCCCGGACAACCGTTACCTGAGCTTTCTCAGTTCGCGCGGCGCCGAGAATCGCGGTGCACAGCTCTGGCTGATGGATCGGCTCGGCGGGGAGGGCGTCAAAGTCACCGACATTCGGGGCGGCATCGAGAGCTATGTCTGGGCCCCGGATGGCGGGCGGTTGGTCTTCGTGATCAAGGACCCCGACCCCGATTCCACGAAGGCGGATGAGCAGAAGCCGCCCAAGGCGATCGAGATCGATCGCTGGGACTTCAAACGGGACTACATCGGCTACCTCGATCGCCGGCGGACGCATCTGTATCTCTTCGATCTCGCGACTCGGCGGCTGACCCAGCTCACGTCGGGCGACTATGACGACGCCGGGCCCGCTTGGTCGCCTGACGGGCGGAACATCGCCTTCACCTCCAAGCGGGCACCAGGCAGCGAGCGGACCGACAACTGGGATCTGTACGTCATCGAGGCGCGTGAGGGGGCGGAGCCGCGCCAGCTGACCACGACGCCGACCAACGATGGCCGTGCCGCGAGCTACAGTCCCGACGGCAGGTGGATCGCCTTCCTGCAGCGGGGTGATCCAAAGTACTGGGCCTACAACAACCCGCGGGTGGCTGTGATTCCGTCGACTGGCGGTCCGATCCGGGTCCTGACCGAGGCGCTCGACCGGAACGCGTCAGAGCCGACCTGGTCGCACGACGGGAAGCACATCTATTTCCGGTTCGATGACGACCGCAAGACGGTCTTGGCCAGAGTCAGTCCGACGACGGGCGCAATCGAGCGGGTCAGCGACGCCGAACAGAGAGTATCCGCCCTCAGCGTCGCGGGCGACCGAGTGGCCCTGAGCGTCACGACAGACACCAGGCCCGCAGAAGTCGTGGCGCTGGAGCGGGGCGCCCTGCGCCGACTCACAGCGCACAATGATTCGCTCATGAATGTGATCGATCTCGGCCGCGCCGAGCGGTTCAGCTCGACCAGCAAGGATGGCACCGTTGTCGGGAGCATGCTGTATCTCCCGCCCGACTACCGGGCAGGACAACGGTACCCGCTTGCCCTGCACATCCACGGCGGACCGTTCGGGCAGGATGGCCACGGCTTCGATTTCACTCGCCGCGTCATGGCGGCTCGCGGGTATGCGGTCCTGGCCGTCAACTATCGAGGCAGTTCGGGACGCGGCGAGGGGTTCAGCACTGCCATTTTTGCCGACTGGGGCAACAAAGAGGTCGTCGACCTGCTTGGTGCGGTCGATCAGGCCGTTGCCAGCGGGATTGCCGATCCGGAACGCCTGGTGCTCGGCGGATGGAGTTACGGCGGCATTCTCACCAACTACACGATCGCGACCGATACGCGCTTCAAGGCGGGTGTGAGCGGCGCCGGCAGCTCATTGCAGCTGTCGATGTACGGCACCGACCAATACGTCTATCAGTATGAGCAGGAGTTGGGACAGCCCTGGAAAAATATCGAGCCGTGGCTCAAGGTGAGTTATCCGTTTCTCAAAGCCGATCGGATCGTGACGCCGACGATGTTCATGGGCGGCGAGCGCGACTTCAACGTCCCGATCATCGGATCAGAGCAGATGTATCAGGCGCTCATGAGCAACAACGTCGAGAGCCGCCTGATCGTCTGGCCCGGGATGTTCCACGGCCCCCGCACGCCCGGACAGCGGATCGACATCATCAATCGATATCTCGGATGGTGGGAACGGTACGTCAAGCCTGCTGTGCCCTAGGGCGGGGGAGGGGGAGGTGGTGGGTCGATCGGGGGGCGCGCTGCGCTGGGGTCGCGCGTGCCCGGGTACGATGGTCGCACGGCGGGGGCGCCGACCACGCGCGACGCGCGCCCCCCGATCGACCCACCACCTCCCCCTCCCAGCGACCAATCACGCTCCCAGAAACAATCACGGAGAAGCGGACTCTGGCGTGGCGGCGAGTTCTGTGAGGGCGGGCCCGAGCATCTGGAAGATCTGGGCCGGAAGCGAGCTGGTGAAGCTGAAATCATCGGCTTCCGCACCAAGCACGAAGGCCGTCAGCACGCCGTAGAAGCGATCGCCCACGAAGAAGACCAGGGTCGAGGTCCGGTTGAGGGCCCGGTCCTCGACGACGCGGCCCCCCTGTCCGAAGACCCGGAAGCGGTTGTTGCCTGTGCCGGTCTTGGCGCCGATCGGGAGCGGCTTGCCGTCGGGCCCCTTGACGGTTCCGTACGCTCGGCGGCCGGTACCGCGCTCCACCACATCGATCATGGTTCGCCGAACCACTGCAGCGAGGTCGGCAGACAGCAATCGCTCGCCCTGCGACGGCGGTCGTCGCAACACGGTCGCGAACGGCGTACTGTCAGCCAGGCGGAGCTCGCTGATCCGCGTCGATGCCTGGCCGACACCATCGTTCAGCACAATGCCGATCAGTTCCGCGAGCTGATCGGGTCGGTCTGCCGAGCTGCCGATGGCGGTCGCATAAGAGGGGACCAGGGAGGCAAACGGGTAACCCAGCCGTCTCCAGCGGGCGTGCACCTCGAAAAACGCCTCGATCTCCAGGATCGATCGGATCCGCTGATCCTGTGCCTGAGTCCTTCGGGTCGAGAAGAGCCACTGATACACATCCTGGCGCACCGTGCGGCTCGAGTCCATCATCTCAGCGCGAGTGGCGCCGGGGTGGGAGAGCTTGAACTCGACGAGCCAAAGCTCGAGCGGATGGATGCCGGCCAGGAAGCCACGATCCACCAATGAGAAGCTGGCGGGGTTGGCGCGATCGAAGATCTCGCGGATGTGCGCCGGGGATAGCCGCATCTGCTCGCCGAGTGTGGCTTGGAGGAACCGGGTAAAGGCCGAGGCATCCTCGTCGGGTGCAACGACCCGGAAGATCCACGCCAGGCGCTGAGCTGAAAGGGACCGATCGCGGACCAGCGTGGCGAGCGCCGAGTCGCGCGTGGTCCAGGCGTGCTTGCGCAGAAACTGATCGAGGAACTGTCGCCCTTCCCGGTCCGCAAAGCGCGCCAGGTACTCCTGGCGGCGCGGATCGGATCGATCACTCAGGACGCCGGGCGCAGGGTGCCCGGGCAGCCGGTGCATGTGATACTGGACGATGTCGCGCATCATCCGGATGAACGGCAGATTGATCGAGTGCCGGAAGGCCTCGCGGACGGTCACCGTCTGCTGGTCGAAGGTCGTCTCGAAGTTGCGAAAGGTGTGCACGCCGCCGCCGGTCATGAAACGCTCGCGCGGGCTGGCCGAGTAGCGCCGTTCCATGGCGGCTTCGAGCAACTCGGCCACCGTCAGCTTCGGTCTGGCGGCAAGGGTCTGGCGGACCCAGACGGTGAGCGGATCGTCCCGGCGAAGCGAGGCTGACTGCGCCGAGTCGGAGCTGTAGTCCGCGTGCAGCGACTCGATGGTTTCGAGATAGGTAATTAGCGTGCGCAGCTTGGCGGTCGAGCCCAGCTCGAGTTTGGCGCCTTCGATGGGGCTGAAGGGGCCGTCGACATTGTCGACCTGAATCCGCACTGCGTTGCCGTTGGGTGTTCGCTCGTAGAGCAGAAAGGCGTAGTGCACCTTGGCAGGGTCGCCTCGCTGCAGCAGACGGTATCCCGAGAGTCCTGCAGCCGCGATGTAGGCGCTGTCCTGGAGCTTGAGCAGCATGTCGGTGACAGCTGCCTGGGCCGGGCCGTCGAAGGTGGTTCGGGCGGTGGCATCGTACCGATCGAGCTGATAGAACGCCGGAATCCGACCTGTCGTCAGCAGCTCCGTGCGCACCGCGTTGACTGCCTTGCGCTCGATGAACGAGGCGGTCGGCCGTTCCGGCGCCCGGAGATTCGGGCGCGATGCGGCTTCGCGGGCGGCGTCGCGCAGCGCGGGGGAGATGACGCCTTCGCGGGCCAGCAGGTTGAGATATCGATCTGCGCGTCGCTCCAGCGCTTCGATGCCGCCGTTGTCGGTCAGGAAGTACGAGGGGCGCTGCACCGCCATGATCAGGTTCAGTACCTGACGGTAGGCGCGTCCGTGTCGAGCCGGGTGCGGTGACACGGTCGAATCGGCCGCTTCGCGCAGGTAGCGGTTGACGTCGTCGAAGTTTGCTCCGAACCAGGCCCAGAGTCCGTCGCCGAGACCGGTGACCTCACCGTAGCCGGCAATTCCGGCGAGCGGCATCGAATTGAGGTAGCTGGTGACGATTTCCTGGCGGGCACCCATGGTGTTGGTGCCGTCCAGGTAGGCCCGGTACGAGGCCGACTCCATCTGCCGCAGCTTGTCGGTCGGTGACAGGGTCCGACCTTCCGGAGCATGGCGGAACTTCTCGAGTTGCGTGGCAAGCGTGCTTGCGCCTGCCACCGAGCCGTCACGTCCGAATCGTCGACCGCCAAGCCCGGCTGCCGCGCGGATCAGTCGCTGCCAGTCGACGGCAGGATTGCGCAGCGGCGTGGTCGAATCGAGCAGAGTCCGATTTTCAACAAAGAGCAGTGTTTGCCAGACCAGGTCGGGAATCGAGTCGAAGGCCGGGTAGCCGCGATCCGGGTACCGGCCGTCGAACATGACCAGACCGCTTCGATCGAGTATCCGAAGCCCGGCCCGGTCCTTCGCATGGTAGATCGGTGAAAGGCCACGATCCATCAGGGAGGCAAACCGCTCCGAGACTCGTGCCTGACTGTCCACCGCAAAGCCGGAGGCCACAAAGGCATCGGTCAGCTCCGGAATTTTGCTGTAGCCGTAGCGCAAGTCGTAGGGACCTTGCCCGGGAAACCGGATCGACGGGCTCGGGCCCTGGTCCATCGCAAAGCCAAGGTCGCGGCTGCGTTCTGCGAAGAACCGGGACTGGAAGTAGGAGGTCCGAAACTCGAGAGCAGCCGCGATGCCGCCAAGCAGTACCACCACTGCTGCGATAGCAACGGTGTACCAGAGCCATCGCCGGCGGGCCGGCTTGGTGCGTGTGGCGTTCATGCGGCGACGGGTTCTCGAGTGCGCACGTGAGCGATTCGCGGAACCTAACAGCGAAGCGACAGAGCTAGAAGGGTGCCGGAATGAAAGAGCGGCTCCGCCAGGTATGCTGACGAAACCGCCGATTCGGTCGCCCCGTGTAACGATGAGTGGCTGCTACCCCGCGAAGGGTGTATCGGGTTGCGGGAATCGCCAGCGTTCGCCGCGCTCCAGGGCGTCGAGCGGGAGGAAGAAGGTGCCGACGCCCGCTGCGCCCTGCATGAATCCGGTTTGCGCGACCAGGTTGTCAGGTTGTGTTCGATTCTCGGCCTGAATCCAGTACAATCCGGCCTCCTCGGTTCTGCCGGCACGGCGCATCGTATCGTCGACCAGCCGCTTCATGAATGTGTTGGCCGTATCGGTGCGATGGTACCGGATCAGGTCGATGCAGTACTGCGCGACGCCGATGTGCCCGCAACATTGACTGATGTTGTTCCAGTATCCTGTCGTGAGGCCTTCCGGGATGCCGGAGATCATGACGCCCTTGGTCAGCGCATCGATCCAACCCGTCCATCGCCGGTCGGGAGCAATCTGATTGAGCTGATAGAAGAGCCGCGCCGTTCCTCCCGGGCCATGGCACCAACTCAGGTAATAGCGATCCTGTCCGCCGTCCTCGTTGTGAAAGATCAGAGCCGCGCCATCCCGGCGGGTGGCAATCGCATCGAGGTAACGAACGCCCTCGAGGGCCGCGTCCAGAAAGGCGCGCTCGCCGGTCTGACGGTAGAGGGTGGCAAGGAAGTAGGCCACGCCCGAGGTGCCGTGCGAGAAGTTGGGCATGTTGACGCGGCGCGAGTCGCTCATGTGCCACATCCGGCCCCCTGCCGCGGGGACGCCTGCTGCAATCAGGCGATGGCCGGCTTTGGCTGCGAGCGCCATCAGCGATGGATCGTTCCAGCTTCGGCCGGCCTCGATCAGAAACAGTCCGGTGCCCGCTCCGCCGCCGACGATATCGTGGACGTCAGACCACTCGACGCCGCCCTCCGCCTGACGGGCGGTCCGGGCCAGCAGGGATGCAGCTTGCCGCGCATGAGCGCCGTAGCGTTCACCTCCGCCTGCGCGGGCCACCGTATCGAAGGTGTAGCCCAACCCGGCCAGTCCAAGATACAGGCCGGCGCCAACGTCCTCTGGACTCGTACTCATACGCCGCGCCAGGTAATCGGCACCGCCGCGGGCGCGGTCGAGCCACCGGCTGTCGCCCGAGGCGGCATACAGCGCGGCGTAGAACGCCACCACACCGGGCATTCCGTTATAGAAGCCGAGACTGACCGACTCCGGTTTGAGCGGATCGGCCGGCCAGGCCAATCCATGCTCGGTGGTCTGGGTGCTGCGATCGATCCAGCGGGCGCACTGGACCGCGAGATCGAGATACGGGCGCGTCGAACCTCCGCGTCCGCGGCGTATCTCGGCCACCGCACGGGCAGGAAGACCGAGAGCCGCCGCGGCCAGCGCAGCATGGGAGAGAAACGCACGACGATCGAACAGCATCGGACTATCCTCGCTTCGTCGCAAGCTGGTCAGGGGCGATAACCGGGGCCACGCAGCACCCGACCCGGTGTGGCTCCAGTGAACTTGCCCTGCTCGAACACGACTTGGCCGTTGACGATGACCTGACCGATCCCTTCCGACGGCAGCATCGGCTCCGCAAAGGTGGCGCGATCCCGAATCGTGTCCGGGTTGAACACCACGATATCGGCGGCCAGGCCTGGCGCCAGCCGGCCGCGGTCGTAGGCCATCACCTGGTTCGCAGCAACCGCCGTCATCTTCTGGATGGCGCTTTCCAGAGACAGTGCACCGAGCTCACGGACGTAGCGCGCAATCACGCGGGGAAAGGCCCCATGGCCTCTCGGATGAGTCGAGTGCCCGGCGGCCGCCGGGCCGGCGTCGGTGTCGAACGAAGTAAACTCCTCCTGCATGGCCTTGATCTTATTGGCTTCCGACATGCTCTGCGGCATGGCGGCGGCGTTGCTCTTGGCCAGTTCGAAGAAGACGGTCCAGGGGTCCTTGTTGACAGCGCGGGCAATCGCAGCAAGCGACTGACCGTTGTAGGCCTCATAGGCGGGCAAGTTCATCCGCGACACGATGATCCGGTCCCAGTCTCTTCCGGCGTGGGCATACCAGTTCTCCCAGCCGCCGAGCGACTCCATCTCGCGACGGATTTCCGCCTGAACCGCGGGGTCGTCGAGCTTCTTGAGCAGTGCCGCCTGTCCTTCGGCCGCATGCCGCGGATGGATCAGCGCCCGGATGCCGAGGCCGTTGTTGATGTAGGGATAGACGTCGACCGCCACATGCTGCCCGCTGGCGCGCGCCGCTCGGATCCGCGCCAGGGCCAGGTCCATCTTGCCCCAGTTGGCCTGGCCGGCGGTTTTGAGGTGGTAGATATGGACCGGGGTCCCGGCGGCCTGGCCGATGCGCAGTGCCTCTTCGATCGCTTCGAGCAGCTGATCGCCCTCGTTCCGCATGTGGGTGAAGTAACGTCCGCCGTAGTCACCGGCAACCTTGGTCAGTTCGGCGATTTCCTGTTCCGACGCGTAGATCGCCGGCGGGTAGATCAGCGAAGTCGAAACGCCGATAGCGCCCGCCTCCATGGCTTCGCGCACCATGCCCCGCATCCGGTCGAGCTCGGGCTGGGTCGCCTGCCGGTCGACGTCGCCGATCACGATCCGACGGATCTGGGTGTGGCCGACCGTCTGGACCATGTTGATCGGCATGCCGGCCTGCTCGAGCCGGGTAAAGAACTGTCGCATAGTCTGCCAGCCGCGCGTCCTCGCCGCCTCATCGCTGAGCGGGGCATCGCTGGCGCCCTCACCAGCATTGATGGTGGTGATTCCCTGCGAGAGCAGATTGAAGGCCGAGCCGGCATCCTGGATGAACGGCGCGGCGGTCTGGCCCATCATATCGATGAAGCCTGGCGTGACCACCTGGCCCGTCGCGTCGATGGCCCGGCGCCCCTCGCTCGGTGCAATCCGGCCAATCGCGGCGATCTTGCCGTCCTTGACCGCCAGGTCGCCCCAGTACCAAGGTGCACCGGTGCCGTCGATAATCCGGCCCCCGTGGATCACGATGTCGTAGCGAGGATTTTGCGCAGCGAGCGAAGTTGCCACGACGGCTGCCAGCAGCGCGGTTGGCGCGAGACGTCGAATCAATTCCATTGCAGTCCCCGGATCTGGTCGAGATTGAGGTTTCCGCCGCTCAGCACACACGCCACGCGGGAGCCGGCTGGCAGCTTGACGAGTCCTTGCAGTACCGCACCAACCGAGGCTGCGGCAGCGGCTTCCGGCACCACCTTGCAGCGCTCCATCAGCCAAATCATCGCCTCGAAGATCTGACGGTCTGGCAGTGTGACGATCTCATCGACGAAGCGCTGACAGACGGAGAAGGTGTGAACGCCAACCCGCTTGACGCGCAGGCCGTCGATGACCGTGCGACAGTCGATGGTAACGAGTTCACCGGCTTCGAGGCTCTTCTGCATGGCTGGTCCGTCCGACGATTCGACGCCGATGACCCGGACGTTCGGATTGTGGCTCTTGACGGCCATGGCCACGCCCGAGATCAGTCCGCCGCCGCCGATCGGCACGACGATCGCATCGAGCTCGGGCCAGTCGGTCACGACCTCGAGGCCGAGTGTGCCCTGACCGGCGATCAGCTCAGGGTCGTCGAAGGGGCTGATGTACGTCAGGCCGTCCCGTTCCACCAGCTCGAGCGCCTTCTCGTTGGCTTCATCCCAGATCTTGCCGTGCAGCACCACCTCGGCGCCATACCCTTTGGTGGCCGCGATCTTGGCCGGCGTGGCATTCTCGGCCATGCAGACCACCGCCCGGATGCCGTGGACCTGCGCAGCAAGAGCAACACCCTGCGCGTGGTTGCCGGCCGACGAGCAGACCACGCCACGGCGCTTCTGCTCGTCGGTCAGAAACGTGAACTTGTTGAGCGGGCCCCGGATCTTGTACGCGCCGACCCGTTGAAACATCTCGGCCTTGAGTCGGATGTCGTAGCCCGACAGCTCGGAGAGCTGGCGCGAGCCGAGCAGGGGGGTGTGGTAGATGTGAGATGCGATCCGTGCCCGGGCCGCCTTGAAGTCGTCGAGGGTCAGGGTCAGGCGTGACTGGTCGGTGGAAGACATCGTCGGGACTGTGGCTCCGAATGGAATGGTGCAGGCGAGCGATTGAATCGCTGAGCCTATCAATCTGATGTGACAGGCAACAGGAGGCTACCCTTGGCGCGGCTGATCTGGACGGAATCAGGGCCTCTTGACGCGGCGTCAGCCGGTGACCCGCGCCCCGGGCCGCGAGGGTGGCGCGGTGACGAGTCCGGCCGCGCGCCGATCGCTCGTCGCGCGAACCGTCGGGCTGCCGAGACGTGTTGTGACCCGGGTTTGCGCCGCCTCGGTGCGTCCCCTACTATCCCGGGCGTCCCAATCAGCGAAGTGCCGACTGGTCGGGCCCGTGGGCCGATCGGATGGGTCAGTCGCCGATCTATCTCTGCCTGGAGGTTGCAAATGCGCGCGATTCAGGTCCACGAGTTCGGGGATCCGTCCGTGCTCAAGCTGGTCGATGTGCCGACGCCGGTGCCGGGTCCGGGGCAGGTCCTGGTCGCCGTCCAGGCGGTTGGCGTCAATCCCGCCGAGACCTACATGCGGAGCGGGCGGTATGCGCTGCTGCCGACGCTGCCCTATATCCCCGGGTCGGACGGCGCCGGCATCATCCGGCAGGTCGGCCCCGGAGTGACCGGCTGGCAGGAGAACGACCGGGTCTTCTTTCACGGCACCGCGGCAGGGCGATCCTTCGGCGCCTATGCGGAGCTTGCTGTCTGCGGTACGCACCAGGTCTTCCGTCTTCCGGCCAACGTCGGGTTCTCCGAGGGTGCGGCCGTTCCGATTCCGTACGCCACGGCATATCAGGCCCTCGTCCGCAAGGCCGCTGCGCAGCCTGGAGAGATTGTCCTGGTGCATGGCGCCAGCGGTGGAGTCGGCATTGCCGCGGTGCAGCTGGCCCGGTGGAAGCAGTTGCGGGTCATCGGTACGGCCGGCACGTCCGAAGGCCTCGAGCTGGTGCGCGCCAACGGTGCTCACCTGGCGGTGAGCCACAAGGGGGCGCTCTATCTCGACCAGGTGCGCGAAGCTGCCAATCAGGGCCGCGGCCCGGATGTCATTCTCGAGATGCTCGCCAATGTCAACCTGGATCAGGATCTCGACGTGCTCGCCCCCAAGGGGCGTATCGTCGTGATCGGCAGCCGCGGCCGGGTCGAGATCGATCCCCGCAAGATCATGTCCAAGGATGCGGCAGTGCTCGGCGTGCTGCTCTGGAATGACTCGCCGGAGGTGCTGGCGCCTGTTTTCGACGACCTGATTCGCGGACTCGAACAGGGGAGCCTGGTGCCCGTCGTCGGTCGGGAAATTCCCCTGGCGGAGGCCGCCCGTGCCCACGACGCCGTGATGGAGCCAGGGGCCTACGGCAAGATCGTACTGGTCCCGTAGCAAACGGCGACGCGCCGGACCGGGGGATCCGACGCGTCGCCAGGGGAAGAGGGCTCGGCCCTGGGGGGACAGGAGCGAACCCGGGAAGACGAGCGTCGGGTCAACGAACCGCCGCTCACCCCTCTCCAGGGCAAGCGATGTGCCGATTGCCACGGCTCAGTCTCCGTGGCCTCAAGTCTTTGTCTGTCAGTATTTTATGGTGCTGAGTCGTGCTGGTCCCCCAGTTGGGCCGGCCGGTACTGTCGCTGTGCTCCCGCGATGGTGTGGCTCAGATTCGACGCCGGATCGAAGGGAATGTCATGATCAAACGCTGGGTAATCGCGGCCCTGTTTGCCGGGGTCGCCGCGGGAGAACTGTCGGGACAGGCTGCGAGACCCCGGGCCCGCGAACTCGGGGTGGCGCCGGGCATCTTTGCCCCGGGCGCGCTCAATGCCATCACCGACGTGGGTGGCGTGCGGGTCGGCCAGGTCACCGTGCTCGAGGGCGACTCGGTGCGCACCGGTGTGACGGCGGTTCTGCCGCACCAAGGCAATGTTTTTCTCGATCGGGTGCCTGCCGCCATCGCGGTCGGCAACGGCTACGGCAAGCTGCTCGGCGTGACCCAGGTCGAGGAGCTGGGCGAGATCGAAACCCCGATTCTGCTCACCTGTACCCTCTGCGTCTGGAAAGCGGCCGACGCGATGGTCGCGTGGCTGCTCGAGCAGCCCGGCATGGAAGCGGTCGGGTCCATCAATGCCCTGGTGGGCGAAACCAACGATGGCGGCCTCAATGCGATCCGGCTTCGGCCGATCACTGCGGCGCAGGTACGGACGGCGATCACCTCTGCGCGGGGCGGGCCGGTCGAGGAAGGCGCCGTCGGAGCAGGCGCCGGAACGGTTGCCTTTGGATGGAAGGGCGGCATTGGAACCTCGTCCCGCCGTTTGCCGGCGTCACTCGGCGGTTGGACTGTGGGTGTGCTGGTGCAGAGCAACTATGGCGGCGTCTTCCAGGTCATGGGAGTGCCGGTGGGTCGTGAGCTCGGGCAGTACGCCTACCGGCGGAACGTCGAGGAGGGTTCGGGCGACGGATCGATCATGATCGTGGTGGCGACCGACGCGCCCGTCGACGATCGCAGCCTGCGACGTATCGCCAGCCGCGCATTGCTCGGATTGGGGAATACGGGCAGCTCGATGAGCAACGGCTCCGGCGACTACGTGATTGCCTTCTCCACCCATCCGTCGGTTCGCCGCGGCCATCCCGATCGGGCCTCGCGGCGTGATTCAGTCGAGACCGGACGGCGTCTCTTGACCAATCCTGAAATGTCGCCGATCTTCGCGGCAACCGTCGAGGCCACCGAGGAGGCGATCTACAACTCGCTCTTCAAGGCAACGACGGTCACGACCCGTCGCGGGACTGTCGAGGCGCTGCCGATCGATCGAGTACGCGAGCTCCTGACGCGCTACGGCGCCGCCAGGCGCTGAGAGCCTCCCAGCGCAAAGCCGGCCGCCGTGGCAGCTACGCAGAGAACGACGCTGGTTAGCGCATAGGCCACTGCAGTGCCCCACGAGCCAGTGCGCAGCAGTTCGAATGTCTCGGCGCTGAAAGCGGAAAAGGTGGTGAACCCGCCGCAGATGCCAACCACGAGAAAGGTGCGGAGTTCGGCGCTCATGGCCGGTGCCATCAAGGCGTGGCGCAGGAGGGCGCCGATCAGCAGGGACCCCGCCACATTGACGACCAACGTACCGTACGGCAACGACCCACCCCCCAATCGCTGCACCCCGGTCGCGACCAGGTAGCGGGCCAAGCCGCCCAGGCCGCTGCCGAGCAGGATGTAGATCCACATACCGGGAAGTGTAACCGCGGCCGAGCGCCGGGGTAGCGCCTCAGAGCCGGAAGGCTTGCGGTGGCGGTCCAGCCAGGATCTGGTGGATGGCGGCAATGACGGTGTCGTCGTCGCTCAACAGGACCAGTTCAGCGCCTCGCGGCGTCGACCGGACGGTGCACCGAAGAGCCCCACGATTGCCGGCGAGAATCTGGACTGCGGCCCCATCGTTCGGAATGAAGCGAACGTTGCGATAGTCGCCCCGCCGGATGGCTGCCGCGCTTTCGATCAGGTGGACCCGCAGTCCCTCGAGGCCGGCAGAGTCCGGCCGCTGCAGCGTCAGGGCGATCCGTCCGCCGCTCTCATTCTGGCTGTACTCGACGACGGGGACAAACCCCGAAGTCGATGCCGCGGCAACGGTTTGGGCCGAGGCCGGGCGCGCCGTCTGGAGCAAGAGCAGGGCGGCCACAATGCCAGACCAGCCGCTGATGCCGGAGCGGATTGGGGGTACGGGATGGGACTGCTGCTGCTTCGTCATCGGGGCAACACCTCTTGGCCGCAAGGCTGCAGCGCAAGAGGGGTGCCATTGGGGCCCTGGCGGGGGTGGGGTCTGTCAGCGACCGGCGAAGGCGCGGGAGGCGGCGATCAGTTCGTCGAACAGCCGGACCGTCCTGGGGTCCCGGGTCTCCAGGGTTTCGGGGTGCCACTGGACCCCGACCACGAATGCCGGGTCGTCGAGCTCGACGGCCTCCACCGTACCGTCCGGAGCCCGGGCCGTCACGACGAGCCCCTTGCCGAGCCGATCGACCCCCTGGTGGTGCATGCTGTTGACCGCAATCGAGGGCGCTTCGAAAATGCCCGCCAACCGCGTCCCGGGCGCCAGCGTCACGTCGTGGGCCAGATGGTCACGTGCGAACCCGGCGGTCGGGAAGTAGTCGTGCTTGATGGACTCGGGCACCAGCGCCTCGAGGTCCTGAAAGAGCGACCCTCCCTGCGCGACGTTGATGATCTGATGGCCCCGACAAAGTCCCAGAACCGGCTTGCCGTCGGCAATGGCCCAGCGGGTCAGGGTCAGCTCGACGGCGTCGCGGGCGGGGTCGATGTTGCCCAGCTTGGGATGCGGGGCTTCTCCATAGCTGGCCGGATCGATGTCGACGCCCCCGGCAATCAGCAGGCCGTCGAGTCGCTGGTAGATGCAGCGCAACGTATCCAAGTCGTCGTGCAGCAGCGGGACCATCCAGGGCACCGCGCCGGACTCGGTTGCTGCGTAGTAGTAGCGCTGGTTCATGACCCAGGAGGACGGCAAACCCTCGGGTATGCCGTCGATGGCGTGCAGCGTCTGGGTCGGGATGCCGATGGTCGGTCGGTAGCTCATGGCGACAAGATAATCCAATCGTGATGCCCGCCGGACGTGGTGCCGTCCAGCGGGTCTATCCCGAGCTTACGGGACCACGCCCTCGGCCGTTTCGCGAATCAGATGGTCCACGACGGCATTGATGCCGCCGCCGGCATCGAACACCGCCAGCTGCCGGTCGGCGCTGGTACCCTCGTCGAGAATCCGGTAGGCATACTCGACTTCCTTACGACTGCCCAGCTCGTCGATCACGTCTCCGATGAACCATTCGATCAGTTCACGAATCAGCTCACGGGCAGGCAGCTCCTTACCCTTGCCGAAGTCGATCATTTTGCCATCGAGACCGTAGCGGCAGGCCCGCCACTTGTTCTCCTCGATGAACGCTGCAGGATACTGACGCCAGCTGAGGTTGTCGCGGCGTAGCTTCCACACTTTGGCGACGATGGCCTGGAAAATGGCCGCGACGCAAACCGCCTCCTCGACTCGGGTGCAGACATCGCAGATCCGCATCTCGAGCGTGGGGTAGCTCCAGCTCGGCCGCACGTCCCACCAGAGCTTCGACGCGTTCGGAATGCTGCCGGTGCCGACCAGCGTGTTGACCACGGACTCGAACTCACCCCACGAGGTCAGACTGCGGGGAATCCCGGTCCTCGGAAAGCTGCGGAAGATGATGCTCCGGTATGATTTGAGGCCGGTGCGTCGGCCCAACCAAAAGGGTGAACTGGTCGAGAGACACAACAAGTGCGGCATCATGTAGCGCGCCGCATTCATGGCCTCGATCCGAAACTCGGGGTCCTCGATCCCGACGTGAACATGGGTTCCGAAGACCAGCAGGCGCTGCGCGAGCTCCTGGAGGTCCTGCTTGACACCCATGTACCGGTCCATTGGCGTGATTTCCTGGTCGAGCCAGTTCGAGAAGGGATGACTCCCGGCGGCAGCCACCTTGAGCCCCCGCCGAGCAGCAAGGTCGATCACCATCCGCCGCAGCCGGATCAGCTCCTGCTTGGCCTCGGCCGGAGTGTGGCAAACCTTGGTGCCGACCTCGACCATCGACTGGTGAAGTTCCGGCTTGATCTCACCGAGGATGACCGATTCTTCGGTCAGGATCTCGGTGATGTACGAGCGGAGCTCTCGCGTCTCGGGGTCGATGATCTGGTATTCCTCTTCGATGCCGACGGTCAGGCTGGGCGCTTTCATACGTCGATTGCTCGGCAGAGGTTCAGCTGCGTGGGTCGACGACGAAGGTGGGCACGGTCGAGCCGCCCCCTGCCGTGACGTTGACGAGGGATGCAGACGAAATGCGGGACAGGCAACCGTCGACCACGGCGCCATCGAAGCAATACGGAGCGGTGTCGGTGATCCGGTCGGCGTACACGACGCTGCCGTCGACGTAGGTCGGGTACGGCTCGGATGGCAGCTCGATGCGCTGCTGCACGATGTAGGGGTGCTCGAGCGCCCGCTGGATGGTGGCCTGCCACACCTCGGGCGTTGCCTCCCAGCCCAGCATCACGCCGGCCCCGCCATAGTCGTCGTTCGGCTTGAGCACCAACTCATCCTTGCGGGCGGCAATGTGCGGCACCAGGTCGACCGTCTTACCCTCATGTCGCGTGGTGCGTTCCTCGACCATCCGGGTCCACGGCACGTGCGTCGCGATCGCCTCTTGCTGAGCAGCTGTGAAGAGGTGCCCGTTGCGCTCGTCGGACAGCACCGCCAGGCTGGCCTTCTTGTGGAGGATCTTGCAGCGAAACGGGTTGACCATGCAGACCGCGCGGTCGCGCACCGCCCGGACGATCGGGTGCTCGAGGCCGCCTCGCTCGACCAGTTCGGTGATCAGGATCCGCTTGTAGATCAGGTCGATCGCGACGCCGTCGACATACAGCCGCCCGTCCCGATACTCGCAGTGTCGCGGATCGCCGATGATGCAGGTGTAGCCCAATGACGAGAAATAGTCCTGAAAGAGCAGAAACTCGCTCATCGTCGGAACCTCGCTCCAGTCGAGAATCCCGATGGTCGGCTTGGCCCAGTTGCCGGCGTACTGCTGGTAGGCGTCGAGCAGCGAGTGGAGCGTGTTGGGGCGGGCCGGCAACGGCGTCAGCGCAAACCGGTGTCGGAAGCTCCGCACGACGGGCAGCGCCAGGAACAGCTTCGTCAGCGCGTCGTTGTATGCCGGGCCGGCCGGGCATTCGCCGTTGTACTCGGTAACCCGGAGCACACCGTCCCCGGGTGAGAAGAAGGCATCGAGCCGGGTGAGCGGCGTGGCATTGATGCCTGGGTCCTCGAGCGCCAGGGTTCGCTCCCACGGCTCCAGGCGGAACTGATCGAGCACGCGGGGGTCGACGATGGCGGCATCGAGCGCGGTTTGCAGCGCGCCAAGCAGGATGGGAACTCGTGATGTTATCACGGCATGCTGGGCCCGGCTCAAGAAACGCGGCCGAATCACGCTGCAGAGTGCCCGGTCTCCGAAGAAGAGACCCCGCTTGCGCAGTTCCTCGCGCAGCCACTCCCCCGACTCGGCGGCGAGTCCTGGCGTCAGCGCGTCATGCCACGCCGCGATGGCCGCTCCGGTCATCGCGGGCCGGGACGGACCGGGCGTCCTTGCAGAAACTGCTCCCAGCTTGGCCGCCCTGGCGGGCTCGGCGTCTTGGCGAGCCGAATGGTCAGGTCCGCCATGGCGCTCACGACCCACTCGAAGTGCTTCGGCGTGAGGGAGTAGATGTCCATGTCCGGCGCCGGGTTCATGAAGTCGATGGCGTAGGGAATCCCATCCCGGAGGGCCCATTCCATCGAGTTCATGTCATAGCCGAGCGCGCGAACCAGCCGGAGTGAGTCGGCCACGACACGATCGTGCACCGGCTGCGTCAGGAAATCGAGCTCCTGGTGATACTTGCGCTCCTTGGGGTCGTACTTGATCGGGTAGATCACTTCCTGACCGATAGCCAGGCATCGCACGAACTCGTCCCATTCGATGAACTCCTGCACGATCATGGTCAACAGGCCCGAGCGATCGTAGTGGTACAGCAATTCTTCCAAGCTGCGACAGACGTAGACATCCCGCCACCCGCCGCCGTGGGCATCCTTGAGCACGCAGGGCAGCCCGACGTAATCGACGATGGCGTGCCAATCGAGAGGGAAGGCCAGGTTACGCAGGCTCTCGGTGTGCACGATCCCGGGCACATACTCCTTGTTCGGCAGCACGACCGTCTTCGGGCTGGCGAGGCCGAGCGATGTTGCCAGGCTGGCGCCGAAGAACTTGTCGTCGGCGGTCCACATGAACGGATTGTTGATGACGGTGACGCCTTGGAGCACAGCGTACTTGAGAAAGGTCCGGTAGAACGGCACTTCGTGTGAAATCCGGTCGATGATGACCTGGTAGGGCACCGGGCCGTCCATTCGAGGGGCATCGAGCGTGACGAACTCGGCCACCACGCCCTGGTCCCGATTGTTGACTTCCTCGATGAAGGCCGGTGGCCAGCTCCATTCACGACCGACGATCAGGCCGATTTTCTTGACGTCAGACGCCATAACGTAGTGTTTCCCGTTGAGCGAGAGCAGGTTGACGCGAATGTACGCTGTGTTCAGTCGGTCGGTAAGACAGGCGTTCTGCCGGACGCATAACCGGTTGCTACCGTAGGCTACTCGCTCTCGAGCAGGAACGACAGGGCTTGGCGCACCCGGATGCCCCAAGTGGCCTCGTTGTGCCGGCCGGCCGCGTCCTCGACGTAGGCAAACTCGGTCTCCGACATCGACCCGCGCTCTGAAATCAGATCCCGCAGCCGACGGACGTCGGCAATGGCCGACTCCGGCTCGTTGAGACCGATGTCGAGATACAGGCGACCGACGGCCAGGTTCGCATTCTCCTCGACATAGCGAAAAATCGCCCGGTTGGCAAACCAGAGCGACGGGCTCAGCACCGCACCACCCCCAAACACGTCGGCGTACCGGTAAAGCGCGTACAGGCTGATCAGGCCGCCCATCGATGACCCGGCAATGAAGGTCTCCGGGCGCGCCGGCCGGGTGCGGAAGCAGCGGTCGACCATCGGTTTGACCGTCTCGGCAATGAAGGCGAGGTACCGGTCGCCGGCGCCGCCGCCTCGGCCGGGGTGCTGAAACGGGCTGTACTCGTCGAGCCGATGCTTGCCCGTGTTGGCAATCCCGATCACGATGGCCTCGGTCCCTTCCCGGCTCAGCTCGGCAAGGGTCTGGCTGAGTCGCCAGTCGCCGGCGTAGCTGGTGGCCGGGTCGAACAGGTTCTGGCCGTCCTGCATGTAGACGACCGGGTACGACCGATCGGGCTCCTGGTGATAGGACAGCGGCAGCGCGGCAACCACGTCACGGTAGTTTCGCAGCCCGGGGCTCAGCACCTGACGGCGAATCACGAGGGGAACCCCCTCCGGCTCCTCGGTCGAATAGGGTTCCCAGGGCGTGCTGTCGATCGTGGACAGTGTCATGGCGGTATGCTGGCGGTCGCCTGATGCGGAGCAGTCGGCGGAGCCGGTCCTCGTCTACCGGGAAAGGGCGGCACGGACCACACGCACGCGACTTTCGGCCGGGGAGGGGCCGGGGTCGGCCCAGGTCAGATAGAGGTTGTCGCCCGCCAATGCCGTACGGGCAAATCCGGCGCGGCGACCGCGATCGGTCGTCGCTAGGCTGGACGAGGGCTCGACCCGGCCGCTGGCGTCGACGCGACGCAGGCGCCAGGTGGCAAGGCTGTCGCCGTCTTCGAGCCAGACGGCCACCGCGCGGGCCGGCGCGGTGAGCTGCAAGTAAACCCGGCCGAGTGGCTTGCCGTCGTCGAGGGTGAGGGGCGGGCCGAAGCTGGCCCCGCCATCGCCTGAAAAGGCAAGTCGGACCCGGGGCGTCTCGTTGGCACCGGTGTACCAGGCGACCGCCACGCCCTCACGGTCCGCAGCAATCGAGGGCCCGTTGACAGGACAGGCACGGATGACCCATCCATCGTCCGCGACGGAGATCGGTGCGGACCAGGCGCCGTTGACCTCGCGGACCACCGCGATGTCGCGAACCTCGGTCTCGGATCGATCGCGATACGCAACGACGAGACCACCGGCTGCCCGGGCCATCGTGACCTGACAGCATTCGCAGGTCCGCGGGTCGAGCACCTGCTCGTTGATGGGGAGTCCTGCTGCGGTGAAGGTCGCATGCCGAACCGTCATGGACCCGCCGGAATCGACCATCCTGCCGCCGTCGAGCCAGGCGACGGCCACTCCGCCGGCCGAGTCCGGGACCATGGCGACAAAGCCGTGCTCGGTCGGGCTGAGATCCTGGTGCGCGACTACCGGGGTCGACCAGGTCTGTCCGCGATTCTCCGATCGGGTCAGCATGACGTGATAGGCGTAGGCCGAATTGCCGGCCTTTTCGAGCCAGTGGACGACCCAGGCGCCGGTGCTGGTTTCGACCGCCGAGGGAAAGTCGGCCCAATTGACAAAGAATGGTCGATGCGAAGCAACCGTGAGTGGCTGCGACCAACTCTCCTGGTCGCGGCGGGCAATCTGCAGGGCAAAGGCGGTGTCGCCGCGGGGCTCGAACCAGGTCAGCAGCAGCCCGCCGTCAGCGGTCGGCGCCAGGAAGGGTGTTCGGCTGCCTGGCGGTCCGGTCCAATCGTCCACCGGTGTGAGGTTGGACGCCGCCGGAGCGCAGGCAGCAACGGCGGCGGCAAGCAGGACCGTGAGGGAACGCATCCTGGAAATATGGTCCGGGCCGCCTCGGGCCGCTACACGGTCGATGTCGGCCGGCCCGCTGATCATCCCAGGGCGATAACGGAAGGGGCCACCCCTGAGGTGACGAGGGACAACACCTCGCCACGTGCTGCATCGAACCCCGTCGCGCGCGGATCCCGAGTCGGATCGGCGCCATACTCGCCAGCGATGGGGGGGACACAGCACTGTACTGGCCGAAGACGGGCGGGGTCAGAGCTTGGTCAGCTGCCGCCGTTGCGGAAGACGAAGTACGCCGCTGCCACGAGGCAGAGCGCGGCCCACAAGTAATCGAGTTTGAGCGGCTCCCGCATGTAGAAGATCGCAAACGGCACGAACACGCCGAGGGTGATGACCTCCTGGAGGATCTTGAGCTGGCCAAGGTTCATCGCGGTGTAGCCGATCCGGTTGGCCGGCACCTGGAGCAGGTACTCGAGCAACGCGATGCCCCAACTCACGAGGGCGGCGATATACCAGGGCCGCTGGTTCATGTTCCGGAGATGTGCGTACCAGGCGAACGTCATGAAGACGTTCGAGAGGATCAGCAGGCCGGTGGCCCGTGCGATCACAGGGATATTCATAGATGGTTGAGATGGTTGGTGTCAGCCGTGTTCCGCGGAACGGGCAAAATCCGCAAAGATGTCGGCTACGGGCTGGATCCGGTCGATGGTGGCGACACTTTGGCCCGCCTGCCAGACGGCGCGGGCGGGATCGTCGGCGCGGGCCTCGCCGGCAATCGAGGTCTTCTTGAGCTGGTAGAACCCGCGCAGGCCGTACCAGGCGCGGATCCATTTTTTGGTCCGTCGACCCCGGAACAGTCGGCGCGCAATCGGGCCGATCCTGGTGCCGATCCGCTCGATATAGGGGGTGCGGATGACCGCGACCGGGACTCCGCTCAGTCGCTCGGTGTGAACGATGTCGTCTTCCCGGGCGGCGACGATCGCTGCCTTGTAGGCATCGCTTGCCGTGCACTCGGGCGTCGCAATCAGGCGCGTGCCGAGCTGGACGCCGGCGTATCCTATCCGGAGCGCGGCGGCGAACTCGGCCCCGGAACCGATGCCCCCGGCGCAGACCACCGGCAACCCGAGATCCTGCAACTCAGCCAGCAGTGCTTCGGGTGAGCGCTCGCCCGAGTGACCCCCGGCCCGCCGGTTGACGGCAATCAAACCGTGCACCCCGCCGTCACGCCCCTTGAGCGCCCACTTTCGCTCGGTCACATCGTGATAGACGACGCCGCCGAACGGGGTCACCGCATCGACCACCCAGCGCGGATTGCCGAGCGACGTGACGAAGAACCGGATGCCTTCTTCCAGGGCGACGTTGACCCAGGTCACCATCCGCTGATGATAGGCCCGGGACGACGCCTCGATCAGCGCGTTCAGACCAAACGGCTTCGTCGTGAGCTCACGAATGGTGCGGAGCCCCGCCCGATACTCATGTCGATGAACGTAGGTCAGGGAAATCGGTTGCACGATCCCGATGCCACCGGCCTCGGACACGGCAGCAACCAGTTCGACGTTGCTGCAGGGATACATGGCGCCGCCTATGATGGGCAGTGCAATCCCGGCATGCTGAGTCAGCGGTGTCTGGAGAGTCATGGACCGACGAAAGCTACCGGGGTCGGCCGCCGAAGGGATGGCCCCCCCGGGTCCGCTGCCGCGCGCTCAGTCGTGGTCGGCGGCCCGGCGGAGGGCAATCCGGACGCCGCCGTTGACCGTCCGACCTTCGAGCAGGCTCCAGACGTCGGTCGTCCATCGCCCGCCCTCGCCCCGGCTCGGAAGCACCAGCGGGTGCACCCGGGTTTGCCGTACATCGGCCAGGTTCTCGCCATCGACGAAGACGCGAACCGATCCGAACTGCCGCTCGGCGAGCAACCCGACCACGAGATAGGGACGACTCTCGCGGCGATACGGGTTCTGGTCGAGGGCCTGTCGCCCGGTATAGTACAGTTCCAGGCCAACCCGGCTTTTCCCTTCCTCCTCGACGCTGGTCACCAGCCCGACTGCGTGCCGTGGTGTGAGGGGGGTGGCTCGGCGGAGGCACCCGTTGCTGCCGGGGCCGCACTCGGTGCTCCGCAGATGGGTATAGGTGGCCGTGATGCGAAGGGCTCGGCCGCCATGGTGGTCCGGTGTCCCGCCAGCGTGCTCGTCCTCGTCCTCGTCCTCGCCGTCGAGCCGGTGAACCAGTCGGACCAGGACCTCGCTGCCCCACACCCGGGTTGGCTCACTCGCGTTGACGAGCTGCAGCCGCCGGGCGCCGCCGGGCGCGATACCGGGCGCCTCCTCGACCTGGACGGGGTGGCGCACCTGCGAGGCGAACAAGGTTCCGTTCAACTCGAACCTGCCCAGCGCGGTGGCGACCGGCCCTCCGATATCCAGAGAGAGATTGCGAGCGCGTTCGGCCACGAGACCGCTGGGCAGGAGCAGTGGCGTCAGACCGGTGACCTCGGTCGTCTCGGTGAAGGGTGTTGGAGCAAACGCGCCGGTTCCACCCGAGAGCCGAGCGGTCCAGCCGGCCCAGCCAGCATGGTCGGTCGGTCGGCGGAGCAGCAGCGAGATCCGCGGATTGAGGAAGGTTCCGTACACGCTGTGCTGATCGACCCGACCGCTCGCCGAGAGCGCCGTCCACGGTGCCGGATCCAGATCGACCTGGGCAAACAGCGCAGGGGCGCTATGGGTGTAATCGAACGTGGGAAGACTGCTGGCGCGGTAGGCGTCGCGTTGGAAGGCTGCTCCAGCGACATAGGTGACCGGCCCTCGCGGGACCGCGACCGCTGCCTCCGCAAAGACGGTGCGATGCCGGTCGTCTTCCCCGATCGTTCCGAAGCGATGGGCGTGTCGCTGCTCCATCGCCGATCCACGGACCGACACGATGGCGCCTTCCAGGATGCCGTCCGTCACGATCCATCGGGCCAGGCCGCCGAGATCAAACCGATAGGTCCGTAGCGACTCCAGAAAGGCTTGTCCGTCAGGGGCAGTGCGCCCCGGCAGGGTGCCGCCCTCTCGCTGCTCGGCAGTCAGTCCCGCCGTCACGAACGCCGTCCGCCCTCGGCCATCGGCGTAGTAGAAGCGAGGCCGGACTACGGCACGTCGGTAGCCGGGCATATCCGTCCAGCCGTCGCCGTCGAGGTCGTTGCGCACCTGTCCGTGCCCGCCCGCAAGCAGCGAGTAGCCCCATTGTGACGAGAGCGGCGCGGTCCCATAGAACACCGCGTCCGAGCCCTCGCGGGAGGTGCCGTTGAGGATCACGGTTGCCTCCGGGTCGGAACCGGGACGGCGCGACACCAGGTTCACCACGCCGCCCAGCGCTGCGCTGCCGTAGAGGGCGGAGGCCGAGCCTTTGATGATCTCGACGCGACCCAGGTCGACGGGCGGGATCTGCAGCAGACCGAGCCCGCCCGCCTGGCCGCCATACAGAGGCAGCCCGTCGGCCAGCAGCAGCGAGTAGCGTCCCGCCAACCCCTGAATCCGGACGTTGGCTCCGCCTAACGATGGTGAGGTGGTTTGCACCCGAAGCCCGGCGGTCTCATTCAGCATCATCGCGATATCGCCCGGCGTCATCGCGATCTTCTCGCCGATCTCTTCACCGTCGATAACCTCGACCCGAAGCGGGGTGTCCTCGACTCGCCGCTCGCTGCGCGTGGCGCTTACCACGATCTCCTCGAGCTGGGCCTCGAGTGCCTCGAGCCGGATGGTGAGCGTGGTGTCCTGACCGGGCCGCAATACGACGTGCGAGCTGTCCGCCCGGTAGCCGATTCGGGAGACGATCACCGTATGGCGCCCGGCCATCAGTCTGAGCAGCGCCAGACCGTCGTGATCGGTCTGGCGGACCAGGCGACCGCTCCTGACCAGGGCGGCCTCGACCGGGTTTCCATCGTGCTCGACCTGGATCCGCGCGGTTGCCAGTGAGTCACCAGCCTGTCCGGACAACAGCGCTGGCATCGCCGCAGCGAGCACCAGAGCGAGTCGGGCAGCGATCACGATCGTCGCTTCGACAAGCGCCAGACCGTGTGGACCCGGCAGACCTCTGTGCCACTGGCGTCGGTGATCGACGTTTCGACGCGGAAATCGACTGGCTCCGTACTAACCGCCGGGACAGTCACCCGCGCCTCGGCTACGAGCGCACCGCGGGCCTTCTTGAGATAGACCGCCCCGATCTCCGTGACGATTCCGCGGATCGAGTCCGGCAGCGCCATCGTCATCGCCAGCCCGCTCGTCATCTCGCCGAGGTTGACGAGTGCGACGGCGTGAATCGAATCGAGATGATTGCGGACGCGCCGCCGGTCCCGGAGCGTGACCCGGCAGTAGCCTGGTTCCAGGGTCCGGATCGTTGCGCCGACCGACCCCGAGTAGGGCACGAACCGCCCGAAGATGCGGCTGAACAGCCACGGTCCGCCGGGCAGCGGAGCAAGCCGCCGCCAGAGGTTGCCGAGAGTGCCTGAAATGGAGGACATGGCGAAAGATAGGCCGGTACCGCGGAGCCGCGTCACCCGTTGTCTGGGTTTTCACACGAGGCGACGCTATCCTTCAGGTGATCCGCCAGGGGTATCCCGCACGCCGCGGGATTGAGAGAGTCCCTTGGAACCTGACCCGGTTGAGACCGGCGTAGGGAGGCGGCGAGGGGGTGGTCCCGCGTCGTCCTGCCCGGTCCGATGAGGAGATCGCCATGGCCACGCCCACCGTTACCGAACCCCTGTCCACCGACTACGGCACTGCTTTTCCCAATTCCCGTCGCGTCTTCCTCGAAGGCACGCGCGGTATCCGGGTACCGGTACGCGAAATCGGCCTCTCCGGCGGTGAACCCCCGATCCGGGTGTACGATCCGAGCGGGCCGCACGGCCTGCCGGTCGAAACCGGGTTGCCGCCGATTCGTCAGCCGTGGATCCTCGATCGGGCGGTCGCCGAGGTCGCCGGACGCGATCAGGCGTTAGGCATCCCGATGCCGGCAGGGTTGACTCGCAGGATCCTGCGCGGCAACGGTCCGGTGACCCAGCTACACTATGCTCGCCGGAACGAGATCACGCCCGAAATGGAGTTCGTGGCACTCCGCGAGGGCATGACACCCGAGTTCGTCCGCAGCGAGGTGGCGCGGGGGCGGGCCATCATTCCCGCCAACATCAATCATCCCGAACTCGAGCCGATGGTGATCGGCCGGGCCTTCCACGTCAAGATCAACGCCAATATCGGCAACTCGGCGGTCAAGAGTTCCATCGCGGACGAGGTCGAGAAGCTCCGCTGGGCCACTCTGTGGGGTGCTGACACGGTCATGGATCTCTCGACCGGCAAGGACATTCACGAGACTCGGCAGTGGATCATCCGGAACTCGGCTGTGCCGATCGGTACCGTGCCCATCTATCAGGCGCTGGAAAAAGTCGGCGGCGTCCCCGAGGATCTGACTTGGGAGATCTATCGCGACACGCTGATCGAACAGGCGGAGCAGGGGGTCGACTACTTCACGGTCCATGCCGGCGTGCTGCTTCGCTATGTACCGCTCACGGCCAACCGGGTAACCGGGATCGTCAGTCGTGGCGGCTCGATCATGGCGAAGTGGTGCCTGGCACACCACAAAGAAAACTTTCTCTACACTCGTTTTGCCGAAATCTGCGAGATCATGGCGGCGTACGACGTCTCCTTCTCGTTGGGCGACGGGCTCCGGCCGGGCAGCATTGCCGACGCCAACGACGCGGCCCAGTTCGCCGAACTCGAGACGCAGGGGGAGCTGAACCGAATTGCCTGGCAGCACGACGTACAGGTCATGAACGAAGGCCCCGGACACGTACCCATGCATCTCATCAAGGAGAACATGGAGAAGCAGCTGGAATGGTGTCAGGAGGCCCCGTTCTACACCTTGGGACCGCTCACCACCGACATTGCGCCCGGCTACGACCATATCACGAGCGCCATCGGTGCTGCGATGATCGGATGGTTCGGTACGGCCATGCTCTGCTATGTCACACCGAAGGAGCACCTTGGCCTTCCCAATCGCGACGACGTCAAGGCTGGCGTGATTGCCTATAAGATTGCTGCGCATGCGGCGGATCTTGCCAAGGGACACCCCCGGGCCCGCGAATGGGATGATGCGCTGTCCAAGGCGCGCTTCGAGTTCCGCTGGGAGGATCAGTTCAACCTGGCCCTCGACCCTGTCACTGCCCGTGCTTTTCATGACGAAACGCTGCCAGCGCAGGGAGCGAAGGTGGCCCACTTCTGCTCCATGTGCGGACCGAAGTTCTGCTCCATGAAAATCACCCAGGATGTGCGCGCCGAGGCCAAGCGGCAGGCGGAACTCGATCGCAAGGCGGCGGAGTTCCGCGGGGCGGGTGGGGAGATCTACCTCCCGTCGTAACCGGCCGCCGCACTTGAGGCGCGGCCGAGGGGGACTAGTTTCCGGTCAATGGATGCTCTCCTCGCCCCCGCTGGCATCCGCCTCATCGGCGTGCTCGTTCAGACCGTCGCCGTCGTCCTCGTCGGCGTGCTGCTCATGGGGTTGCAGCGGAGAGTCGGGGGTCGGGCCTATCTGCTCTGGTGGCGCCGAGCGCTGGTTTCGTTGTGGATCGCCCTCGTGGCCATGGGCCTCCGGTACGGCTTGGAGTTTGGCGTGTCGGAGGGCCGTGATTCCCTGTTTGCCGCGGTCGGCTTCTTGCTGACGGCCGTTCATCACGTTGCCAAGTTGCTGTTCGTCGGGTGGGTCATGGTCGGTGTATTCGTCCTGGCCCGCGAAAGTTCCGCAACCCGGCTCGAACGGTTCGCGATTCCAACGGTTGCGGCCGCGGTCGGTGTTACCGTGGCCGCCCTCAGCAGTCACTTCCAGCCCTTTGTGGCGGCGCAGGCAATCGTGGCAGTTCCGCTGGCGGGACTTGCCATCTGGCGCTTGCTCGGTATCAAGGAGTCGCAGCGCGGGCTCGGGGCCAGCACGCTCTTGCTCGCACTTGCGTTCATGGCTTTCTCCTACAGCATCTACTGGGCTGGCGTTCTGGCGGCGGACAGTTCCGCAGTCGGGATGGGGGGGTGGCTCGGCGTGACCCTTTCCTACAGCGCTTTTGTCGATGCTGCGCAGGTGGCGACGCTTGGGGTCGGTATGTCATTGACTCTGGCTGAGGACGGCCATCGCCAAGAGAAAGCCCTGGAGCAGGAGCGTATTTCGGATGCCACGTCGGAGCAGGAACGGATCACCGAGGTTCTGCGGGCGGCGCATGATGGGATCGTCACCCTGAGGGCTGATCAAACGATCGACCTGATGAACCGTGCTGCCGAGTCGATTCTCGGGGTTGACGCAACCCGAGTTCGTGGCCAGCCGTTCGATCAGTTTCTGAAGGCGGAGGCGGACCGGCCTTCGCTCTGGCAGCAGATGGCGGTTCGGACCCGTCGGTCCGAGGCGAACCCCGATGTGGCGGTGCGGCACGAGTGCGTGGGCTGGCGCGCCAACGGCGAGGAGTTTCCGCTCGAGGTGGCCGCCTCCACCTTCGGCGAGGGCCCCGCCCGCGGCTGGGTGCTGGTGCTGCGCGACCTGACCGAGCAGATCCGGGCCCGACACGAGTATCACCGGATGCAGGACGAACTGGCCCAAGCCGCCCGTCTCGAGGCGGTGGGGCGGATGGTGTCCGGCGTGGCTCACGAGCTCAACAATCCGCTGACGGCAATCATTGCGTTCTCGCAGGACCTCATGGCGACGGCCGTCTCGGAGGAGGACCGGGAGGCCGTCACGACCATCAATCAGCAGGCCGAGCGGTGTCGGGTCATCGTGAGCGACCTGCTCGTCTTCGCGCGCAGCAGGCGGGAAGAGCGCCGGCGGATCTATCCCGCTGACCTGGTGGGTCGCGTGACCCGGGTCTTCGATCGAGAGGCAACGGCTCGGCAGATTGAACTCGATGTCGCGATTGCCCCGGACCTGCCCTCGATCGAGGTGGACGTGACCGGGATCGAACAGGTGCTGACGAATCTGCTGACCAATGCGTTGCAGGTCTCACCCGCCGGCGATACTGTCGGCCTCGGGGTGTTTGCCCGCGACAGCCGCGTGGTCTTTCAGGTGGACGATGCCGGACCAGGAATCGATCCGGAGATCATGCCGCGCCTCTTCGAGCCGTTCTTCACGACAAAACCCGAGGGTCACGGAACCGGGCTGGGTCTTTCCGTGTCGCACGCGATCGTCGACCAGCACGGCGGAACCATCACCGCCGAGAACCGGTTGACGGGCGGCGCTCGCTTCTCGGTCGAGCTTCCGATCGTCGACCGCCGGATGCCGCCGCTGCTGCTGACTGCGCAGGAAACCGAGATCCAGCATGCACTGGCTGCCGAGCAGCCGGGTCGGGTGCTGATCGTCGACGACGAGGCCTCGATTCGGAGCGCCATGCGACGCGCCTTCGAACGACGGGGCTGGCTGGTGGATGACGCCGCCGACGGAGCGGAGGCCTGGCTTCGGATCGAGGTCGGCGGGCGCGCAGTCGAGTACGATGCGATCGTGACCGACCTTCGGATGCCGGGTGTCTCGGGGATGGACCTGTACGACAAGCTCCGCCTCGTTTATCCGGAGCTTGCTGCGCGGACGATCGTCATCACGGGGGATACCACGTCGTCAGGGGTGGTTGAGTTTCTCGAGCGCCTCGAAGCACCGGTCTTGCAGAAGCCGTTCGACCTTCGTCGACTCATCGATCTCGTCGGGAGGGGCCGGCAGGAACGCCGGCGCGAATCGGACCTCGACTGAGGCGCGCTGAGGCGGTTTCGACTAGACTACGGGCGCAATGACACTGCTGGGTGGTGTGCTCGCTGGGCTGATCGGCGTTGTCCTGGGTATACTCGGGGCAGGCGGCGCCATTCTGACCGTGCCGGTTCTCGTATACGTCCTGGGGTACAGCATCAAGGCCGCAGTGCCGATGAGTCTGCTGATTGTCGGTGTCGCCAGCGCCGTTGGCCTGGTGGCTTATCAGCGAGGCCGCGCCGTCAGCTGGGATGCCGTTGCCGCTTTCGCGCCCTCGGCCATGGTCGGGGCGTTCGGTGGCGGCGTCGCCGCCGCGTTCGTCTCATCGCGGATGCAGTTGGTTGTGTTCGGGGCCTTGCTCCTCAGTGCGTCGGTGGCCATGCTTGCCTGGCCGGCACCTTCGGCTGTCGAGACCGAGCTGGTCGGGCCGCGGCGATCATGGTGGCTGATTGCCGTGCTCGGCGCCGCGGTGGGCTTCCTGACGGGTCTCGTCGGTGTTGGCGGCGGCTTTCTGTACGTGCCGGTGCTGACCTTGATGGGCGGCCTGGCAATGCGTCGCGCGGTCGGAACCAGCCTCGCCCTCATCGTCGTGAGCTGTACTGTCGGACTCTTGACGCATCTTCGCCACGCGGCGCTCGATTTGGGCGCCGCGTCTCTTTTCATGGTTCCCATGGCTCTCGGTGCGCTGATCGGTACGCGCCTGGCGCCATCGATGTCACAGGTGACGCTGCGGCGGGCCTTCGCGGGAGTGCTCGTGGTCATTGGTGTCACCGTTCTGTTCACTGCCGGCAGGTAGGTATCTCATGTTCTTTCGACGGATTGCCAACGACCATCTCTTCCAGTCAGGGTACCTGATCGGATGCCAGGCCAACGGGACGGCCCTGGTGGTCGACCCGACGCGTGTCATCGAACCCTATCTGGCGGTTGCGCGCCAGGAGGGTCTCGAGATCGTCGCGGTTGCGGACACCCACATCCACGCCGATTACGTCTCCGGTATCCGGGAACTGGCAGCCGCCACGGGTGCCCGGATGTACCTCACGGGAGCCGGGCCAGCCGACTGGCAGTACGCCTTTCGCGGTGAAAGCAATGTGACCGTGATCGGAGACGGTGACACCATCACGATCGGGAACATCCGGGTGGTTGCGAAACACACACCCGGCCACACACCCGAGCACCTGAGCTTCCTGGTGACCGACGGCGCGGCGGCCGACGCCCCGATGGGCATCCTCACCGGCGACTTCGTCTTCGTCGGCGATGTTGGTCGCCCTGACCTGCTGGAGCGCGCCGCGCATGTGGCCGGAACCGCTGAAGCAGGTGCGCACCAGTTGTTTCAGAGCTTGCAGTGGTTCAAGACGCTGCCGGATCACCTCCAGGTCTGGCCTGGCCACGGAGCAGGCTCTGCCTGTGGCAAGGGACTGGGAGCGGTACCACAGAGCACGGTTGGGTACGAGCGCCGCTATAACTGGGCGCTCGGTACGGATGATGAGGCGCTGTTCGTTCGCCAGGTGCTCGCGGGTCAGCCTGAACCGCCCGGCTATTTCGGGCGGATGAAGGTGATCAATCGTGACGGCCCGCCGGTGCTGGGAAGACTGCCCGAGCCACGCATCGTCACGGCTGCTGACCTTGCGAGCGAGGTTGCGGCCGGAAAGGGCGTGGTCGTGGATACCCGTCCTGCCGCGGTGTACGCCGCCGGACACATCCCGGGGTCGCTCAACCTGCCCCTCAACAAGAGCTTCACCTCCTACGCAGGATCGGTGCTGTCCTACGACCGGCCCCTCTATTTCATCCTGGCTGAGGCCGGCCCCGAGTCGGTCCAGGCTCTGGTCGAGTCGCTCGTCGTCATCGGCTTCGAGCAGCTGGTCGGTGCGGCAGGGACCGCAGCGGTGTCCGAGTGGGCGGCAGAGCAAGGTGCGCTGGCGACGGCTTCACTGCAGGACATCCAAAGCCTGCAAGGGGAGCAGAGTGGTGAGTCAGTGGTTCTCGATGTTCGGAATCGCCCGGAATGGGACGCGGGGCACCTCCCCGGTGCCCGCCTGATCCCCCTCCCCGAGTTGACGGCGCGACTGGGCGAGTTGCCGAAGGATGTGCCGATTCGGGTACACTGCCAGTCGGGCGCCCGGTCGGCGGTGGCCGCCAGCGTGCTGCGTGCCAGCGGTTTTGCCGATGTCACGGATCTGAGCGGCGGCTTTCTGGCGTGGATGGCCCGCGGAGGAGCGGTCGAACGCGGTCGAGGCAACGCCTAGCCATCCGAATAGCAGGCGGCGGGCGGTAGCTCGGCGCGCTGCTCAGCCAGCGGTCGGGTGCCACACCGCGGGCGGCCCGACCAGCGCAGCGGTTGCGAGGGCCCGCGCCAGGTCACGCACGCCATGGACCCGAAGGTAGTCGACGCCCCACCCCGCGAGACTCTGACCGAGCGCGATCGTCTCGACTTCCCGATCAGCGGGATCCCAGCAAGGGGCGCCCTCCCGTTCGGCAAACAGGGTTTTCAGGAACGACTTGCGCGAGTGGCCGACGAGGAGGCGGACGCCCAGCTGGCGCAGTTCACCGATGCGCGAGAGAATCTGTACCGTCTGCTGCGCCGTCTTGCCGAATCCGATGCCAGGGTCGATGATGATCCGGTGGAGCGGAATCCCGGCCTGTACCAGGGCTTCGATCCGGGCGTCCGCCCAGCGGCAGATCGACGAGACCGGATCCGTAGCTGCCGGGAGCACCAGGTCCGACCGGGGTGGCACCGACAGGCTGTGCATCACCACGACGTCGCCCTCGAAGCCCTGAACCGCACCAACCATTCCAGGGTTGCCGAATCCACCGACATCGTTGATCCAGTCGACCCCGGCCTCGACCGCCCGCCGCGCCGTCGCCGGGTGGCGAGTGTCGACGGAGAGGAGCGGTCCCGTTCCCCGGCTCCAACGACTCCGCAGGCCGGTAAGAACGGGCTCGAGGCGGCGCCATTCCCCTTCGGCGTCTGCCGGTGCGGCACCGGGCCGGGTCGACTCGGCGCCGAGGTCGATGACCGACGCCCCGTCGGCGACCAGACCCGCCGCATGACGCATCGCCGCTGAGGGATCGAGCCAGCGCCCGCCATCAGCGAACGAATCGGGTGTGATGTTGACTATGCCGACCAGTTCGGTCAGACGTTGTGCTACTCGTCGGGTCCGAAACGGCACGGCCTCTGGATCCGCACGCCAGGGGCGGGCCAACTCGGCTGCAGATACTTGAGCGCCGCCGGGTTCCGCAGCGAACCTCCAACTGGGAACGAGGTCCGCCATGGGAAGCAGTACGAATGGCCGCCGCACTGCCTCGCGATGGGGCAGGCTGAGCCGCGGTAGCTCGAGACTGACACCCTCCATGGCGAGCAGATCGAGGTCGATCCGCCGGGGCGACCAGCGCGGTCCGTTGCCTCGGCCGAGTTGCAGCTCGAGCTGCTTGAGCCAGTCGAGCAGCTCGAGAGGCGCCGTGCTCGTAGTACCGAGGACCGCGAGATTGAGGTAGGGAATGTTCCAGTCCGGCGGCGCATCGTCTGGCAGGAGCGCGTCGGATTCGTAGATCGGCGAGATGCCAAGCAATCGGAATCGATCACCGCTGGGCTGGCCCAGGGCGCGGATGGCTCTCCGGAGGTGGCTGATCCGATCGGGCACGTTCGAGCCCAACCCCAGCAGGACCCGGCGTGTCATCGCACGATCGTGCGACGGAGCGTCACCGATGCACCACCCTCGACCGCGCGGATCGGCGGCCGTTCCTTCGTCACGGTGATGGTCAGGCTGCTGCCGCCGGGCAGCAGATCGTCGAGCGCCTCGTCGACCGCTCCAGCCAGCCGCTCGATCAGCTTGAATGGTCGCTCGCTGACCAGCTGCTCGATCCGATCACAGACGGCGCCGTAGTCGACCGTGTCCGCCAGGGCATCGCTGCGAACGGCAGGGGGTACGGCGGGGAGTTCGATGCTCACGTCGAAGCGGATCGTCTGAGGCGTAGCGCGCTCGGCGTCGGTCCAGCCGATCGAAACCGGCAGGCGGAGCCCCTGAACAGCAATCGTGAAAGCCATGGCGGCTCTAAGATAGCGCAGCAGTGCCTACGACCACCCAAGGCGCGCAGGTGGTGGGAAGGCGGCTCAGGGGCCGGCGCGCGGTACCAGCCCGATGACCCGAACCGGGCCTCCCGAGCCCTTGGCGATCTTCATCGGGAGCGCGATGACCGTCGCGCCGATCGGGGGGAGTGCGTCGAGGCCGGTCAGGTTCTCGAGCGCGATTCCGTTCTTCGCGCTCAGGATCCGGTGGACCAGGAAGTCCGCCGAAGGGCCGTAGTCGATCGAGGGTGAGTCGATCCCGAGCCCCGTGACCTGGCGGTCTTCGATCAGGAGCTTGGCCGCATCCACTCCGAATCCCGGAAAGTGAAGCCTCGATGCATCGCCGGCGGTCGTGTCGCCGAAGTACGCCATCCGGTTGCCCCAATGGCGGTCCCACCCGGTCTTGAGCAGAACGAAGGCACCAGCGGGAATCCGGCCGTGCTGCTGCTCGAAGGCGGTGACCTCGTCGACCGACAGCCGCGCATCGCGGTCCTCGGCCGCTCGTGCCGACAGATCGATTACGATGGCCTTGCTGACCAGTTGCTCGAGCGGAATCTGATCCGCTGTGCGTCCCCCTTCGTGGAAGTGGATCGGCGCGTCGAGATGAGTGCCGCCATGCTCAGGGGCCGCGAAGGCGTAGGATGAGTAGAACCAGCCTCCCGGTGTCGGTCCGTAGGCCAACTCATCGAGGCGAAAGCCCGAGGGCGAGGTCGGCCAGTACAACGTCTCGGGCGTGAACGCGTGCGTCAGGTCGACCAGTTGGTAACGCGACAAATCGAAGCCTGAGTCGGATGCCGGCGGAGCGCAGCCGGCAAGCGCGGCGACGGAGAGCAGCAGGGCGGTCGGGCGTATCGTTGCCATGTCGTGATCCCGCGCGTGGAGCGCGTCGCGGTGGATGGAGGCTGGAATCGGTCGGTGATAATCCCTGTATGTACTGCAGTCGCCGCGCTGGCGGAAGACTCAGTCGAGGAATTTTGGCGCCGGGATATCCAGGCCTTTACCCGGGAGCACCATCAGGGTCGAAGCTCCCCTCGCCAGTAGCCGCCCGTCGTGGGATCTGATTGTCGCCTCCGAGTAGGAAACCGTCCGTCCGCCCCGGATCAGCGTGCCCTCCGCAATCAGCCGGCCCGGTCGTCCCGGCTCGAGGTAGTTGAGCTTGAGGTCGACGTTGACGAGCCCTGCGTCTTCCGGAATCGGTGCGAACGCCGCCCAGAACGTGGCGGTATCGACCAGAGTCGCGATGACCCCCCCGTGGACAATTCCGAACGGCTGCAGGTGCTGAGTTCCGGCCTCCAGTTCGACTCGGCACCGATCCAGCTCGATCTCAACCAGCTGCATCGAGATGTGATGCGGGAATGGCGCGGCCCGAACTCGTTCATACAGGCTCGCAAGATAGGCCGGGTTGAGGCGACGCATGCCGGGAAGAATAATGAACCCGGCAACGGACTCGAACGGGCCTGCCATCGGAACGCCTCCAAGTGCCACATTGACAGGTTCAGGTACAGCTTCTTGGGTCATATCCGCCAGTTTGGCTGGGTTTGGGCGGCATGCGGACTGCGTTTTCAGCTGGCAGTCGTGCAGCCGCGTGGCTCACGGTTCCAGAACAACTGTATTTGAAGGAGAGTGGCCGAATGTTGGTTCGATGGATGGAGCGTCCGACCGAGTCTCGGCGCGCGTGGCGTGAGGTGAATCGTTTGTTCGATGAGACCTTCGGCTTGGCGAACGGAGCTGCCGCACCGAACGGTGGCGGGTGGCTTCCGGCGGTCGACGTGACCGAGGATGAGCAGGCCTATCGAGTGGCGCTCGAGCTGCCCGGCGTGAAGGCGTCGGACGTCAAGGTCGAAGTCGACGGCAACCGTTTGACCGTCAGTGGCGAGAAGAAGCTCGAGGTCGACACCGCGACCCGATCCGAGCGGCGCTATGGCAGTTTCAGTCGAGTCTTTACCCTGCCTGAAACGGTCGACGTCGGCTCCATCGGCGCACGATCGCAGGATGGCGTGCTGACCATCACGCTGCCCAAGGTCGAGAAGGCCAAGCCGCGGCAGATTGCTGTGACCGCGAGCTAAGACCCCCCGAGGCTTCTGCCTCACCACCGCCGTCGTGCGCACCCGGGCAGGGTGATGCGCGGCGGCGGTTTGGCGTCGGCGTCGGGCTGCACTGGACGCCGCTCCGGCCGCTGGCGATCTTGTTTCGAGCATCCCTCTGACCAGCGCGAGGTTCTCCATGTCGACGTCCCGTCGTCAGTTCCTTCGGCGTGTTTCCGCCGGCGTGGCCGCCATGCCGTTCGTGTCGAGCCGAGGACTGGAGGCCGCCTGGGCTGATCCGGGTCGGATTCGGATCGAGAACCCCGCCGATCTGATTTCCCTCGACAGCAACGAGAATCCGACTGGGCCATCGCCCCGAGCCATGTCGGTCATTCGCGACATCGTTGCCGAGGGCAACAGGTACCCCTATGAGCTGGTCACCGCGCTGAACGAAAAGGCTGCGGCATTTCACGGGGTGACGACCAAGGAGATTCTGTTGGGGTGCGGGTCGACCGAACACCTGCGGATGATTGTCGACGCCTTTGCAACCCGCGGCTCCGGGCTGGTCGCGGCGACCCCGACCTATGAGGCGCCGCTCCGCATCGCCACTCGGCGGGGCATTCCGGTGGCGGCGCCGCCGCTCACAGCGGAGCTCCGCCTCGATCTGGACGCGATGCTGAGCGCGGCTGGCGGAGCAGGTCTCGTCTATCTCTGCAACCCGAACAATCCGACCGGAACCATCCGCAGCAAGAGCGATGTCGAGGGCTTTATTCGCGCCGTCTGGACCAGGTCGCCCAAGGCGACGGTTGTCGTCGACGAGGCGTACTTCGAGTACGTCGATGATCCTGCGTACGGCACCGCGATTCCCCTGGCGCTGGCCGATCCGCGTGTCGTCGTGCTCCGGACCATGAGCAAGGTGTACGGCATGGCGGGACTGCGAATCGGCTACGCGGTGGGGCATGCCGATGCGATGGCGACTCTTGCTGTGCACAGCCTTGGCCTCAACATCAACACCATTGGTGCTGCCGGGGCCGTCGCTAGTCTCGCTGATCAGGATCACGTCCGGAAGGAACGGAAGCGCAACAATGACCTGCGCGCCTCCACCCAGGCGTTCTTTGAACGAGCCGGCTATCAGGTTGCCGCGTCACAGACCAACTTCCTGCTGGTCGACGTGCGTCAGCCGATTGCCGACTTTCGAAAGGCTTGCCAGGATCGCGGGGTGCTGATCGGCCGACGGTTTGCTCCGCTCGAGACGCATGCGCGCATCACGATCGGAACCAAGGACGAGATGAAAACGGCACTGAAGGTCTTTGCCGAGGTGCTCGGCCTCAGTGCCCAGGCGGGGTAACCCGCCACGACAACAGGATCAGCTGCAGCAGCAGATACAGGGCAACGAGAGGCATCAGGGCCTGGAGGAGCGGCGCACGCCGTTGTGAACGGTAACGCATCTCGACAAGGTATCGTCGAAGAGACGCGGAGTCCATCCGGGCGAGATTCGACCAGGGAGACGGCGTGATTGGCATCATTGGCGGTAGCGGGCTGTACCGAATCGACGGCCTGGAAGACCCGGTCTGGCGGAAGGTATCGACCGCGTGGGGCGAGCCCTCCGACGACGTTCTGACTGGTCGCCTCGACGGGCACGAGCTGGTCTTTCTTCCCCGGCACGGTCGCGGCCACAGCATCCCGCCGACCGATCTCAACTTCCGCGCCAACATTGCCGCGCTCAAGGAACTGGGTGCCACCGATGTGATCTCGCTGAGCGCCGTCGGGTCGCTCCGCGAGGACTTACCACCAGGCACCTTCGTGATCATCGATCAGTTCGTCGACCGCACCTTTGCGCGCGTCAAAAGCTTCTTCGGCAGCGGACTGGTGGGCCACGTCTCGATGGCCGACCCGGTGTGCTCCCGCATCGGCGATGCGCTCGAGGCGGCGGCCCGGTTGCTCGACCTTCCAGTCAGGCGTGGGGGAACCTACCTCGTGATGGAGGGCCCGCAGTTCTCAACCAGGGCCGAGTCCGAGCTGTACCGCTCCTGGGGCATGAGTGTGATCGGGATGACCAACATGCCGGAAGCGAAGCTGGCCCGCGAGGCCGAGCTCTGCTACGCGACCGTGGCCATGGTGACCGATTATGACTGCTGGCATCCCGATCACGCGGATGTGACAGTCGACCAGGTCGTTCGCGTCGTTCAGGAGAACGCCGACGCAGCGCGCCGCCTGGTGCGGAGTGCCATCCCTCACCTGGCCGCGCGTCCGAATCCCTGCCCGAGTCGCTGTGACCGTGCGCTCGATCACGCCATTATGACCGCGTCGGAGGCGCGGGATCCAGAGGTCCTCAAGTGGATGCGCAGTGTCGCCGGGCGGGTCCTGTGACCGACCTGCGCCAGTTGATTCGTTCGATACCCGATCACCCGAAGCCGGGCATCCTGTTCCGCGACATTACCACCTTGTTGGCCGACGCCGCGGGCTTCCGAGAAACCATCCGCCGTCTGGCCGCCAGGTACGAGGGGCAGGGCATCAGCAAGGTAGCGGCCATCGAAGCGCGCGGATTCATTCCCGGGGGCGGGCTTGCCGAGCGGATCGGCGCCGGTTTCGTTCCGCTCCGCAAGCAGGGGAAGCTGCCATCGGATTCCGTGGGCTACGACTACCAGCTCGAGTACGGCACCGACCGGATTGAAATCCATCGGGATGCCATCGTGCCGGGCGAACGCATCGTGATGGTGGACGACCTGATTGCAACCGGCGGCACCGCCCTGGCCGGTCTCCATTTGCTGCGTTCACTCGGTGCGCAGGTCGTCGAAGCCTGCTTCATTATCGACTTGCCCGAGCTCGGTGGCCGCCGTCGTCTCGAAGAGGCCGGATGCCCGGCCTTCTGTCTGATGGAGTTCGAGGGGCACTGATGCGAGTGGCGGGGCAATGGCACCGTACCATCGGTCTCTCGGCCGACGGCTGGTCGGTTTCACTGATCGATCAGACGGTCCTGCCCGGTCGCTTTCAGATCATCCGGGTCACCGATGCCGAGCAGATGGCGGAGGCAATCCGGACCATGCGGGTGCGTGGCGCACCGCTGATCGGAGTCGCGGCAGCGTTCGGCATGGCCCTGGCCATGCGGCACGATCCGTCCGATGCCGGGCTTGAGCGCACCTATCGGATCCTCGATGCCACGCGACCAACAGCCGTCAATCTCCGCTGGGCGCTCGATCGGGTTGCCACGGTCCTTCGCCCGGTTCCAGCGGCCGACCGCGAGGCGCGTGCCTATCAGGTTGCCGAGCAACTGGCCGACGCCGATGTAGCTGCCTGCCAGCAGCTCGGCTTACACGGATCCGGCTTGCTCCGATCGGCCTGGGAGGCCATCGGTCGGGCTCGACCCGTCGCGGTCATGACGCACTGTAATGCTGGCTGGCTCGCCACGGTCGATTGGGGCACTGCACTGGCACCGGTGTATCATGCGCACGATGCCGGCGTGCCGCTGCATGTCTGGGTCTCGGAGACTCGTCCCCGCAACCAGGGGCTGCTGACGGCGTGGGAACTGGATCAGCACGGCGTGCCCTACACCGTCGTCGCCGACAACGCCGCCGGACACCTGATGCGGCAGGGACGGGTCGATCTCTGTCTGGTTGGCACCGACCGCGTGGCGCGGAACGGCGACGTGGCCAACAAGGTCGGTACCTACCTGAAGGCGTTGGCCGCCTCTGACACGGGCGTGCCCTTTTACGTCGCAGTACCCTCGGCCAGCATCGATTGGTCGTCACCGACCGGCGACGATATCCCCATCGAGGAACGCCCGGGCCTGGAGCTCGGTCATGGCGCGGTGCCGGTGCTGAACCCGGCGTTCGATGTCACGCCGGCGCGACTCGTTACTGGCCTCCTGACTGAGCGTGGCGTGACCGAGGCCTCGGCTGCCGGACTGGACCGGCTCTTTCCGGAGCAAGGGCAATGATTTACCGGGCGGAGCGCGACCAGGTGCTCGAGGCGGCTCGCCGGTGCGTTACCCAGGGCCTGACACACGGCACTTCGGGGAACGTCAGCCTTCGACTCGCCACAGGCTTTGCCGTGACGCCGAGTGGCCTCGACTACGCCGAGGCGGGGCGGGAAGACATCGTGGTGCTCGACGACTCGGGCATCCCGCTTGCTGGGGAGCGACGGGTGCCATCGAGTGAGTGGCCGATGCACGCCAGAATCTATCAGACCCGCGTCGAGGTTCGGGCCATCGTACACGGGCACAGCCCCGCCGCTACCGCGCTCGCATGCCTGGGGCGGGACGTTCCACCGATCCACTACATGATTGCGATTGCCGGAGGTGATTCGATTCGCTGCGCCCCCTACCGCCCGTTCGGAACCGACGACCTCGCCCGCGTCGCGGTCGAGGCGTTGACCGATCGAAAGGCGTGCCTGCTGGCCCACCATGGGTTTCTGGCCGTCGGCGAATCGTTGCAAGAAGCCTTATCGGTTGCTGCGGAAACCGAGTTTCTTGCGGATTTGTACCTCAGATTGCTCCCGCTGGGCGATCCACCTCTCCTGTCGCGTGAGGCCATTGCTGATGCGCTCGCGCGATTTGCCGGTTACGGTCAACCTCGCCACCTGCCGAGTTCCTGAGCGTCAGTCGCGCGCCAACATCATGATGAGCCGCGACACTCGATACGCTACGATGGCGTCCGGCGCCCGGTAGCGAACCCGAACGCCGTTGACACGTTCCATCCCGGGGACGAACATCGCGGCATCGGCGTGGCTCGCCATGGCCAACTCGACTTCGAGAACGATCGGTGTCGTGTGGGAGACCGGTGCAATCGTCCTTCGACGGCTCAAGCCCGTCCTGACACCAGCGGCAATCCGTTCCCGCGCAGTGACGGGATTCATGGTTTTGGCGGCCATGAAGCCGAGACCTTCTTTCACGGCCAGCGCCTCGACCCCGGGAAAGAACTCGCGGGCGACCTCAGCGAACGCCTGATCACCTGAGACGAAGACGACCGGGACCCGGTGATGACCCGCCACCATCCCTGCGGTTCCGTACTCGCCGACTTCGGTGCCGTTGATCAGGATGTGCCGGAGTGCGTGCGAGTAGGTATGGCCCATCACGGCATTGGTTTGCGCAGCATGGCCGTGATATCCGATCAAGATCACGGCGTCGTAGCTGCCGTCGAGACCCTCGATCATGCCGAGCGGCTTGGAACGGCCGGTGATCAGCTGCGCACGGGAGTCGAGCTGATCGGCCCGAAGGTTGGTATGCGATCCATGGGCGTCGTTGACGACCACCTCGGTTGCGCCGGCCTCGAAAGCGGCAGCGATCGCCGCATTGACCTCGCCGAGCATCAGCGGGCGAGCCCATTCGTAGTCGGATCCGCCAGCCTGAGCAGCGGTAACGACGCCCGCCACCCCTTCCATGTCGGCGCTGATGTACACTTTGAGCTTCGACTGGGCCGTGACACCGGCCATCGGAAGGTGCAGTACGGCCAGCAGGCCGACGAAGGCGCGGATTGAACCCGTCATGAGATAGCTCGATCGAGTGGGAGGCCGGAAACTAGAGCCAGGTGCTGGATGTTGCCAGACGCAGGGCCTTGCCAATCGTGGCATCGTAGCAGCATCATTGCTTCCCCCATCCCGCCGACAGACTGCATGCGTCATCTCATCCCATTCGCCGCCCTGCTGGGGGTCGCCTGTGGCGGCGCCTCTGATTCGCCTTCCGGTACGACGATCACCAACGTTCGCATCGTGGACGGCACCGGGGCACCGAGCCGACTCGGTGCGGTTCGTATCGTCGGCGACACCATCGTCGCCGTAGGTGATATCGCGCCGGAATCCGGCGACTCGGTCGTCGATGGGGGTGGTCTCACCCTGGCACCAGGGTTTATCGATACCCACAGTCACCACGACCGCGGCCTCTTGAGCACCCCAGAAGCGGTCGGCGCGGTCAGTCAGGGCATCACCACGATCATCGCCGGCCAGGATGGCGGCCATCCGATGCCGCTGTCGCGCGCGATCGACACGACGGTGCGGGTCCGACCAAGCATCAACGTCGCTTTCTACGCAGGGCACAACTCGATTCGGTCCGCTGTGATGGGCAGCGATTTCAAACGCCCCGCGACCTCAGCCGAAGTCGATTCGATGGCCGCGATCCTCACCCGTGAGCTGGAGGCGGGCGCCCTCGGCCTGGCAACCGGTCTCGAGTACGATCCCGGGATCAACTCGGATCGTGCCGAGGTCATTGCACTGGCCAAAGTCGCAGCGGCGGCAGGGGGCCGTTACATCAGTCACATCCGCAGCGAGGACCGTTGGTTCTGGGAGGCGATCGACGAGATTATCGCGGTTGGTCGGGAAGCAGGACTGCCGGTTCAGATCAGCCACGTGAAGCTCGCGATGACGCCGCTCTGGGGGAAAGCAGACAGTCTGATCCGGATCCTCGACGCCGCACGGGCCAGCGGCATCGATATCACGGCCGACATCTATCCATACCCCTACTGGCAGTCGACCCTGCAGGTACTCTTCCCGGCCCGGAATTTCGATGATCGACGCGAGGCCGAGCGGGTGCTGCGAGAAATTGCCCCGGCCGAAGGACTGTTGATCGGCGACTTCGCCGCGAACCCGGAGTATGCCGGCAAGACAGTCGCGGAGATTGCCGTGGTCCGCAATGAAGCCCCCGCGGTCACGCTGCTGGCGCTGATCAAGGAGTCGATTGCCTGGGAGCAGGCCAATCCGGGTCGCGGCGGTGAGAGCGTGGTGGGTACCAGCATGTCGGAGCCCGATATTGCTGCGCTGATGGCCTGGGCGCACACCAACTTCTGCTCGGACGGGTCGCTGTCTGGTGCGCATCCCCGCGGCTTCGGCAGCTACACTCGCGTGCTCGGGCGCTATGTTCGGGAACAGAAGGTACTGACGCTCGAGACTGCGATTCGCAAGATGACCAGTCTGGCCGCCCAGCATGTTGGCCTGACTCGGCGCGGGACGATTGCCCCGGGCTACTTTGCCGATCTCGTTCTCTTCGATCCTGGTACGGTCATCGACAATGCGACGCCGGCCAGTCCGCATCTGATCTCGACCGGCATCGAGCGAGTCTGGGTCAACGGGCAGACGGTCTGGGCGGCCGGTGCGGTAACTGCACATCGACCGGGGCGGGTCCTGCTCCGCCAGGCCCAATGAGCCTCGTTGCCAGGATCGAAGCCGCCGATCGTCGGATTCGTCCCCATGCACGGGAAACGCCGCTGCTGTGGTCGCCGGCCCTGTCGGATCGGGCAGGTACCGGGATCCATCTCAAGCTCGAGAATCTTCAGCACACCGGGTCGTTCAAGCTGCGGGGTGCCCTGAATCGGATGCTGACTCTTAGCGATGCCGAGCGGTCACGTGGCATTGTCACGGCATCGACGGGGAACCACGGTGCGGCGTGCGCCTACGCCGGACGGATGAGCGGCGTTGCGCCACTCGTCTTCGTGCCGACGGGTGCGGCGCCGAGCAAGGTGGCACGGATCGAACGGCTGGGCGGGCAGGTGCGCTATCACGGGGTTGATTCCGGCGAGACCGAGCGCGAGGCCCGCCGGCAAGCCGAGCTGAGCGGCCAGTACTTCCTCTCGCCGTACAATGACGAAGAGGTCATGGCCGGGCAGGGAACCGTTGCGGCCGAGCTGCTGCGCCAGCTGCCGGACCTCGGCGCGGTCGTGGTCGCCGTTGGCGGCGGCGGCTTGATCGGCGGCATCGCGACTCTGCTCAAGCAAGTCCGGCCCGATACCCTCGTGATCGGCTGCTCGCCGCGCAACTCGGCCGTCATGGCCGCGTCCGTGGAAGCCGGGCGAGTGCTGGACCTGCCGTGCGAACCGACCTTGTCCGATGGCACGGCCGGTGGCGTCGAGGCCGATACGGTCACCTTCGAGCCATGTCGGCGCTATGTCGATCGCTACGATCTGGTGCGTGAAGACGAGATTCGCGACGCGATGCGACTCGTCTACGAGTCGGAAGGGCTGATTATCGAAGGAGCCGCCGGAGTGGCTGTTGCCTCGGCGTTGCGCCTGGCGTCCGATCTGGGCGGGCGAGATGTGGCGGTGGTCGTCTGCGGCGGCAACATCGGGCGAGCGGTATGGAGCGAGGCGCTGGAGACGGGATCGCTCCCGTCTCCCGCTTGATACGCAGCTACCGTGGAGGAATTCGCAGCGTGACCTCGTCTCCAGGTGAGACGGTAATCTCGTCCGAAACCGGGGTCCGGTTGCTGCCCACCGGGTCGGCTAGAAAGCGCAGTGGGGTCAGCGTCTTCACGAGATGCGACGGCAACCTGAAGCGCGTCTGGGTGTTCCCGGTTGCCAGGCCGAGCCGAATCCGGCGTCCGCCTTCGATCACGAAGATCGTCATGTCCGCAAATCCCTGGTTGTCGACCAGCACCGTCGTCGGCGCGTTGGGGTCGATACCGGTCGTCGGGCGATTGCTGCTGCAGCCCAGCAGAACCGAGGTTGCGAGTGCCAGCAGTCCGAGCGTCATCGTGCGTGTCATTTCTCTTCTCCTTGCAGTGGTCCGGTTGAATCGACTCCCCCGTCCCCGTTTCGTGACACTGCGTCTGACAGACCACCCTGACCGAGATTCTACCACCAGGATCGCATGACCGATTTACCGCCAACATTGCCGGCCATCGATGCCGCCGCCGCCCGCCTGGCTCCCTTCGTCCGCCAAACTCCGGTCTGGGAGTGGCGGGACGACCTGCTGGAGGGGCCAGGGTCCGTGGTACTCAAGCTGGAACTGTTTCAGTACTCTGGCTCCTTCAAGGTGCGTGGCGCCTTGATGAACATGCTCGCGCTTTCACCCGATCAGGTCAAGCGGGGCGTCACGGCCGTCAGCGCCGGCAATCACGCCGCTGCGGTTTCGTACGCAGCGCGAACCTTGGGGACTACCGCCAAGGTGGTGATGCCTCGGACCGCCAGCCCTGCGCGGGTAGCCTTGAGCCAGCGCTTGGGGGCCGAGGTCGTGCTGGTGGACGATGTGGCTGAGGCATTTGCTCGGGTCAAGGCCATCGAAACGAGCGAAGGACGCGCCTTTATCCACCCCTTCGAGGGGCTCGGCACGGCCACCGGCACGGCGACCGTCGGGCTCGAGTTCTGTCGCCAGGTCGACGATTTGGATGCCGTCGTCGTTCCGGTTGGCGGCGGCGGATTGATTGCCGGCATTGCGGCTGCCGTCAAGCAGTTCAAGCCGGGGTGTCTCGTCTTTGGTGTCGAGCCCGAGGGCAACGACGTCATCAAGCGAAGCATCGCCTCGGGGCAGCCCGAGCAGGCCATCCGTCCCAGCACGATCGCGGACAGCTTGAGCCCGCCGTTTGCGATGCCATACAGCCTCGGGCTGATCCGCCGATTCGTCGATGAGATCGTTCTCGTCAGCGACGACGCGCTGACCGAGGCGATGTATCTCCTGTTCGACCGACAGAAGCTCGCGGTCGAACCGGCCGGCGCGGCGACGACAGCAGCTTTGCTGGGTCCGCTGCGGGCGCAGTTACGCGGCCTGCGGGTCGGCCTGATTGTGTGCGGCGCCAACATCGATCCGGCACGGTTCAGCGAATACCTTGCTCGTGGTGAGGCTGGCTGGAAGGCGAGGACGTGATTCGTCCCGGCCAAAGCTGTGGCGGTACGGGCGGGCTGCCATGATGGCGATGCTGCTCTATGCCGCTATTCTCGGAGGCTTGTCGATTCTCTTTCTCGGAGCGATCAGTGCGCTTCGAGATGCCTTCCGTCAACGGGCGCGGCTGCGAGGGTTTCTGGCGGCAATCGCGGTGGCCTTATTGTCGCTTGCTGGCATGTTCGCGATGCTGATCTGATGCCGTCTCCTCGTCCGTTTCAGGATCACTTCTCGGCCGGGTCGTCCGACTACGCAGCTTTCCGGCCGCGCTATCCGGAGACCCTGTTTCGCTGGGTGGCCAGTCAGTCCCCCGGGCGCGACCTGGCATGGGATTGTGCCACCGGCAACGGGCAGGCCGCCGTCGGCCTGGCGCCGTTGTACACCCGCGTCGTGGCAACCGACGCGAGCAGTGCCCAGCTGGCCATGGCGGAACCCCGCGCCAACATCGACTACCGTTGCGCCTCGGCCGAAGCGTCGGGGCTGGCGGACCTGTCGGTCGATGTCGTAACCGTGGCGCAGGCGCTCCACTGGTTCGATCGCCCGGCGTTCTTCGCCGAGGTGATCCGGGTCGCGAAACCGGGCGCTCTGCTGGCGGTGTGGACCTACAATCTCATCCGCGGAGGCGGCGCCCTCGACCACGTCGTCGACCGGCTCTATGGCGACGTGCTTGGCCGTTACTGGCCAGCCGACCGCGCTCTGGTGGAAACCGGGTATCGCGACGTTGCAATACCCTTTGCCGAGCTGACGACGCCCCCCTTCGAGATGAGCGCTCAGTGGACGCTGGCACAGTTGAAGGGGTACCTGCGGACCTGGTCGTCTGCTGTGCGGTACCAGGCCCAGCACGGCGTCGATCCGCTGCTGTCGGTTGCTGACGAGTTGGCAGCCGCCTGGGGCGACCCCTCCCAAGTGCGTGATCTTCGCTGGCCCTTGGCGGTGCGGGCGGCTCGGGTCGAGCGCTGATTGGAAACACGACCTCCTGATCGTGCGTAGATTGAGGAGAGGTACGCTTCGAATTGCACTCAGGAGATCATGCCATGCTAGCACTGTTGACCGTTCTCGCGGCGGCCGTCGTCGGGAACGACCCGGCCCCGCAGCAGCCAACCTACGCCATCGTCAACGTTTCGGTCGTTCCGATGGATCGGGAACGAGTCCTGGCCGGTCAGACGGTGGTGGTTCGCGGTGACCGGATCGTTGCCATGGGCCCAACGGCGTCGACCGAAGTCCCGGCTGGCGCGGTCCGGATCGAGGGCAGGGGCAAATATCTGATGCCGGGGTTGGCCGAGATGCACGGCCACATTCCCCCAGGTCAGGTGGTGCCCGACTCGACCATCGAGCGGATTCTCGCGCTCTTTGCCCTGAACGGCGTAACCACGGTTCGAGGGATGCTGGGTGATCCGCGGCACCTCCCCATTCGCGACAGGGCGGCGCGCGGCGAGATCCTCAGCCCGACGATTTATACGTCCGGGCCGTCGCTCAACAGCAACTCCGTCAAGACAGGCCAGGACGCGATCGACTCTGTCACCAAGTACGCCAAGGCCGGTTACGACCTGCTCAAGATTCACCCGGGGATCAAGCGTGGAGTGTTCGACACGCTGGCGGCCACTGCCAAGGCCGTCGGAATCCGCTTTGCGGGTCACGTGCCGCTCGATGTCGGGATCGAACGCGCCATCGAACTCGGGTACTGGACGGTCGACCACTTCGATGGCTACATCGAAGGTCTGGTGCCTTCATCCGGACCGCTGACACCGCAGGAAACGGGGTTCTTCGGCCTGGGCCTGGTTGACCGGGTCGACGAAAGCCGCCTGGCCCAGCTTGCTGCGAAGACCAAGGCCCAGGGGGTCTGGATGGTGCCGACCGAAACCCTGATGCGGTATGTCACGGGGGGGTACACCATCGAGGAGCTGCGGAACTGGCCTGAAATGAAATACTGGTCCAAGGCAGGGCTGGAGGCCTGGGCCAAACAGACGGCAGGTTTCAAGGGCGCCAATGAACCTCCCAAGGCAACCCGCGATCGGTATATTGCCTTGCGCCGGAAAATCATCTCCACTTTCCACAAAGCGGGTGTCGGCTTTCTGCTTGGTTCGGATGCGCCCCAGATCTGGAACGTTCCCGGCTTTTCGATCTTCCGGGAGCTCGAGTATCTCGTCGATGCAGGGTTGACACCGTATCAGGCGCTCGAGAGCGGCACCCGCAACGTTGCCGTGCACTTCGGCACCGAGGCGGAGCGAGGCACCGTGGCTGCAGGCAAGCGGGCCGATTTGATCCTGCTCGATGGCAACCCGCTTTCCGCCATCAGCAATGTTCGGAAGCAGGCCGGCGTGATGGTCGGCGGCCGCTGGCTGCCGCGATCGGAAATTGCGCAGCGACTGAGGGCCCTGGAAGCTCAGTAGCCGTCAGCCGGTTGGCCTGATACCGGCTTGGCGGACGCCGAGCCGGTGCCTGTGCCACACTCCCCCGCGCCGAACGGGGTGTGGGTGGATCCGCGACTGCCAACCGTGTACCCTGGCAATTGCATCCCGGAATGGATACCATTGCGGTCTGGGTCGAAACCTCGACCAATGGTTTCCCGTATCAAGCCGATAGCCCATGGTCGACCAGCTGGTTCCGACAGCGGAGCTGTTTGCACTCCATACCAGGCTCTTCATCAATACGATCGCCGATCTCGATGACGGTGCCGCCGTGGTCCGCCCCAACGGTCGGACCAACAGCATTGCGTTCATCGGCGGGCACCTGGTCGAGACGCGTGCCTGGATGGCCCGTTTGTTGGGGCTCGACGTCCCGGCGCCGTTCGGTGGCGAGTTGGAGCACGAGACCGGTATCGACAAGATCCTCGCGCTCCCGTCTGTCACTGCCATTCGGGAACAATGGGAAGATGTCAGTCGGTTGATTCTGGCGAGGCTCGATGATGTCACGGCCGACGAGCTGGCGGCCCCGTCGGGACAGCGCTTCCCGGTCGTCTCCGGCAGCATGCTCGGCGCGCTGACCTTTCTGATGCATCATGAGGCGTATCATATCGGGCAGCTTGGCTATTTGCGGAAATTTGTCGGCTACCCGCCGATGTCGTATCGATAGGATCATCTTCAGCGGAAAGGCAAACCTCGGATGGGTTTCATCAGGGTGGTGGCACTCGGTTTCCTGGCGGGTGCGACAGCATGTGCTGGCAGTGGCAACGGTGGGAGTGGTGGTGCCCGGGGTAGTGCGCATGCTGCCCTGGTGGCCCGGATCGACTCGATCATCGAGGGGCCGATCAAGTCTGGCAAGGTGGTCGGCGCATCCGTGGCGGTGGTGAAGGGCCGAGACACGATCGTCGCCAAGGCGTACGGATTGGCCAACCTCGAGCTCAACGTGCCGACGCCGCCCAACGCGATCTACGAAATTGGCTCGGTCACCAAGCAGTTTACCGGCGCGGCTATCCTGCAGCTGGTCGAGCAAGGCAAGCTCAGCCTCGATGACGACATCAAGAAGTATCTGCCGACGTATAACACGCAGGGGCGCAAGATCGTCGTTCGGCAGCTGCTCGACCACACGTCCGGCATCAAAGGGTACACCGAGATTCCGGAGTTCCGGCAGTTCGGGGCTTACCGCCTGTCGCCGGATACGCTGGTCAATCTCTTCGCCAAGAAGCCCTTCGACTTCGAGCCCGGTGAAGAGGAGATCTACAACAACTCCGGGTTCTACCTGGCCGGCCTGATCATCGAGAAGGTGAGCGGTCAGTCCTACGAGGACTATGTCCAGAAGAATCTCTTCGATCGGGCCGGGATGACTCACTCGCACTATTGCAGCGAGTCCAAGGTCTACCAGAACAAGGTTTCCGGTTACGACAGTGACTCGGCCGGCCCGGTGCTCAAGGGGCCGCTGAGCCATATCTGGCCCTATGCCGCCGGCTCGCTTTGCGCGTCGGCGCTGGACCTGGTACGCTGGAACGAAGCGCTCCACCGCGAAGGGAAGATTCTCGGGCCGGCGGCCTATCAGGCGTTCATCACGCCGAGCAAGCTGAACGACGGTACTACGATCCGCTACGCCATGGGGATTGCAACTTACGACCGTCTGGGGCGTCGGGCACTCCATCACGGGGGTGGGATCAACGGGTTCCTGTCACAGAACAGCTACTTTCCGGATGACTCTCTGAGCGTTGTCGTCCTGTTCAATACTGCGGGGCCGGGCAGTCCGGACGCTGCGGCGCAAGCGATCGCGGAGGCGGTGCTGGGTACGCCGCCGTCGGCGGCTAAGGCCATTGACGGCGATGTGAGCCGCTTTGCCGGGACCTATGCGGGCCGCGGTCGCGGCCGCCCGATGGAACTCACGGTCGCGGTCGACGGCGGCAACGTGACAGTTCGGTTCCCCGGCGCCGATTCCGCCGAAACGCTGACCTATCTCGGCGACAACGTGTTCCTGCGGGATGAGACCCGCCTGATCTTCCAGGATCAGGGTGGCAAGATCGCCAAGGTCCGGCTCGATGCCGGGTATGCCAACAACGTCCTGACGCGGAAGTAGTCACAGACGGACGCAGCCGGCCGGGCCTCAGTCTTCTGGGGTCCGGCCGGTCGTGTTTCGCACCCCCGGGTCGACCGGCCGGATCGGAAACTTTACCAGGAGGCCAGGCGTCGATTATAGATAGATATGTCGGTCGACCTCCCGACCTCTCCCGGGTCGGTGAGCGGAGCGCCGCGAGGATCATTCGGTGGCCTGGTCCCCTCTGTCGGTGCCCGAGCTGCTCGTCAAATACCCTGCTCGGGTCTTCGAGCAGGGGATCCTGGTGTGGCAGCATGCCGGGTGGCTCCGGATCCTGGCTCCTGTCACGCTGTTGTTGATTGCTTTCACGATTGCGGGGTACCTCAAGGCCGGGCGGGTTGGTCGGCTCGATCGGATCATCCTGGCCACGGTGCGCAGCCTGGGGCTGCTTCTGGTGGCGCTCTGCTTGCTTCGTCCTGCCCTGCTGGTGTCGACCTCGCTTCCTCAGCAGAACATTCTCGGTATCGTCCTCGACGATTCGAAGAGCATGCAGATTCGGGATGTCGACGCCGGGACCAGACTCGAGCTGGTCCGGCAGCTCTTTGGCGACACCGAAGGTTCGCTGGTGCCGAGGCTTGCGGAGCGGTTCGCACTCCGGTTCTACCGCTTTTCCGAGACGCTCGAACGAATCGATGGCCCCTCCGCGCTGCGGGGCACCGGCAGTCGGACCGACCTGGCGACGGCACTCGGTGATGCCCGCCGGGACTTCGCCGGAGCGCCGCTAGCCGGGCTGATCGTTGCGACGGATGGCGCCGACAACGCCGGACAGGCCATCAGTGATGCCCTGCTTGGCTTGCAGGCCGCGAAGATACCGGTCTACACCGTGGGTGTCGGGTCCGAGCGCTTCGCGCGCGATGTTGCCATTGACCGGATCGAGTTGCCGCACTCAACCCTCAAGGGTGCCGTGCTGGTGGGCTCCGTCTCGCTTCGCGCTCGCGGCGTGGCGGGAACGACGCTGGCGCTGGTGGTCGAGGACGGCAACAAGATCGTCGCCAATCAGGAGGTCGTGGTTCCCCGGGGGGCTGACGTTCTGACGGTGCCGATCCGCGTGCCGCCGCTCGAGGCGGGGGTGCGTGATATCCGTGTCTCGGTGCGTCCCGTCGACGGGGAAGTCCTGGCCCAGAACAACAGTCAGAACGCCAGGGTTGAAGTCCGCGATCGGCGAGAGAAGATTCTCTATGTCGAAGGCGGCATTCGCCCCGAATTTGCCTTCCTTCGCCGTGCGGCACAGAGCGACAGCAATTTGCAGGTGGTCGGCTTGCAGCGTACCGCCAAGGACAAGTACCTCCGGCTCGGTGTCGATGACAGTCTCGAGCTCATCAGCGGGTTCCCGACGACCCGGGCCGAGCTGTTCCGCTATCGAGCGCTGATCCTGGGGAGCATCGAGGCTGCCTCGTTCACTGCCGACCAGCTGCGCATGATCGGCGAGTACGTCAGCGATCGCGGTGGCAGCCTGCTGGCGCTTGGTGGGCGTGCTGCGCTGGGCGAAGGGGCGTTCGAAGGCACTGCTCTGGCGGATGCCCTTCCCGTGACCTTCGTGAACCGAACAGCCGATTCGGCTGAGATCCCGATCGAGTTGCAGGTTCGACCGACCCCGGCCGGCTTCAGTAACGCGGCGCTCCTGCTGGCCGAGGACCCCGATGCGAATCGGACCCGGTGGGATTCGCTGCCTGCGCTGACCAGTGTGAATCGGACCACGGGTCTCAAGCCGGGTGCAACGGCGCTGCTCGACGGTCGGTCCGCCAACGGCGAAACCGTTCCGGTGCTGGCCTGGCATCGGTATGGTCGTGGGCGTGCCTTGGCCTTTCCGATTCAGGACAGCTGGCTCTGGCAGATGCACGCCTCGATTCCGGTCGAGGATCAGACCCATGAAACACTCTGGCGGCAGCTGCTGCGCTGGATGCTGGAGGAGGTTCCCGACCGGACCGACCTCGCGATTGCTCCGAACTATCCTGCTCCTGGTGAGCGGACGACCATCCAGCTCGAGTTGACTGACTCTGCCTTCCGTCGTGTCAACGACGCCCAGGTGGAGGTTGAGGTCGTCGGGCCCGATGGCACGACCCGGCAGGTTCCGCTGGAGTGGACCCTGGGACGGGATGGCCAGTACGCCGGCACCTTCGTTCCGACCGAGGAGGGGGAACATCTCCTGAGCGGTCAGGCCGTCATCGGCAGCGACACGGTTCGTCTGACGCCGACTTCACTCGGCGTGGCAGATCGCGGCGCGGATTTCGTCAATGCAGAGATGCGCAGCGTGCTGCTGCAGCGGGTGGCGCGTGAGACGGGCGGACGGTTCTACACGCAAGCGACCGTCGCCTCGCTTCCGGATGACGTGGTATTTACCGAGAGCGGTGTCACGATACGTGAGGCCTTGGATCTCTGGGACATGCCGATCGTGCTGATCGGGCTGCTGGGTCTGCTCGGCTTCGAATGGGTTTACCGCCGGTATCGGGGGCTGATATGACGCAACTGATGCTGGCCCTGCTGCTCGGAACGGTTCAGCCCTCAGGCGAGGTGACCCAGCTCCTGGTGGTGACCGGCTTATCGGGTGAGCCGTCGTATGCCGCCATGCTGACCTCGCTCGGCCGCAGCATGGTTGCCGCAGCCAGGGAGCGGTGGGGCCTGGCCGATTCCAACATCATCTACCTGGCGGAACAGCATGCCCCCGCAGCCGGCACGACGGGCCGCTCCGATCGAGATGGCGTGATCGCGGCCGTATCCCGGCTGGCCGCTTCTGGCGGTGGGAACGGTGTCGTTGTCGTGCTGCTCGCCGGGCATGGCAGTGAGCAAGCCGGGGTCGCGCAGCTCAACTTGCCCGGACCGGACCTCACGGCACCGGATCTGGCGCTCGCGCTCCAGGCCTTTGGGCGCCGACGCGTGGTGGTCGTCAACGCGGCCAGTGCCAGTGGGGGGTTCCTCGGGCCGCTGGCGTCGCCTTCGCGAATCGTCATCACGGCAACGAAAACGGGCACCGAGCGCAACGCGACCCGGTTCGGCGAGTTCTTCGTCAAAGCGCTGACCAGTGACGAGGCGGACGCCGACAAGAACGGCCGGATTTCGCTGGCCGAAGCATACAGGTATGCCCGCCAGGAGGTGATCCGGTCGTACCAGTCGGCCCGCAGGTTGCTGACCGAGCATTCCCAGATCGACGACAATGGCAGCGGCACCGGCAGCGCCGAGCTTGCCGGCGCCGGTGGACGAGCTGCTGCGATCAGCGTGCCCCTCAAGGTCGAAGAACAGAGTACCGATCCGCGGGTAGCTCAGCTGCTGGCAGAGCGACGGCGGCTCGAGGCCGCCATCGCCGAGTTGCGCGGTCGAAAGGCGGCAACGGACTCGGTGGCATACGAACGAGAGCTCGAGCGGCTGGTCGTCGCCCTGGCGGAGACGAATCAGAGGATCCGTGCCGTACGGGGGTCCCCATGATGGCGGTGCGTGGTCTTCGAATCGTCACCGGCATGATCGTGCTGGCGCTGGCCGTCACGACCTGCGCCGGCGACCGGAATCCGGCTCAGCGCTCCCCGCGCTGGCTGCTCGACCGAGGCGACGCCGAGGCGGCGATACAGCAGGCGGCTGGTACGCCGGGGGGGCAGCTGTGGATGGCAGAGGCGATGGCGCTCCGAGGGCGCCTGGTCGAGGCAGACCGGCACTTTGCCGAGGTCGCCGCGGCGGGCGGACCGAATGCAGCCCTGGCCGCGGCGCGGCGCGCAGAGGTGACGGCCCGGCGTGGCGACCGCAAAGAAGCGCTGCGCCAAGCCGATCGCCTTGCCACCACCCTCGAGCGCCGACCGGATCTGATGCCGGCCGACTGGTTGGCGCTGGGGCTGGCGTATCAGTTGCTGGGCAGCGAGCAGCCTGCGCAGTTCCGCGATGCCCTGACGGCGTTCGATCGCGCCATTGCGGCCGACTCGACACTGCTCGAAGCGCAGCTCAGACTTGGAGATCTCTTCCTCGACAAGTACAACGTTCCGGATGCGCGACGCAGCTACCAGCAGGTGCTGACTCGCGACCCGGACAACCCCCGTGCGCAGCTTGGCCTGGCGTTGGCCGGGCAGCTGGACGGCAGCCCGGGGAGCGGTGCGATGTTCGAAGGGGCGGTGCGGAGTGGCCCTGGCCTTGCCCTCACTCATGCTGCGCTTGCTCGCCTCGATCTCGATGCGGAATCGTTCGACTCTGCCCTAGTCCGTGCCGATCGCGCCATTGCGCTCGATTCTGCCGAGCAGCTCGGCTGGGCCGTGCGGGCCGCTGTCCAACTCGTTCGCGACGACTCCGCCGGGTTTGCCGCAACGGAGGCGCGGTTGCGGTCACGCCAGGCCGCGCCGTCCGACTTCTATGCGCAGGCGGGTGAGGCCCTCGCGCGGCAGCGTCGCTATCGTGAGGCGGCCGACCTGGCGCGAAGGGGAGTGGCGCTCGACCCCGATCACCCGGCCGCGCTGACTACCCTCGGTACCAACGAGCTCCGGCTCGGCAGGATAGATACAGCCAGAGTGCACCTCGAGCGCGCGTTCCGCCGCGATCCGTATCACCTGTGGAACAAGAACACGCTGGATCTGCTGGACCGACTCGCAAACTTTCGCACGATTGGCTCGAATCGGATCCAGATCGTTGCACCTCCGGACGAGGCGGACCTGCTGGCGCTGTACCTCGTACCGCTGCTCGAGGCGGGGTATGACTCGCTCGCTGCGCGGTATCGCTACCACCCGCCCACGCCGATTCGTCTCGAGCTGTACGGCAGTCACGCCGACTTCTCGGTGCGCACGGTCGGGATCGCCGGGCTCGGGGCGCTCGGGGTGAGTTTCGGCTCGGTGCTGGCCATGGATGCCCCTTCTGCACGCGACCCGGGCGACTTCAACTGGGCCTCGACCGCGTGGCATGAACTGGCGCACGCCTTTACCCTCGGAGCCACCGACCATCGGGTGCCCCGATGGTTGTCGGAAGGACTCTCTGTTCTGGAAGAGCGACGTGCCCGACCCGGCTGGGGAGCGCAGGCCAGCCCCGCGTACCTGGCGGCGCTGAAAGGCGGCCGGTTACGATCGGTGGGCACGCTGAATGATGGCTTCGTCCGGCCGCGGTACCCGGCTGAGATCGGGCTCTCGTACTATCACGCCTCGCTGTTGTGCGAGTACTTGGAGGCAACCTACGGGTTCGATGCCATTCTCGGTTTGCTCGACGGCTATCGGCGTGGCGTACCGACGGACGACGCGATTCGCGGGGCCACCGGAGTCTCGGTCGCGGAGGTCGACTCGCGCTTCAACGACTGGCTGGCACAACGGTTTGCAACACCACTCAAGAGTGTCGCAGCGGTGCGCGATTCGGTCGCTGTTCCGGGAGAACTCGAGGCGCTGGTGGCGAGCGGCATCCGCCTTCGCGCCGCGGGTCAGCTCGACGAGGCTGTTTCCACCCTGGAGCGGGCCGATCGCATCTTTCCGGATATGGGTGTGGAGGATGGTCCCGCTTGGCATCTCGCCGAGATCCACCGCATGCGTGGCGACACCGCGCGTGCCATTGAGTACTTGAGTCGGGTAACCCGGTTCAACGACAGCCACTATGAGGCCAATCGTCGCGAGGCTGAGTTACGGGCTGGCCGAGGCGATGCGGCGGGGGCCCTTGCCGCACTCGAACGGGCTATTTACATCCACCCGTACGACCAGGCCCTTCACAGGCAAGCGGCTGAGCTCGCCGCTGCAGCCAAGGATCATGCGCGCGAGGTCCGGCAGCGGCGGGCTGTGGTTGCCCTGATGCCGACGGATCGGGCGGGCGCGTACTACGCCCTCGCCCTCGCCTATCGCAACGCGGGTGACAACGTCTCGGCGCGTCGCGAGGTACTCCGAGCCCTCGAAGAGGCGCCGTCATACGAACCGGCGCAGCAGCTCCTGCTCGAGCTGCGAGGTGGGGCGCGATGAGGCGAGTCTTACGCTGGCTCACCGGATTGGCCGCCGCGGCGCTGATCCTGGCCACGGCGGAAGCTCAGCGGCGGCGGGGAGGGGAGAGTGGTGCGTCGGAGTATCCGCCGAACGTGCCGTACGACGGCCGCTTCACCTTCGTGCGAATCCAGTACCAGCCTCGGGGTGGAGTCGGCGACTTCGGCTTCGGTCGAGGGGATCCGCGGTGGAATCACGACTATCCCCGTGCCGAGCGTCATTTCACCAGGATTCTTGCCGAACTGACGACGGTGCGACCGCGGGTCGATGCGTCAAACATCATGACGCTCGATGATCCGGACCTGTTCAAGTTCCCGGTCGCCTATCTCTGTGAACCCGGCTTCTGGGTGCCAAACGATGCCGAGGTAGCGGCGCTCGGCGCGTACATCGCTAAAGGCGGGTTCTTGATCGTTGACGACTTTGCCGGGCGGCAGATCATCAACCTGCAGGAACAGCTTCGACGGGTGCTTCCCGAGGCCCGGATGCAGCCGATCCCGGTCGAGCATCCGGTCTTTGACTCGTTTTACCGGATTCGATCGTTCGATCAATATGTCCACCCCTACCAGCAAGTCCAGACTGAGTTCCTTGGCATCTTCGAGGACAACGATCCCACCAAGCGCCTGATGGTGGCGATCAACTACAATGGTGACATCGCGGAGTACTGGGAGTACTCCGATACCGAGTGGTTCTCGGTCGACTTGTCGAACGAAGCGTACAAGCTCGGCATCAACTACATCGTCTATGCGCTCACCCGCTGATCGAGGTCCCGCGTGACTCTGACAACACCAACTATCGGATCGGATTCGGACGATCGCATCGTCGCGGATCGATTGCATGCCGCGGCGGGCCGGATCAGGACCGAGCTCGCCAAGCGAATCATCGGACAGGAGCCGGTCGTCGAGCAGTGCCTGATTGCGCTGCTGTCGGGCGGGAACTGCCTGCTGGTTGGCGTTCCCGGTCTGGCCAAGACCCTGCTGGTGCAGACGCTGGCTGAAGTGCTGGATCTGTCCTTTCAGCGGATTCAGTTCACGCCCGACCTGATGCCATCGGATGTGACGGGAACAGACGTGATCCAGGACGACCCCGCTACCGGGCAGCGTCGACTCGTCTTCATGCGAGGACCCGTCTTTGCCAACGTCGTGCTGGCCGACGAGATCAACCGAACGCCGCCGAAAACTCAGGCGGCCCTGCTCGAGGCCATGCAGGAGCGGCGGGTGACTGTTCAGGGCAAGACCTATCCGCTCGATCCACCCTTTCACGTCTTCGCAACTCAGAACCCCATCGAGCTCGAGGGAACCTATCCGCTGCCTGAGGCACAGCTCGATCGATTCCTCTTCGAGGTCGTGCTCGATCACCTGTCCGAGGCCGACGAGATCCGGGTCGCCCGACTGACCACCGGAGTCCAGGGCGGATCGCTCGATCGAGTCGTTTCGGGTGCGGATCTCGTCCGGTTCCAGCACCTGGTTCGTCGCGTTCCGGTTGCCGATCCGGTCGTCGACTACGCCGTACGTCTCGTGCGGATGAGTCGACCGGCCGATCCGGATGCGCCGGCCTTCGTTCGGCAGTGGGTTTCCTACGGAGCGAGTGTGCGTGCCGCACAGGCCCTGCTGCTCGGTGCGAAGTCGAAGGCCCTGCTCGACGGCCGCGCCCACGTCGGGTTCGAGGACATTCGTTTCCTGGCGCGTCCGGTGCTTCGGCATCGTCTCCTGCTCAACTTCCAGGCCCGGGCCGAGCGGGTCACGACAGACAGTGTCATCGAGCAACTCGTCGCGGCGGTGCCGGCACCGCGATCCGGGATGGCCTGATGACAGTGTTGCCCGGCCTGCTCGATCCCGTCGTGCTGGCTCGCATCGGCGATCTCTCGCTGATTGCGCGGACCGTGGTCGACGGGTTCATGCATGGCTTGCACCGGGCGCCGCGGCTGGGTCATTCGACCGAGTTTGCCGAGCATCGGTCGTATCAGCCGGGCGACGACCTCAGGCGGCTCGACTGGCGAGTCTATGGTCGGACCGATCGGTACTACATCAAAGAGTATGAGGCAGACACGAACGTGTCGGTCTTGCTCGCGCTCGATCTGTCGAAGTCGATGGCGTTTGGTTCTGCCGGCGTGACCAAGCTCGACTACGCCAGGATGCTGGTGGCTGCGCTGGCGTGGTTCTCGCAGCGCCAGGGCGACCGGATCGGCCTCGTGCTGTACACCGACCGGGTTGTCCGCTACGTGCCGCCCTCGACGCGCCATCTCTGGCTGGTCCTGCATGAGCTGGCGAACGCGTCACCCGCAGGGTCCGGCAGCGGCATCGAGGCCAACCCGGCCATCAACGAACTGCTCGGTCGTGGAGGCATTACGGTCTTCGTGTCCGACTGGTACGCGCCGCCCGAGGCCGTTACCGGTGCGCTTGGCGGCGTCCGTGTACGTGGGCACGACGTGATTGCCATTCATGTCATGGACCCCGCGGAACAAAGTTTTCCGTACAGCGAGGCCGCCAGCTTCGAAGATCTGGAGTCGGGCGAGCGCATCTCGCTTTCTCCCGAACGTCTGCGCCCCGCCTACCGGGCGGCCTATGACGAGCACCTGGCCCAGCTGCAGACGCTGCTGACCCGATCGAGCGTCGACTATGCGCGGGTAGCAACCTCGGAACCGCTCGATCGCGCGTTGTACCGCTACTTGCATCAGCGTGAAGCGCTGGGACGGGTTCGCTGATCGTGGGACTCGGCTGGCTGGTGCCGGCGCTGCTGGCAGGGTTGGCAGCCATCCTGGTGCCTGTGCTGGTGCACCTGCGCCAGCGCGAACGGCGCGATCCGATCGCGTTTCCGTCGCTGATGTTCCTGCGCCAGGTCCCCAGCCGCACGGCGGAGCGGCGCCGGATCACGCACCCGCTGCTATTGCTGCTCCGCGCCCTGGCGGTTGCGGCTCTGGTGGCCGCGTTTGCCCGGCCGTTCTGGCGCCAGGCCGATCCGAGCCCGGCAGCAGGCAAGGTGGCTCGGACCCTGATCGTGGCGGTGGATCGCTCCCTCAGTATGGGATATCGCGGCGTCTGGGAGCGGGCCCAGGACTCGATCGGTGCTGTGCTAAGTACGCTCGGTTCGGGCGACCAGGCCGCGCTGATTGCCTTCGACGACGCGGCGGAAGTGCTCGCTCGACCGAGTGCAGACCTGGCCGGCCTTCGCGGTCTGGTCGTCTCGTTGACGCCCGGTTCAGGCAGGAGTCGGATTGGTCCCGCGATTCGGGTAGCGCGTGACCTGGCAGCCGAAGCGCGAGGCTCCGCCATCGAAGTCGTGGTCGTGTCCGATCTGCAGCGGCACGCGCTGGCGGGCCTCGAATCGGTGGAGCGTATTCCCGGAGCGGCCATGCGATTCATCTCGGTCGCAGAGTCGGATCCCGTCAACGCACGAGTCGTACAAGTCGAGGTCGATCGCCGCACCGAGGGCCGTCGGACCCGACTGACCGTCAGTGCCCCGATCGCGTCGAAGGGAGCCGCTGGGCGCAGCACCCGGGCCACCCTGCTCGTCAACGGTCGGGAGCTGGCGTCCACCCAGGTGACGTTGAGCGCGTCCGGCATGACGACCGCCAGCTTCGATCCGGTCTGGATTGCCGAGGGTGATGGCATCGCAGCGGTAGCGCTGGAACCCGACGCCCTCGCGGCCGACGATACGCTCCGGTTCTCGCTGACCGCCGCGGCCGGCGTGCCCGTCCTGCTGCTCGTCCCGCCAGGTACGCCTGCAGAGGAGGCCGTCTTCCTCGAGCGCGCCTTGATGATCAATCGCTCGCCGGCGCTGGCCATTACGGTGCGACGGAGCGCTACGCCCTCGGCTGCAGACCTTGGCCAGAGCCAAGTGGTGGTCGTGGTCGACGGTGGTGGTGTGTCGCCGGCGGGAATGGCGGCACTGCGCGGCTTCACCGAACGCGGCGGCGGCGTGGTCCTTGGTGCTGGCAGGTCCGCATTTCGGGGAGATGCTGGCTGGCTCCCGGCAACGATCGGCGGTACGATCGACCGCATGAACGACCGGGGCGGCCGTCTCGGCCAGCTCGACGGCGATCATCCAGTCTTCGAGCCCTTCAAAGAGGCGCTGTCCCGAGACTTCGGCGCGGCGCGGTTCTTTCGCTATCGCGACCTTACGGCCGACTCGTCCGCTCAAGTCGTGGCCCGCTTCGACGACGGCAGGCCCGCTCTGATCGACGGCAGCTCCGGAGCCGGTCGCGTGGTGGTCTCGGCTCTGGCCGTGGGCACTCTCTGGTCTGACTTCGCGCTTCAACCTGTATTTCTCCCGCTGATGCAGCAGCTCGTATCCCATGTCGGACAACTTCGGGAAGAGAAGCGGTGGTATACAGCCGGCGAAGCGGCTGCGATTCCCCAGGACACTCGGGCGCTCACACTGATCGACCCCTCCGGCGGAAGCCAGCGAATCGCGGCGGACAGTAACCGAACGGTCATCCTGCCCGCGATCGGCTTCTATCAGTTGCGGAGCGATCTCGCCGCCGTGCCGGTAGCTCAGCTGGCGGTGAACCCGGCGCCGGAGGAATCGGAGCTGACCTCCGTGACGCCAGCCGATGCCCTGGCTCAATTGCGGGCTCCAACGGACTCGGCCGCGGCGCCGACGGTTGCGCCGCTTACGGCCGTCGAGCAGGAGCGGCGCCAGTCCTGGTGGAGCATTCTCCTCATCCTGGCGTTTCTGGCGCTCGGAGCCGAAACTCTATACACGGTTCGCGCGGCTCGGCGCGTCCGGGAGACGGGAGGTGGTGCATGACCGACCGAGACCACATTCACACAGCCCTCGATGGCATCCGGGCTCGCTGGCGCCGTCGCCTGGCGTTGGAGTCGCTAGTCGTGCTGGCCGTCGTGATCGCATTGCTCGTCGTTGCCGTCGGCCTGGCTTGGGGGTCGATTCGCGAGCACGAGACCACAGTTCGGACGGCGCGCTGGCTGGCTGGATTGGTCGTGGCAGTCACGGCGCTGCTCCTGATGCGACGCTGGTCGAGGCGTCGTCCTTCATCGGCTCAGGTCGCCTTGTACGTCGAGGAGCGCTCGCCCGCTCTTCGGGCCGCCCTGCTCAGCTCTGTTACGGTTGAGACTGATCCGAATGCTTCGCCGGGGTTGGCGGAACGGGTCTTTGCGGCTGCCCGACGCGGCTTGGCATCGATCGACGACGGCCGCCACCTGGAACGCGATCAAGTGCGGCGGGCGGCGGGCCGTTTCGGTGGAGTGATTCTGGCGTCGGCCGCCCTGCTGGCTTTTGGCCCGACCGGTTTTCGCGACGCGACCCTGAGCTTGCTCAACCCCTGGCGACCGATACCGCGGGCGCCGGTATTCTCGGTTGATGTTCTTCCCGGCAACGCCGAGGTGCCGAGAGGCGGAGCCGTCGACGTAGCGGCTCAGTTGGGCGGCTTCACCAGCCCGGCAGCCGAACTGGTGTTTCGGATCGACTCCACCGGGGAATGGGAGCGCCTTCCCATGACGCAGGACACGGTGCTCGGTCGGTTCACGTCGCGCCTGTTCGATGTCGACGGGCCGGTCGACTACTTCGTAGAGTCTGAAGGGGTCCGCTCGTCGGCGTTCCGCCTCACCGTCGTTGACCTTCCTGCAGTGCGCAGCGTCTCGGCCACCATCGATCCTCCCGGGTACACCGGCCTTCCGGTCGAGTCGGTCGAAGCGGTTGGTGACCTTGCCGTGCTGACTGGCAGCGTCGTGCGGCTCAGTGCGCAGCCGACCCGATCGGCGCGGGCCGCATTCCTGGTGGTTGAGGGTCGTCCGCCCGAGGCAATGGCGATTGGTTCCGACGGCGCCTGGAACGGGACGGTGCGGGTCGGGGCAGACCTCTTCTGGCGAATCGACCTGGTGGCCGATGACGGGCGTCGGATCACAGGGCTGCAATACGCCATCGACGCACTGGACGATACACCGCCGACGGTTCGGTTTGCCGCGCCGGGTCGGGACACCAAGCCGACCTCGATCGAAGAGGTTACCGCCCAGGTCGAAGCATTCGACGATTTCGGCGTTCGCCGCCTGCTGCTGCACGTCAGCGTCAACGGCGCCGAGCCGACGACACATGTCCTGTCCGACACTACCGTACGCGCGCTGCGCGACCTCGCGGCTGCGCACACCTTCTTTCTCGAGGAATGGTCGCTCCAGCCGGGTGATCTCGTGTCCTACCATGCGGAGGCGATTGACGGCGCGGGACAGTCCGGTGTGAGTGACATGTACTTCCTGGAAATCCGTCCCTTCGACCGAAGCTACCGTGAAGCGGAGCAGAGCGGCATGCCTGGCGGTGGCGGCGGTGGCGAGGAGCCGGATGGATTGGCTGAGCGTCAGCGCCTCATCGTGGTGGGAACCTTCAATGTCACCCGCGACAGTGCGGCTGATGCACGAAGCTATCGCGAGAATCTCACGACCCTGGCTATCGGCGAGGGGCGGATCCGTCAGGATGTTGCGGAGCTGCGTCGCCGCATGGCGCAGCGTGGTATGGCGCGGGTGGATTCGACGTTCGTCCTGATCGGTGAGGCGCTCGACTCCGCAGCGGTTCACCTTCAAGAGGCCGAGGAACGTTTGGGGCGCCATCGCCCTCGGGCGGCGCTGCCCCCGGCGCAGCAGGCGCTGACCCACCTTCAGCGGGCCGAGGCTGCCTATCGGGAGGTGCAGGTTTCCCGGGGTAATCAGCAGGGCGGCGGCGGAGGCGGCGGGCAGCAGCGGAACGCCGAGGAACTGGCAGACCTCTTCGAGCTGGAAACGGATCGATTGCAGAACCAGTACGAGGCCATGCCGCAGGATCAGGGCGCCGAGGCTGAGCGGACCCTCGACGAAACGGCAGAGCGACTTCGACGACTGGCAGCTCGGCAGCAGCAGGAGAACGAGCGGATGGCGCGGATGGCAGACGCGTTGCGCAATCGCTCGGCGCAGGGTGGTGGGCGCAGCAATGCGCAGCGCCAGCTGGCGGACGAAACGCAGGAAGCGGCCCGGCAGCTCGAACGCCTGGCGAGAGAGCGGCAGGACCAGGGCATGGCAGACGCGGCCCGTCGGCTGCGCGAGGCGGCAGACCAGATGAGGCGCGCTGCCGGGACCGATCCGCAGTCGGCGCCCGGCCAGGGCAACGAGGCGCTGGAGCAGCTGCGCGACGCGGCTCGGCAGCTCGAACGCTCACGGTCGGAGAGCCGGCAGGACGAAATTCGTCGGCTCGAAGCGCGTGCCGAGGCCTTGCGGCAGCGACAGCGCGAAACAGCCGAGCAGGCCACCTCGCTCCCGGCAGATCCGACCGAACGCCGCCGCCGCGCCGCCGCGCTGAGCGAGCGGAAAGAAGAGATGGCCCGTGACGCAGAGCAGCTTGCTGCGGATGCCGATCGTCTGTCGAAGGACGCGGCCAGGGAGCAGCCGGCCGCCGCCCGCAAGCTGGCCGAAGCCGCTGAGGGTATGCGCACCGATCGGGTCGGTGACAAGTTGCGATTCTCTCAGAGCTTGCTGCAGCGCGGGTCGCAGGAGTATGTCCGGCAGTTCGAAGAACAGATTGCCGAGAACCTGGCGGATGCGGCGGGGCGGCTCAGGGAGGCCTCACGAAGCCTCGGTCAGGCCGAGGGCAGCCGGGAGAACCGCGCCATGGAGCGGGCGCGGGATCTGGTGCGCGGGCTCGAGTCGCTCAACGAACGGGCCCGGGCCGAGCAGCGCCGCGGTCAGGGCAGTCAGGCGTCGGGGGCGCCAGCGCCGGGTGAAGCGCGGGACCCCAGCTCGGCCGAGGCCGCTCCGTCCCAAGGAGGGGCTCGGAACGGCACTCCCGATGGAGCCGATGGCAGACCGGGCCGGCAGTTTGCGCGTGAGCTGCGCGCCAGGCGCCAGGCTGCCGATTCGCTGCGGGCGGATCTTCGCGCGCTCGGTGAGGAGACGGCGCCGCTGGATCGGGTGCTGCAGGGGTTCCGCCAATTCGAAGATCAGCAGAGCTTCGACGACCCGGCGGCGCTGGATCGACTGGAACGAGACCTGATTGCAGGCCTCAAGGAGATCGAGTTTGCGCTCTGGCGCCGGTTCGGCAGCGATGGAGGCCAGCGTCCGGCGGCGGGCGCCACCGCTCGAGTCCCGCCCCAGTATCGAGAACTGGTCGAGGAGTACTACCGGGCGCTTGCCAGACAGCGTCCCAGCCCGGCTCAACCCTAGCGCCGCCGGATGCCGCTCGACAGCGCATCGAGCGTTCGATCATCGGTCTGCCAGGTTCGCACCGCTGGCGGGCGGGGAAAAACAGAAGGGCCGGCGTTTGCCGGCCCTTCGTCATTTGCCTGATCAAGCTGTGGATCAGGGCTTGGTTGCTTCCATTGGCGGCACCTGCGCCAGCAACTGGCGCTGTGTCGGGCTTCGCTGCAGGTACTCCATGGCCGTCTGCAGCTGGCGGTCGTACTTGATCGACCGGCGGAACCAGGCCGAATCGCCGAAGGCCAGGCGCGAGGTCCACCGTTCGAGTTCCCGATCGACCAGGGCCGACCCGGCCTCGAACTGATCGCGAGTCACCGTCACCTTGGAAGCCTGCAGCTTCTTCCAGACCGTTTCCCGCCAGGCGGGCTGCACAGCAAAGTCCGGCTTGACCGAGCCCTTGAGGTCGAGGCTGGTCGAGTAGACCGCGATGTACCACTGTGACTGGTGCGCACCGAACGCACGGGCCAGATTCCGCTCCGGGTCGGTCAGGGTGTCGGACTGGACGATGATATCGGGGGTGATGCCGCCGCCACCGAGGATTGGCCGACCGCCGTCGGACTTGAAGACCGGGCGCTGGCGGGTCGAATCGGTCTGACCCGGCTCCGCAGCGTACTCGACGAAGCGCTCATCGCCCAGGCGATCATGGTCCGCCTGGATCGACCGTCCGCTTGGGGTGTACCACTTCCCGGTCGTGATCTTCATCGCCCAGCCGCCGTCGAGCGGGTAGAGCGTCTGCACCAGGCCCTTGCCGAACGATGTCGTACCGACGACCAGCGCCCGGTCATGGTCCTGCAGGCTGCCGGCTACGATTTCCGAAGCCGAGGCGCTGTAACCGTCGACCAGCACCGCGACAGGCATGGAGTCGACGACCGAGGTCCGGGTTGCGCGATAGACCTCAGGCGTGCGGCCGCGATGCCGCACACTCGCCAGCTCCTGGCCGGGCCGGAAAAACAGGTTGCCGATTTCGAGCGCCTGCTCGAGGCTGCCACCGCCGTTGCCGCGCACGTCGATGATGAAGGACCGAGCGCCTTGCTGTTTGAGCGCTTGCAGCGATCGTTCGACGTCCTGGGCCGCCGACTCGTTGAAGCTCTGCAGCGGGATGTAGCCAACCCCGCCGTCGAGGACCAGTGTATACGGTACGGCCGGTACCCGAACCACGGCGCGCTTGAACGTGGTACGGATTGGCTCCGGCAGACCGGGGCGCTGGAACACCACTTTGACTTCGGTGCCCGGGGTGCCGAGCAGTCGCTGCGAGACCTGATCGAGGCGGAGCCCCGTGACCGGGACGGAGTCGACCGCGACAATCCGGTCGCCGGCGAGCACGCCGCCCTTTTCGCTCGGTGCGTTAGGGAAGACCCGCGCCACGATGATGGCGCCGTCCTGGCTCTCGATCTGCATTCCGACGCCCGCATAGTTGTTGCGGAGCGTCTGGCGCTGGAAGGAGGCCAGTTCTTCGGGCGAGTACAGATCGGCGTACGGATCGTTCAGCTGCTTGACGAGGCCGCGCGCGGCCCGTTCGAAGATCGCGGCGCGGGCCAGCGAATCGACGGCACTTTCCTCGATCCGCTGGATTACCTGCGAAAAGAGCCGAGCGCCGTCGCCGGCCGACTGACTCTGCTGAACGAATGCGCCGATCCCCAAGGGAAGGCCCAGAATGACCGTTGCTGCCAACCAATGGCGACGTCGCATGTTTCGAATCGCTCCCATCAGAACTTGTAACGCCGGAATGGCGCCCATCTCACCATTAACCGTGCATCCTTCGGGCCACCCTGACACGGTTGCCACACCTAACTAACCAGAAAATCTGGCGTTCGACAACCCGGGTCGGGTCTGCCGGGCGCAACGTGCCGGAGGGGGACCAACAGTAGCTGGATCCCCCTCCATAGACTCTACGGATTGTGGCAGGAAAATGTTCGGAAGCGCCCTAGGGCTTGGTCAGGATGTCCTCGAACAGGGACAGTGCCCGAGGATCGTCCGACTGACCGAGCCAGAACATGGCCTTCCGCCGGACCCCCGGGTTCGGATTGGTTCGGGCAACCCGGAGCAGAATCGGAACCCCTTGATCCTGCGGCAGTTGCGAGATGGCAAAGACCGCGTGCTCCCGGACGTCGCGATCATCGCCCTCGTCGGTGACGATCCGCTCTAGGCCATCGGCCGCTTTGTCGCCCGCTGCCTGACTGAGCCAGAACACGGCATTCTTTCGACTCGATGAGGCCACCTGCCGGTCCCGGGCCAACTCGAGCAGGTCCGGCCACAAGGTGACGCTGTCGGCCAGGGTGGCAGGGAAGATCAGATCGTTGCCCTTGCCATAGCTGTTCCGGGCCATGCTCAGGAGGCCCCGAGCCGCCTCGGCGGCGCCGATCCGGCCCAGGTCGGTGACCCGTTCCTCGCTGGGTCGCCAAATGCCGCCCACGGCGGTGCGAACCGACCGGACCTCGCCGCCCTGGACCCGGAGTCGGATCCGAACCGGACCCTCCTCACAGGGGCGGGACCGCCAGTCGCGCCAGTCGCCGGACATGGTGACATGGTTGTCGCGGTTCAGGTCGCGGATGAACGTGGCGCCGTCGCCGCAGATCCCTTCCCGCGAGGCAAAGGTGAGCCGAACCTCGCCGTCCGGTGCCGCCGCAATCCGGGCCGGCAGGTTCTGCGCAACGAGCGGTCCGACGGCGAGCGCGGCAAGAAGGAGTCCGGCGGCCGTTCCGGTCAGCGTGGTCATGGTGATCGTCTCCGTCACGGCTTCGTCAGCATCTCTTCCAGGAACACGGCCACCCGAGGATCGCGCGACTGGGAGAGCCAGAAGATGGCCTTCTTCCGCAGCTCGGGATCCTTGTCGCTGCGGGCGATTTCGATCAGCTTGTCGACGGCGCCGCGTTCCTGGCGCTGCGAGTAGGCAAAGATTAGCTGCTCCCGAATGGCCCGTTCCTCGATCCGGTCGTAGAGGCTGAAGAGCTCGGGCAGGCCGGTGCCGCCGGACTGGGCGATCCAGAAGATGGCGCGCTTCCGGATCTCGAGGTCCTCGCGGGTGTCGCGGGCAATGCTCAGCAACCAGGCTCGGGCGTCGCTGCCGCTCTGCTGCGACACCGCAAAGACGATCTTGTCTTTGATGGCCCGCTCGGTCGACGACCGGTAGATGCCCTGCAGGAACTCGATATTGTTGCCGCCGCCAGTCTGCCCCAGCCAGAAGATGGCATTCTCTCGCAGCTTGAGCGGCGCTCCGGGACGCACGGCATAGTCGCGGAGGGCGCGGTTGGCGCCGGCCGAGCCGATCTGCGACAGCGCGAAGATGGCCTTATCCTGGACTGCGGCGTCCGCCGACGTCTTGAGGAGCGAGTCGAGCGCAATGACCGCACGGTCGCCCCCGGCCTGGCCCAGCCAGAAGACGGCCTGCTCGCGCACTTCGGCGTCCGGATCGGCGCGGACCGCATCGAGCAGCATCCGTTCCGAGCCGCGCTGCTGCGAGATCAGGAAGACCGCCCGCCGGCGGAGGCAGGTCGAGGCCTCGTCGCGCCGGGCCATGATCTTCTCCAGGATCGGCATGGCGCGATCGGAGTCCATCTGGAGCAGCGCATCGAGTGCCGCGACCCGTTCGTCGTTGCGCTGTTCCCGGCAGGCGGTTCTGCTCACCAGGCTCGACCGAGCCGACTCCGTCCGGGCCCGGGCCTTTTCCAGGTCGGCAACCGCATCCGCGCGCCTGGTCGTTGCTTCGGCCATGGCCTGGACCTCGGCTGCCGCACGGGCGTCTCCTCGCTGTGCCAGCTGGGCATTGACGCGAGCCAGCAGGGAAACGGCGTCGTCCCGGGTCCGGGCATTCGGGTGGGCCGCCTGCTGCGCCAGCAGCGCCGAGCGGGCCGCTTCCAGGCTCGCGTTGGTGCCGCTCCGATACTGCGCCCAGGCCTCCCAGTAGTAGGAGTCGGCCGCGTAGCTCGAACGCGGATGCCGCCCGTAGACTTCGGCAAAGAGGTACGCTGCCCGGGTGTAGCTGCCGCGATTGAGCGCCGAGCGGGCCTCCCGGTAGAGGGAGTCGGCCGGATCCTGCGCAGCCCAGGCAAGCGGAGGTGTCAGCTCTTGCCAGGCCCCGCCGTCCGGGGATTGGGCCAGCCCTGGCAGGACCGCCGCGATCGCAAGGATCGAAATGAAGCGCATGGTTCGTGTCTCCGATCTATAGTGTCAGGCCGCCCGGCCCGGCTGGCACCGCATGGCGGAGCCGGGGACGGATGGCACGGTTGGACAGGTTCTCGTCGATCAGTTCGCGGTCGATCCTCGAGCCGCTGCCGTCGAGCTGGGCTACCTGGACCAGCAGCATCTCGAGGTCGGTCAGCAGGGCGCGGATGGCTGGATCGGTCAGTGCCTTCGAGTCGAGCAGCAACTGGGTTTTGGTCAACAGGTTGCGCGCAGTCAGCCCAACGTCGCTCTCGTTGCCGGAGTCGAGGTCTGTCAGCAAGGTCTCGATCTGCCCGAGGTGCTCGACCGCGGCGTAGTGCATCACCCTCTCGCCCCGGCGGGTCAGGTCGGCGGCGGCCTGCTCGGTCGTGATCGGACTCGTCAGGTCGACTGAGACCCAGCGTCCGATGCCGATGCCCAGGACGAGGACTGCTGCGAGCGCTATCGCAAGCCCGACCCAGCGACCTCGGCGGCGCCTGGCCGCGTCGAGGTCGATGACCCTGCCTGCCGCCCCTCCGGTCTCCCGCGACCGACGCTGGGCCTGGATTCGGTTCCAGATCTCTTCCCGGGGTGTGCCCGGTGGTTCTCGGAACCCGCGAGCCAGTTCCGCCAGTTTCGGGTCGAGCTCGTCGCGCTCTTCGGTCATTGTGTTACCCATCCTCCCGCAAATGCCGCCAATGCCTGACGCAGCTTCGATCGGGCCCGGCTCAGCTGGGCCTTGGACGTGCCTTCCTGGATCCCGAGCGAGCTGGCAATCTCGCCGTGGGTGTAGCCCTCGACGTCGTGCATCACGAACACGGTCCGGTATCCTTCTGGCAGGCTCGCCACGGCCCGGTCGAGACTCGTCTTGAGGTCCGGCTCGCCGTTTGGCAGAGCCGGGACTGCCAGGTCAACCACCTCGAGGTCGACGCTGCTTTCCCGAAGCCGTTTGGTCTTCCGGAGCGCGTTGTAGATCACTGAGTACGCCACGCTCGTGATCCAGGTCGAGAGGGCGGCCTCACCTCGGAACGTGGCCAGGCGCTCGAAGATCCGGATGAACGCCTCCTGGGTGCAGTCGGCCGCCAGCTCGGAGTCTCCCGTGAGCCGGAAAGCGAGTCGGTAGACTCGGTCCACGTGCAGGTCATACAACTCCCTCTCAGCGAGGGGGTCACCGCCCAGGACTCGACCGACCAAGTCGGTAGCGCTCACGAGACTCCGAAGTTGAGGTGGCGACCCGCCATCACGACTCTCTGACAGGAGTCCGGCTGGAAAGGTTGCATGGCTACAGGACGTGGCCGGATTGGTTGTTCATCACGTATGGCATTGATAACTGAATGAATGAACCATTTATTATTAGCATGGCAAGATCCAAAGCCCCAGGTCGACTCGAAGACATTATTGCTGCCGCCCTCTGGGCTTTTGCGGATGCCGGATACGATCGCACCAAGATCGCCCATGTCGCCGCACGGGCTGGAGTTGGCCCGGGGACGGTCTATCTCTATGCCGAAGACAAAGAAGCCCTGTTCGAGCTCGTCCTGCTCAGGTCGCTCGAAAGCCCGGTCGTTTCCCACCCCAGCCTGCCCTATCGGAAGACCGACCGGGCCGCCCGGACTCGTCTGATCGACGAATGTCTTCACGAGGTGGCGCATTTTCCCCAGCTGTGGATCGGGACTCAGCGCCGTACCTACGACGGGGCAATAGAGGAGTATGTAGGCATACTACTAGAAATGGCGAGGTGGTTCCGTCGCTATCGGGCGGCGATCCTTCTGGCGCAGCGGAATCGGTACGACTGGCCCGAACTGTCCGAAGCCTTCGATCGCGTCGTGTGGAGCGACGTCCAGCGCAGGCTGGCCAGCTTCCTCACCTCGCGCATGCGGGCCGGAGCACTCGCGGTCGTCGGCGACCCCGGTCTGGTGGCCAGGTTTGCGGTCGACGCTCTCGTCTCGGGACTGGTCGCGGGGCCCGTCTCCGGATCAACCCCGGAACGCCCCGGGGACGAGGGTGTGCTGGTGACGCTGATCGCCGCGTCGGTCCGGCTGCCCGCCGAAGTAGATCCAGAGCCCGATCCCGCCGCCCGGGCTGAAAGCCCGGGGGATCTGTAGCGTCGGCCTCGCGGGCTTGGATCGACCGCGCAAGGCGACCGTCGGGATCGAAAGCCGTCAGGGAACCTGTTGCCAGACCTTGCCCATCCGGGCCAGGACCCCAGCGTAGAGTTCGATGCCGTCCCAGAGGTTCTGCAATCGCAGGTTCTCGTTCTCGCCGTGCTGGTTGTTGTCGTGGTTGACGATCGGCAGGACGGCAAACTGGGCCCCCAGCACTTCGACGAACACCGAGAGCGGCAGGCTACCGCCCAGCGTGGGTACCCGCATTATGGGCGCGCCGAGAAACTCGTCGACGGCAGTCAGCAGTGCCCGGGAACCGGGGCCGTCGACCGCAGTACGGGCTGACGCGTAGCCGCTTAGCCAGTTGAGCCGGACTATCCGCGGATGGGCCCGCCGGGTGGCCGAATCGGGTGTCTCGGACACGATATGATATCCCTGGGCCCGAATATGGCGTTCGACCAGAGCCCGGATCCGTTCGGGGGTCTGATTCGGCACGAGACGGAAGTCGAGGTAGGCCGCAGCCTCCGGTACAATCACGTTCGCCCCGCCCCCGGCTGCGCGCCCACCGCTCAAACCGCTCATGTTGAGAGCCGGCAGGGCAATCGCCTCGGCCAGTGAGGCAGGCGATCCCTCGGTCCGCCCGATCCGGAACTCCCCGATCAGCTGCGACTCGACGGCCGGAATCGAACGGAGGGCGTCGCGCTCGGCCGCCGACAGCGGCACCACGTCGTCCATGAACCCGGCGATGGTGATTCGTCCTTCGGTGTCGCGCATCGAGGCCAACAGGTGCACCAGCATGGCGTTGGCGTTGGGCGCCCAGTTGCCGTAGTGGCCGCTGTGCAGCGGACGAATCGGCCCATAGACCGTCAGGTCGAGCCCGGTCACCCCTCGGACCCCGAAGACGGCTTGCGGCGCCCGGGTCTGGTGGACCGGGCCGTCGCCGAAGATCCAGTAGTCGGCTGCGAGGAGCGACCGATACTTGGTGAGCATGGGGCGGAGGTTGGCAGAGCCGGCCTCCTCCTCGCCCTCGAAGAAGAACTTCAGGTTGACGGACAGCGGCGTGCCTGAGGCCTTGAGCGCGTCGATGGCGTGCAGCACCGCGACGATGGGTCCTTTGTCGTCGCTGACACCCCGTGCATAGAGGCGTGCCTCCGGGTCGAACCGGCCGTTGACTCCGGCCAGATCCAGCTCCTTGGCCGCCGGACCAGGAAACCCGGTGCGCAGCACCGGTCGCCAGGGAGAACTGGCCCAGCGGGTGGAGTCGACCGGCTGACCGTCATAGTGCGCGTAGAACACGACCGTTCGCGTGGCGCCAGGTGTCAGCAATTCGCCATAAACTGCCGGCGGCGTACCGTCGAGCTCGAGCATCCGGGCCGAGATACCGCGGCGCTCCATCATTCCGACGAGGTGGCGGGCGTTGGTCCGGATGTCGTCCAGGTTGGAGGCGACATTGGGAAGGGCCACGAAGTCGGCAAGCTCGCGTACGATGGCCGCCTCGTGCCTGACCCGGTACTGGCGGATTTCGCTGCGAAGATCAGATTGTGCCGGGAGCGACGCGCCAGGGACGGCGACCAGGAGCAGTGTCGCCAGGAGCCACCGCCGACCGATTCGAAACCGCTCCGTTGGAGGTAACGTACGCTGCGAGTGGCGCGGATACCTGGCGCTGGTGGTGCTATCCCCGGCAGTTACCGTCATCGAGAAAGCGGACATGGCCAATTCTTCCGATAAGAGTCGTGCGGTTACCCTGATTCTCGGCCTGACGCTCGGCGTGTTCGGTGCGCATCGTTTCTATGCCGGCAAGATCGGCACGGGATTGCTGATGCTGGTAACCGTCGGCGGCTGTGGCATCTGGTATCTGGTCGACAACATCATGATCGCGACAGGCGGCTTCCGCGACGCCGAAGGGAAGCTGATTTCCCGCTGGGAGCCCGAGGGCGACGGCCAGGGAACCGGGGTGCCGCAGGAACTGCTCGACGAGATCTACGCGCTGCGCACCGAAGTCAACGAACTGCACGAGCGGGTCGAGTTCAACGAACGCCTTCTGGCGGAACGGACCGGGGCGCGACCGGACGATCGTTAGGCACCGTGCCCGTCTCTTCGACGGCAATCGGATCGCCGACCCGCAGGGTGCCGCTGCCGCGGTGCGCCACATTCATGCCGAACATCACGCCATCGGCGTGTTTGCGGAAGCTGGCCAGGGTCCGAAGCGGTTCCTTGCCCCGCGCCCCGGTAGCCTGATCGGTGGTGGTGACCGGACAGCGGGCGCAGAGCTTGAGGCCCTCGAATCGGATCCCGCCGGCGGAAAAGACCCGCCAGCGATCTTCCGCAAACGGCGTGCTGCCGCGGACGACGAGGTTGGGCCGGAATCGGTTCATCGGCAGCGGCACCTCGAGGCGGCGGTTCAAATCTTCGAGCGAGGCCTCGCTAATCACCAGGATCGGATAGCCATCGGCAAAACTCACCCGGGCGCCGATCGGGTCGTACTCAGGATTGGTCCGGCGGAGCGCGTGGTCCGGGAGGTAGATCAGGCGGAGTGAGGCGCCGAGGGCCTGGCTGATCCAGTCGGCAGCGACTGGACCGAGCTCGACCCCATCCGTCTCGTCGTCCCAGATCGCGACCCGCCGGGTTGGACTGTCGGGAGCTGGTCGGGCCAGAACCAGCGGTTCGAGGTTCGGAGCGGAGAGGGTAACCCCGCTGTTCGACGGGACTGCGCCGATCTGGCAGAGCGCCGGAATTTCCCGCTGGGTCACAAAGCTCCCGTCCGCCTCGATGACCATCCAGCGCCGGTCGTTCTTGGGCCCGAAACGGTCGAGCTCGACTTGGTCGAGGGAAAGACCGCGCCCGCCCTTGAGCGGATAGATGTGAAGCGAAGCGATCGAGGTCATCCAGATGCGCGGTTGCTGGAGCGTCGCAATGTAACCTCGATGCCGAGAACGAGCCGGGCACCTGGGCCTGGTTTGATGATCGGTTGATCCGCAAACCTGGCGGGTGTTGCAAAACTGGCCCTGGGTAGGTAGCTCCATAGGCTATGAAAACACCCTCACATGACTTCCTCCGGGCCCTGCTCAGCGCGCCCGGCCCCTCCGGCTTCGAGGCCGGGCCGGCTCGTCTCTGGCGCGACGAGGCAGCGACCTTTGCCGACAGTGTCTCGGCCGACGTCAGCGGCAATTCCTACGCGACCGTCAAAGGGCAGTCGGCAGGGCCCGGGGTGATGTTTGCCGGGCACATCGACGAGATCGGCCTGATGGTCCTCTACATCGACGAGCACGGCTTCCTGAGCTTTGATACGATCGGGGGATGGGACGAGCAAGTACTTGTGGGACAAAGAGTTACGTTAATCGGACGTGATGGACCGGTGGCTGGGGTCATCGGCAAGAAGGCCATCCACCTGATGGAGAAAGAGGACCGCGAGAAGCCGAGCAAGGTGAAGGATCTGTGGATCGACATTGGTGCCACCTCTCGGGCCGAGGCGGCTCTGCGGATTCGAATTGGCGATGCGGGGGTCATCGATGCGGGAGTGCTGGAGTTACCGAATGGTCGGATCGTCAGCCGCAGCATCGACAACCGGATGGGGGCGTATGTGGTGCTGGAAGCGCTTCGGCTGCTGGCCAAGGATCGTCCTCAGGTGGGGGTGA